>CACDOC010000010.1 GCA_902554355.1 uncultured SAR86 cluster bacterium | reverse complement strand
CTTCGGGTTATCGGAATGAGCTATCTGATGAAAAGAAAATGTAGGTAGAACCCACTGAATTGAATAACCAAAAACATCCAGTGCATGCGACCTTTCGCTTGGATCAAAAGCCCCAACCCTATTCCAGCCACTTTTAGTGTTATCCAAAATAGCTTCATCAAATTTAGCCATTACTTCTGGATCTTCCTGGCGTTTCTTAAAAAGTTCTTTTCCTCTTTCTAGGCCTGCTTCAACAACTGGCAATTCCTTCTGAGAGGACATCGAAGGAATTAGACTTTTGTCTTCTTCTTTGGCTGCCGAAATCAGAAAGTCTTCAAGCTCAATAACGTGACTGTCAGCGTCAATAATTTTTCTATGTTCTGCGTAACTCATATTTTCCCCAAAATAGAAGTGAAGATTAATAGGAAGGTTTCACAGAAGCAAGCAGTATAAGCTTTTATAACTTTGATATTTCCTTTAGAGCATCATATGAATGAATATTCTCTATATTGGGTTTAACAAGAAGTTTTACTGCCCGGTTTCTTAATCCCATTAATAATGGATTTGATAAATGGTTAAACTTACCTTGAAAATTTGACCTTTGTTGAATAAGGCTCCCTCTTGTGCGTCGCAATTTTTGATAAGAGTCTTTTATTTTATCTAAATCACCTTTTAGGTGATTTACTAGATAAGCTAATGTAAAGGCGTCTTCAATGGCCAGGCATCCACCTTGCCCTAAAAAAGGCACCATGGGATGTGCGGCATCACCCAAAAGAATAACCCTCCCTTTAGTAATTTTTTTTGGAACCCTTCTTTCAAATATTCCCCACTTATACACACTACTAACTGATGAGAAGACCTCCTTGATAGTTATATTCCAATCGTCAAATGCATGAAGCAAATCCTTTTTGTTACCTTCCTTTTTCCAAGACTCTTCTTCCCAATTTTCTCCAGTCTCTATGGCAACAAAGTTAATCTTATTTTCATTTCCTATTGGATAATGAACAACATGACCTCCAGGTCCATGGTAAATATTGACTTGGTCGTTGCCTGAAAATTGAGGAAAATTAGATTCATCAACAACCCCCCTCCAAGCAATATAGTTTGTGAAAGTTGGCTCGGAAACATCAAACTCTCCATCCCTAATAGTGGATTTAATTCCATCACACGCTAAAACAAGATCAGCGGAGTAGGAATCTTTTCCTGAAGAAAAAAACTGCCCACTCTCTACATCTAAGCTTTCTATATCTTGGGACAGATGCAAGCGGCCTCCCATGTCGATAAATCTTTCAGAAAAGATTCTTACAACGTCTCTCCTGTTTGCTGTTAAAAAATCTTTAGTGAAGTCTACATAAGCTATATCTTTTGCAGTCTTATAATGTCTTATAAATGAACCTTGAGGTTTATAACTGCTTCTTTCTAGCTCGTCATACAGATCAATTTTTCTTAAAAGAGAAGTAGCGTTCCTGGATAATGTAATTCCTGCTCCAAATTCTGTTATGGAATCTGATCTTTCAAAAATATCAACTTCAAATCCATATTTTCTCAATGCGCAGCCCGCCGTAAGACCAGATATCCCTGCCCCTATTATTGCAACACTATGAATCATCTAAATTGTTTTTGTTTTTATCTTCAGCTTATTCTCAGCTCTTTCTTTCTTCCTAGTCTTATCGTTCACTTGACCAACTAACTGGCCACATGCAGCCATAATGTCATCACCCCTGGTAGAGCGAATTGTCGTCACGTATCCGTTATCTTGTAGGTGCTTTTGAAAACGTTTTACTCTATTTCCAGATGGTCGTTTATATTTTGATTCTGCAAAGGGATTAAAGGGAATCAAATTAATCTTACAATCAATTTGAGTTAACAGCTCACATAACTCATCAGCAAGCTCTAAGCTGTCATTAATATCTTCGATCAATATATATTCAATGGTTGTTACTCTCTTATCTGAGCAACCTTCTACATATCTTTTAACAGAGTCTATTAGGTCTTTTATAGGATACTTCTTATTAATCGGAACTAACTTATTCCTCAACTCATCGTTGGGAGCGTGCAAGGAAATGGTAAGAGCTACATCTGTGACTTTTCCTAAATCATCGATTTTAGGAACTATTCCGGAAGTGCTTAAAGTAACTTTTCTTTTGGAAAGGCCATACGCGTTATCGTCCATCATTAAGTTCATAGCATCCACCACGGGATCAAAATTTAATAATGGCTCCCCCATACCCATCATCACCACATTTGTTATGGGTCTGTCGTTTGGCGATCTTGGTACTCCAAAAGAATTGGCTGCTACCCAAACTTGGCCGATGATTTCGTCTAAATTTAAGTTTCTTGAAAATCCTTGTTTGCCTGTAGCACAAAAACTGCAATCCACAGCACAGCCTACTTGAGATGAGACACATAAAGTGGCTCTATTTTTTTCAGGGATCAACACCATCTCTATAAGGTCTTTATTGCCCACGCTAATAACCCATTTTCTTGTCCCATCTTCCGAAGTTTTCTCATAAATAACTTCTGGAGCTTTTACCACGCAATTATTTTCAAGTTTTTCTCTTAATTCTTTCGATAAATCAGTCATCTGGGAGAAGTCAGAAATACCTCGTTGGTGTATCCATTTCATTACTTGGATTGCTCGAAAAGGCCTTTCTTCAATAGAAACAAAAAATTCTTCCAAGTTCTTTTGGTTTAAGCCTAAAAGGTTTACTGATTCTTGATTAAATACAGTTTTCATTTTAATTCCCTTGAATTAACAAAGATTTTTCTTCTCTTTTAATTCGAAACCAAAACTGGGAAAGTATAAACAGGTTGATACAGCCCATGATCCCGGCAAACGTATAAGCCCAAATGTAATTTCCTTCTGTATCAAAGAAATAACCCCCTAAAAACCCTCCGAGTCCCATCCCTATCCAACCAAAAAACGAAGTTATGCTCATTGCTCTTGCTGCAAATTGTGCTGAAACCATAACTCTAGTACAAACTAAGATGCTCGACATAACTCCAGAATAAGTAAATCCAAAGAATGCTGCCAGTAGGTATATTGCCGTCACAGAAGAGACCTGAGGAAACCATACGACTGATATTGTTTGACCTAATGACATTAGGATGTACCCTGGTAAGGGCCCGATATAGTCTCCTAAAATTCCACCAAATATTCTCCCAAATGCTCCAAAAATCATTAAAACCATTAGCACCTTGGTGGCAAATTCTAGTGAAAAACTCGTGTCAGTAAGCAGTGGCACTAAGTGCATAATTGGCACAGACATACATATGCAGCAAAAGATTACAGCCACACTTATCCATATAACAACTTCTTTTTCTGAAATGGGGAAACTTCTAGGCTCTGGTTCAATTTGATCACGTGCGCTTTCCCTCCAAGGTGATTCTTTGATAAGAAACGCGATTGGAAAAGCAATAATGGCGTAAATTAAAGCTAAGTTAAGGTAAGCACTTTGCCACCCAGACGAATCAATAAGGTAACCACTAAGGTGAGGAATAAACGCTTGACCTACTGCTCCACCAGAAGCAGCTATGCCTAATGCCAAACCTGGATTCTCCCGGAACCAAAAGCCAACATTTGCGTACAGCGGGGAAAACAATAAGGCGCCACCTAGGGCACCGAATAAAAAATACAAAAGATAAAATTGGAACAAAGAGGTCTGAGTACTCAACAAATATAAACAAAGGCTCATGGCTGTTGCGCCCGCAAACCCAAACCAACGAGTACCGTATTTATCGGCCACAACTCCCCAAATGACTCCAAACAAGGCAGAAGCTAGTGAGGCAACTGTATAAGCTAGAGAAGTAGCTCCTCTAGACCAACCAAAATCAGCAGAGATAGGTTTTAAAAAAACAGATATTGACGCCATGGAACCAAACGCAAGCCCGCTTAAAACAAAAACCACCAGAACCATCACCCAGCCGTAGTTTAAAGATTCTAGCTTTAAAAAATTGTTCGTATTGCCCATATTTATTTTTTCTTATAAAACTTAAAGATTAATTACTAATTTCATCCGCAACCCAGCTTATAGACCAATTGTGGCCCAGTTTTCTCCCTTTGTAGTTTTCTGGCAGCCTTCTAACATTGCTTCCAGGAAGATTAATCACTTGAGGGTCAAAGTCTAAATCTTTAAAAGCACCATCAAGTTCTTTTATGGTTCTCCATTCATAAAAACCAACATTTTTATTTATCTCTGATGGCGGCTCATAAGAACAAAGCTTATTGAGGGCGGGCATGCCTGCTAAAGGTCCTGCCACTAAGTGAAGAGTTACTGGCACCTCATTATTCCAATCTGATGAAAACATAGAAGTTAATATAGCTCCGTAACTATGGCCTACGACTACTATCTTTTTTAGGCCCGGATTTACTTGCAACATAGATTCAATTGATGACTTCAGTGATTGATAGGAGGGTTGTGGGCAACCACTGTCATTCCATCGATAAAATGTTGTCAAAGTCTCTGCGTCATCCACAGTTTTCAGAGGATAGATCCATTCGTATCCCCTGCTTGCTCTGCCATGGACTCCTATCAATAACCTTTTTTGGTTTGCAGACTGTTCTTCTAGTAAATACAAACCATGATCAACCGACATAAGCTCTTTTCCCAGATCAAATACATCTTCCTCTAGATTAAATCCCTTTAAGCTAATATCAATCGGTTCTGAGCAAGAAACTAGTATATAAAACAGTATAGCTGAGACAGTTTTCTTAATTACTTCCATGCTCTTTTCTCCAGGTCCAATTAGAATTAATTATATAGTTCAAGATAGCGGCAACTGCTATGCCGATAAGATTTGCCAAAATATCATGTATGCCTAAAACAGCAAATGCCAATAAGAAGGTTAAATAGTTCAAGCAGGCCGCGCCTCCACTTGCAACATGAAATTGTAATAACCTTTTATATAGGCTCGAAGTAACTTCTCTCTTTTTAAACGTCCAAAAATTGTTTAGAAGGAAGTTAGATAACAATGAAGATTCTATGGATATTAGAGGGGCTATGACTTCTGAAAGACCAAAAATTCTTGTTAGTGCGATGTAAATTCCAAGGTTAACGAAAACACCAGAAAGTCCTACAACTGAGTACTTGATAAAGTCCTCCGCATTTCTAAAGCCCAATTTAGGTATATTTAAAATAAACTCGACTTGATCTCTAATGGAAAGCTTTGAATCCCCTCCTTTTCTAGAAGTGAATTCTATAGGTAACTCTACAGCCTTGGCCCCTTTCCAGACTAGTTCACATAAAAGTGAAGACTGAAATGAATAACCTCTTGTTGAAAGGAATCCCAAATCACAATCTCTCAAATAGGTTGCCCTGATGGCTCTATATCCAGAAGTGCAGTCTTGTATTTGCCTCACGCCACCCGCATATCTGACCAACAGATTACCAATTTTGCTTATTAGCTTTCTTCTAAAAGAAAAATCAGGCGTAGATCCGCCCTCTACAAATCTTGACCCTATAACTAAATCATTACCCTGGTCTATCAAATCTAGAAACTTAGGAACTAGGGCTGGGTCGTGTTGACCATCCGAATCCATCTGAAATATTACTTCCGGGTTCAAATGATCAAGAGAGTGGGCAAAACCTCTCTTGTAAGCGTCTCCAAGTCCTTTTTTTTCTCCTGTAATCAAATGTAATTCAGGAAATCTGTCCTTTAAATCCATAACGATCTTCTGGGTATTGTCAGAAGAATTATCGTCTACCACCAAGACATTAATGGGATTTTGACAAGGCTCTTGATGCGAAAAAATAGATTCAATGCACTGCCCAATATTTTCTTCTTCGTTAAAAGTAGGCAAAACAAAACAGGTGCACAATTTGCGAGTTTCTTCAGATGTTATATCCATGAATCTAACCACATCCTTGACTGAAATTGCCCTGCAGGAATATCCAAACCTATTTGTATTGGTAGCCAATAGATTGCTGCAGCGCCTATTAACGTCATAGAGACTACGTATAGGACCTTATATTCAACTTTTTCTTTTAAACTAATTTTGTACAGTAAATAAGCTAAAGCAATAAAACTGAAGCAGGCTGAGGCTTGATAGTGATAGATAAAAGCTGATCTCGAAACCACCGCCCAAGGAAGAAAATTTGAGTAATAGCCTAAAAGAATAAAAGCGCTAGCAACAAAGTCTGAATCATATGCCTTCGATGAAATTACTTTTGAAAGAGAACTAACCCAATTAAGAGATAATATAAAAATGGCCACAGAAGATAGCAGTGTAAGTGCAGGGTTGGGAAATAAATGGACTGCATTAAAGACAGTTAGGCTTCCTCCTGAGGCATTAATTACTTCTTGGGAGGAAAAGTAATAAGCTATTGGCCTAAGCATAATTGGCCAAGTAAACCAGCTAGAACTGTAGGGATGTGATTTCTGTTCGATATTGTCCGTATGATAAGAGGCCATTTGTAAGTGTCTATCCACTATATCTGAGCCATTAAAAAATAAATCAGGAATCCAAAATATTAGATATCCCACGAAGGGAAGAAACAAAATAGATAAGAAATTGGTTTTAAATTTTTGTTCATGACTCAACAATGCTTTCTTTTGTTCTTTTTTTAGGTATTTGGTGAGAAATAAGATGAACAAAACAAACAGGAAGCTCATTAGCCAAAACCCTAGTCCGTTCCATTTTATAGAAAAGGTAAAACCCAACAGAAAGCTTCCAATAAAAAGAAAAGTTAAATTATCCTTTCCTTTAAAATAGTGGAGTAGAAAAAGGACAGACAAGAGACCAAATAAAGAGAGATATACGTTTATAAGACCAAAACGAGAGTCAACTAGCAGAGAGCCGTCTAAAGCAAAAAATAAAGCAGCCAGTAAAGCTAAATGTTTTTTACCAAATAGCTCCATGCAGAGCTTGTAGGCCACATAAATAATAGCAGTTCCAGCTATCGCGTTTAACCATCTGTAGCTCACGGGATCTAGATCCAATATGTTTACACCTGAAGAAAGTGCGGGCTCAGCCCAAGGTAAAAGGTGATATATATAGATGCTTAAGCTAATTAAATAAGCGCCAGCAGGCGGATGAACTGAAAAAAATGTCTCACCTAAAATATAATTTAAACCAAAGGCGGGGTAAAAAACCTCATCAAAAGTTTGACCAGGTATGGATCCTAAATTAAATGAGCGCAAGCAGAAACCTAAGAAAATTATGACTAACAGGAGCCAATTATTCTTGAAAGCCGTCACAATGTTCTCCTCACTTTGCTAGTTTAATTGAAATAAGCTTCATTAAAAATAAAAAAGCCCTTTAGGTCTTAAAGGGCTTTTTTCGTTTATTTTATAAATTTAAAAAGGATAAAAAGTCATTTCTACAGTCTCTGTTCTCAGGTTGATTACTGTTTCACAGTAATTTAGTCTTCCATCGCTTACATCATCTAGAGAATAGAATTTCATAATTGATCCTTCTCTCCTAAATACGCCTTGTCTAGACCCAGATTCTCTATTTCCGTCGTCATTAAAGCCTACTCCTCGTCCAGAAAAGTAACCTTGATTGGGAAGGGCTGGATTCAATTTAACGTTATAAGTTAAAAACACCTTTCCATATCTGCCGGCTTCAGCAGAAACAGTTATAACACCACCTTCATCAGTCAATTCAACTGATGAGATTTTTCCTGATAGAGAAAAAGACTCGCCCTTAGGGTCATGCGCCATAGCGGATAAGGAAATTAATCCAGCCACCGCGCTAACAAGAATAATTTTAAAAAATTTCATAATGTTCTCCTTAATATTTATGAAAAGGTATACTAACAAGAAGATAAACATATGGGAGATAAAAATGTTTAAAAAATACAGTTTAATAAGTCTTTTAGGAATTATTCTAACCGGTGGTTTGATGGCTGCCGAACCTTACGGCTCACATACGTCAGCTAAATGGCAGATCTGGGCTTACTCGACAGCTGCACCTGATTTCATAGGAGATTTCGCAACAGTTAAAGGCGGCAATGGGGAAGTTTTGAGAGAAGGCACAAACGGATGGGTGTGCTTGCCTTTCAATCCAATGCCTGAGAAAGGATTTAAGACTCCTCATGATGCTAACCCTGCTTGTGCTGATGCTGCTTCTTTAGCCTGGGTAGATGCCTACATGAATCAAACTATACCTGAAATGGATAGTGACGGCTGGATGTGGATGCTACACGGAGATACCGGCGTAGATAACTTTAGGGCTTACTCTGAGGGTGATCGAGAGGGATCGGATCCAATTCATTTTATTGAATCGGGCCCACACCTAATGCTCTTACCTAAAGATCCAGCAAGTATGGAAGGCCAAACAACTGAATTTACTTCCGGAGCTCCGTATGTGATGTTTAAAGGCACTCCATATGTTCACTTGATGATTCCAGTTGATGGGTATTATGAATATCAACCGAATTCAGCACCTAAATAGAATTGAAATCTAAAAAAAGGGGCCTTATGGCCCTTTTTTTTCTTTCAAAATTTCATTTTCCTGATTAAACATGGGATATTCTTTTTCATCCCAAAAAACCTTTCCGCTTTTTCCGCCTGTTTCCATCAAAGCTAACATTTTTGCTGTCGGGTAGGTTGCCTGAGGGTCTTGTAAGTGACTCATTTCTCTTCCCCAAATTTGGGTGTTGGTTGGTCCCGGTATCAGCATATTGATTAAAATATCTGCATCAGCCACTTCCTTTGCGGCCACTCTGGATGCAGACCAAATTCCAGCCTTAGCTGCAGCGTATGCTGAAGTGGTAGGCACATCTGTTTCTGCGTTTCTAGAAATTGTATTGATAATCCTTCCATAACCTTGCTTTCTCATGTGAGGAATCGCATACCTCATTCCATGCACTGCCCCAAAAAGATGCACAGCAACATGATGTTCGAAACTGCCATCAGGTGAATCTTCTAATTTATAACCAAACCCCATGCCGGCATTGTTAAACAAGGCATCTAGTTTTCCGGTTTCTTGTACCGCTAGATTTATAAAACTTTCAACTGCTTTTGGGTCGGAAACATCTGCAATGACAGTAGTCACCCCTTGCTTATCTAATTCCAAAAGCTTTTCTTCGTCTTTGTCACAAGCTATTACTTTTGCTCCGTCGGCAAAAAACATTTCAGCCCATGCCCTGCCTATGCCATTAGCTGCTCCTGTAATAACTATGGTTTTTCCTTCTATCATGTCATCAGGATAACCCAAGAGAGTTGTGAAATTCGATGAAATTTTCTACAGTCAAATCAGGCCTCTGTAATATTGACCCATGCCCAACTCCCTCTAAAATTTTCAATTCTGCAGAAGGCAATCTTTGCAAGATCTTTTTACTGGAGTGAAGGTTGGGGTCGTAGTCTCCCGTCATAATCCTAATTGGCATCGTTAAACCTTCTATCACGTCCGATAAATTAAACTTGGAAGCAGCTGAAAGCGAAAATTGAGCAGTATCAGAGTCAAGGTGCTCATTCCATCCCAACGGGAGATCAAATCTAGGCACTCCCCCCTTATCTTGAATAGATAAAGCCCTTTTAAGCCCTTCCTTTTGTGCAGTTACATCAGCCTTGCCTATGCTTGCATCACTAAAAACTGCTGAAAGAACTTTCTCAGGATTTAATGAACAATAAGCAATTGCTGCCCTTGTGCCCCACGCCATGCTCCAAACATGGAGTTTCTTAACATCAAGTTCTTTAAGAATGAGATTAACGTCTTCTGAATATTGTTCGAACGTAAATTGATCAGAGAGTTTAGTGTTTACTTGACTCTGTCCTGCTCCCCTTATATCGAATGCTATGCAAAAAAAACTATCTTTTAAGCCCTTTAATGCAGTATCCCACATTCTTAAAGTACACCCTGCCCCGTGCCAAAGCACCAAAGCAGGATTAGAAGAATCGCCACTTATTTCATAATTTAAAGTGGCGCCCTCTGTTTCAATTTGCATTTATAAGGACTAACCTTCCATGTTGTGCAAAGCGCATAACTTGTTGCCTGAAGGGTCTCTTAAGTAGGCCAAATAAAATTTCATACCCATACCTTCTCTTACTCCAGGAGGGTCTTCACAGGTTGTTCCTCCGCTATTTATACCAGCTTCATGCCATGCATCTGCCTCTTCTGGGTTCTTTGCACTAAACCCAATCGTGCTGCCGTTACCGATGGTTGCTTCTTGATCATCTATCGGTTCTGAGATTAAAAACATAATTCCATCTAGTAAGTACATGTATCTTTTATGTCCAGTTGGGTTTACGGACAAAACACCGGGCTCACAACCCATTGTGCCTAAAACCTTGTCATAAAATTCTTTTGATTTTTCTATATCGTTTGCTCCTACCATTATGTGACTAAACATCTTTACTCCTTTTATTTTTTGAACAATACAACGTCTCTTTCCGGAATTTCATAAGTCCAATTCATCATTGAAGCGATAACTTCAAATGTTTTGGGCTTATAAAACGCCACGTGCGTTGGGTCCTTTCTATAATACCATTGACCAAAATCTTTCTCATCAATCAAAAAAGCTGTCATCACCCCCAAAAGACCTCCCTTAACCAGCATTTTATTAATCTTTTTAAACTCTTTAATGGGATCAAAAAAATGCTCTATGGTTTCTGTACAAGTTATGAAGTCGTATGATTTTGTGAGGATTTTTTCATTATTGAAGAAAAATGGATCATACAGATCAACTTGGTAGCCTGTTTCTTTAAACATTTCGGCTAAAGCTGGACCAGGGCCACAACCAAAATCCAGACCTTCTGCCTTGTCATTAAGCTTGGCCTGCAGGGGCTTAAAAAGCTTTGATAAAAATAAACGGTAGTTTTCATCATGAACGTCGTTGTTGTGTTGTTCATAACGATCTTTTTCTTCGAAGGGACTTAATCTAAATTTAGAATCTAAAGAGATAAAGAGACAGCGTCTGCAATCCCAGTAAACCTTTTCATCTTCTTCTAAAATTAACTTTCTTGCAGGATCACCACAAACTAGACAGTTCATTTGGTAAGATCTTTATATCCCTTCTGTTGCAACCAAGCAGAATAATCCGCCCTATTAACCAGGTAAGACCAATGCAAAAGGGATTGTTGTATTCTTGGACTTACGTGTTCACTAAATTCCACATCGCATCCATCTGCATGGATTTTTGAATAAATAATATTTCTCCACCTTCCTTTTGGTCCACAAAAAGCAGCCCATCTTTTGATTTGCCTTTCATCATCTTCATGTCTTCTTCCTAAAAAATATTTGCAATACCACTCGAACCAGCCTCTAGGGTCATCAGGGTGGATCCACCCTTTATCTTCCCATTCCTTTTGCGATTGACCAGACTTAATCTTAAACAAATTAACATTAATTAAATACTCTTTAGACTTATAAGCAGACTCATCTAGACCATCAAACCAATCTTGAGGGAAGTCTTTGTAATCAACAAGCTCTGTGAAGTAAGTGCCACCGAAAATGCCTTTGTGAAGCATTTCTTTTGGCGTAAGCATAGGCTTAAATTCCATTTAGTATATTAGGGGATTAAAAACCTTCCTACGTAGTCCTACATCTGCTTCTAGGTAAATCGTACCTATCAACCTTCTTGAAAATCAGCGTCTATTGCTTTTGAGCTACCTTTAATAGCGTGCTCATAAATTGCAACGTAAACCATGCAAGCAAGAGGGTAAATAAAAAACATAGCTAACAAGCCCAAGACAGGTATTAACGAAATTAACTGTATACCTAAAGATAAGGCAAATACAGTTATAAAAACTTTCCAAAACCCCACTTCGTGAACAAGCTCTCTAGACCTTCCCAAGGCTTCCATGGGACTCAAGCCTTTGTCCACTAACAAATAAATTCCTAAAAACCACGCTGCAGAAAGATATAAACCTGGAATAATCAAAAGCAAGAATCCAATGAGTATCCCTATAGTGGCAACGACACAGAAGATCAATGATTTCAGCCACATTCCTTCTTTAAATCCCCATGAAATTGAGTCGCCAACATCAACTTCTTCACCTCTTCCAGCCCGGATCGTAAATCTAACAAGCCCCACAGCTAAAGAAGGAACAATAAGCAAACCGATTATTGTTATTGCGGCAATAACTATTAACACCCCATAAATAAGAAAATTAAAAAATATAGTCCAATATTTGGGCTTAGCTATCCTAAATCCCTCTGAAAAAAATTCTTCTACTTTCATGGTCGATACTCCCTTAGTTACTTTTTCCTAATAATTAATACTATAGCTGTTAATTGAATAATAAGCATTGAGGTAAACAATAAAACATTAAGTGGGAGGCCAAAAGAGACTGGCTCAGTAATGCCTTCCCCCACAGAAGTGCCTCCATATAAAGGCATGGTGACAACGGCAATAAAGAAGCCAAAATGAATGCATAGGCTTAAGATCGCTGCTAGCATTTCCTTTCCTTTGGCCCACAGTAAATACATGCCTAAACTAAAGATACAAAAGTTGGTTGAGAGCCTCCAAGCTTCGTGAACACGAGCGTGCGAGTCCCAGTCAGGATTAAGCAAATGGTAGACACTTATATCGGCAAAGAGAGGTAGTACTCCTCCCGCTACCAACGCTATAGTTGTTAAAATCTTGCTCATAAAGCTCTCCTATAATAGAAATGCGAGTGTTAGTCCGTCTCCTATTGGAACCATGGATAGAGAAACCCTATCATCTTGGGCTAAAAAATCGTTTAGCTCCTTTATTGCGTTTGTGTCGTTATCATTTATTTCAGAATTGATAACAGCTCCGCTCCATAAAACATTATCTATGGCGATGACTCCACCTTTCCTCACCAGCCTTAAGCACTTTTTGTAATAATCCAAATAATTTGCCTTATCTGCATCTATGAACGCAAAGTCAAAAGAGGCCTCCTCTCCTTTGGCTATTAATTCATCTAACGTCTCTATAGCCGGTCCTATTCTAAGGTCTATCTTGTTAGCCACGCCGGCCTGTTCCCATTTCTTTTTACCTATAGCAGTCCACCTCTCTGATATATCACACGCTATAATTGTTCCATCTTCTGGCAGAGCCAAAGCAACTGCTAGAGCGCTGTAGCCAGTAAAAGTTCCTATCTCTATCGTTCTCTTAGCTGACATCAGTCTTACGAGATTAGCCATTAAGGCGCCCTGTTCAGGACAAATCTGCATCACGGACTCCGGAAGTTGAGCTGTCTCTTCTCTTAACTCTTCAAGAGCAGGATGCTCTTTCATTCCTTTTTCCCAGAGATAGTCTCTTAAATCATTGGTTAAATTTAATATTCCCGTTGACATGGTTGCTCCTTTTTAATGCTTGCCATTAACTATATTGTAATCAAAAAGAATTTTGGTAACCGATTATCAGCATATTCTTAGCTTTCATTTGTAGATTGTTTTTTTCTTGACTGATAGGTAAAACAAATTCAAAACTTATTTTGCTATGCCCAACTAAAAAATTTGCTCCAAAGGCTAAATGCGCTTCCTTTCCACCATAATTATCTGGGTTCGCTGTTTGCACAGGGGCTATTATCGAAGGGTCTATGCCAGATATTTTTTGTTGATGGACCAGCTTCAGTCTAGAGCTCAAGGAAATGACTTTGCTTTGTTTATATTGCAGCCAAGTATTAAATTCCAGTTGATCTCCAAAGGACCAAAGAGCATCAGATAGACCAAACTTTCTCTTCAACTGGTTCCCCCAAGACAGCCTTTCATTAATCTTCTTTTGGTTAGTAACTCCAAGATCAATTTTGGTCCCTTTATCGCCCAATTGCATTGCATAAGGCAAAGTCATATCCATATAGGACCCCATGGGCGTAAGCGCAGTACCTTTAACTCCGCTGTCACCTACAGATTTGTCTATAGCAATGTTGAAATGTGTTTTTGAACCATTTACGTCTTTTAATAAAATAAGACCACCAAAAGAAATGCTAGAAAGGTCGGCAGAGGAGGTGTTAAAAGATCCCAAAAAATCTCTATTCATCATTGGTTTAAAAGTTTCTAAGGTCATTTCCTTTGAAGAGTAGGTAGCCATACCCGTTAGATTGAAATTTTCAGACAATGCATACATTCCCATCAGCATAGTCATTTTCATGTTCATTTTCTTTGGAACCACAGATAAGTTATAGGGGGTGTTGCTCAAAGGATTTTTAAAACTCAAAATCTCGGAAGATGAGATGTCGTTTCCCTCATAAATATTGCTATCCATGTTCATGTAAGATTGCTTGATAGCAAACATAAAGCCATGATGGTGCATTGCCGCTCCGACTAAACCTACTGGAGTGTTGCTATGGCCTTGCATTTGCATTTTATGCGAATGGTGACCATCCATTGGGCCGTCTTCAGAAAACAAAACCAAGCTGAGCAGTGTAAAAAAACTTATTAAAATTTTCTTCATTTTCTGTAAAAAAACAAAACTATCCCGGACACTGAAGTAAATAAAGCAATGAAAGAAAAAATCTTCAGCCAGATATTTCCAATGTTGTCTCTATCTATCCAGTCCATTATGTGCAACCCCCACATTAAATCCCAAAGCCTCCACTGAGTTGATCTTATAGCTACAACTTCCCCAGAAAAAGGGTTCTGGTAAACGTTGATTTCTTCATCGTCTTCATTAACCGAAACAACTTTATACAAAGGTAAATCTCTACCCCTATATTCTGACCCTCTTTTTGGGTCTTCGATAAGAACAACATTGATTGGACTAAGGGTTGTTCTTTCCTCAATTATTGTCATTGATTCTTCAAAACTTAGCTTTTCAGAAAGTTCTGGGCTTTGTTCCAAAGCATCAAGCCCCTTAACTAGATATTGTTCTCCACGTACGTTTTCAATTTTATTAAAAGAAAAATAAATTCCAGATACGGTCCACAAAAGCAACTGAACGGAGATTAGTAGGCTGATATATCTATGAAAGTTCCTTAGGGTTATCTTCATTAATTGGTATTAAAAAACATATTATATCACCAGCAAAAGTAGACTTTTATACGTTTTTAGATCCTAGGATTGCTTTTTTTCCAACCCTTATAAGCAAAACAGTGATAATTAAAGTACAAAGGACCCACTTACATTGATTAAAAGCACTAGAAAAGAATATCTGAGACTCTGAAATTTCTTTAAACATATCCGCAGACATCATCACTGAAATAGAAATGTTTTCACATAAATCAAAAATAACGGCCATGAATGGCAGAGACAATATAAAACTCCTTTCTTCTTGCAGTTTTAGAAGCAATGCAAGGAATAGAAGACCGTAAATAATAGGAAAAACTGTATCAAGAACTAAAGAAGAATAAATGTACTGCGTCCTTCCCTTTTTACCTAAGGCTTCAAATGTATTTTGTACATCAAGACCAGAAAAACCAAAAGATAGATCCAGCATATTGGGATAAATATTATTAGGTAAATTTTGAAAACAGACAGAACAGAGCAATAAGAGGATTAAAAGAGAGAAAATAGATTTATTTGAAGAAAGTGCTTTTTTTTTATTCAAAATTCTAACTAGGTGTCTTTTTTATTTAACTCTCTTCTTAGATTATCTAACGCAACAACAGCCAATATAATAATTAACCACCAACTGGCTTCTGGGTTTATCACAGGCAACAAAATGGCAGCTGCCCATAAAATGGACTGAGTTATCATAAGTTTTTTCATAAATTTCCTTTTTTTACCCAAGGAAGCATGTCATCAGTATACATATCGCCTTTGGGAGCAAAATCTTCAGGTTTATCTAGACTACAGGTGGTGATGTAGGTGTATTCAGGATACTCTTCAAGAAGGCAAACAACAGGAGTTCCGCAATCCTGACAAAAATACCTAGACCCGTGAGAAGAAGATGTTAGTTTTTTTGGTTCGCCTTTTAAATACTCAAAATCATCTACAGGAACAGCCATCCAGGCAACATAAGGAGCTCCCGAAATACTTCTACACATAGAACAATGACAATTTGAGGAGCGGTAATCATTGGTTGGGAATCTGTAACGAACAGATCCGCAAAAACAACCCCCTTCGATTTGGTCACTCATATCTTTTGTTAATTAATGTTTTCTAGTAAAAAATTAACAGAATCTTTCATCGATGATCTTCGGGCTTCCCAGTTTCCTCCTAAATGAGCTCCTATTTTAGCTCGGTCCTTAAACAACTGAGCTCTCTCATGGGGTTCATTCATAAATGTTTTCTTGCCTTCTTTGTCTTCATGGTAATGAGAACCATCTTTCCCAACATAGGTGTGTCTACGCCCAACCGCTATGGCGTTGGGTATATACATTACAGGATCTATGGCATCAAAGGAGTGATGCCCACCTTCGTAAGTAATAATTTTACTGTTGCCTCCATTTTCATTAATAGCTGGAGATAGTTTTTCTATAAGAATTGGAGGGGTGTAATCATCATCTGCTCCGATAAGGGTTAAGATTGGCGATTTACTCCACCGCATTTCCTCTGGCCACATAAAGGCGCCAGGGTAAAAAGCTAAATGCCCTGCAAATCTTTCTCCGTCAGGTGCTAGTTTCTCCGCTAACGGCTCCCAAGCAGAATAGATTGCGGTACTGCCGCCAAGGCTCCATCCGGTTATAAACACCTTTGAAGAATCAATATCTGGGTGTTTAGCTAAAATCTTTAAAGCATTAAAACAATCAGCAAGCACTGTCGCCAAGGTCACCTGCATTTGATCTTCAACAATAGAAAAAACTTGCCTCGCATCAAAACTACTTACTCTAAAGATGGCAAAGCCATTATTTAAAAAATTGACCGCATGTTCATGATGATGCCCTCTCCAGCCCAAGCTTCCATGCATACAAATAACCAAAGGGTATTTTTCTTTTTTCTCTTCAGGAAAGATAAGGGTTCCAAACATATCTTGCTCTTCACACTCTTTGGAATTAAGAATATGAAAAAATTCAAATGGGTTAGAAGATTTATAGGCTATTAACCCTTCGTCTCCAGATTTAAAATCATTCATAATAAGCCACCTCTTTAGAGTTCATCGATTAAGGAACCACCAATACATAAACATCAAAAATATGATAACGAACCAGAGCATAAAGTTGCTATTTTTTTTCATAAAACAATTATATAACATTACATAATGTAACCTTTACTTCCCCTTTATATTGTGATAAGTTTACGTTACATTATAAATTACAGGAAACCTTATGGAATTATTAATACCACTTTTTGGGATCTCAGTTGGAATCATTGTTCCGCTGGCTGTCTTCTACTGGCTATACCATGAAAATAAAAACAAGAACGAAACAATTATAGAGATATCTAAGAACCTGGATGATCCATCAAAACTAGAAGATATGTTAGGCATGTTGGATGAAAGAAAAAAAGAGCCGATAGATTACCGCAGAGGAGGAGTAATAACTTTTTTTGTGGGCATTGGTATATGTCTTCTTGGTTACACTGCTATGGGGTCTTTCTTCGTGGGTGTTGGGTATTTGGTAGGTGCTATAGGCATAGGCACTCTGGTTGCTGGATATCTTTATCCAAATACGAGTGAAGAATTAACAAATGCAGTTGAAGACTTCGAAAAGAAATAACCTTGGGCAAGAATCATAAAAAACTTTTAAACAATCTTGAAGAACTGCGAAAAGGAGCAGGGTTAACTCAGCAAGAGTTATCTGAAAGTGCGGAGGTTTCAAGAAAAAGCATCAATGCAATTGAGAATGGCATATATGTCCCTTCTACCGTTCTGGCATTAAAAATTTCCAAAACTCTTGGGTGCAAGGTAGAGGATTTATTTAAATTACCCAAAAATTAATTTCTTTTTTTAGTTTTCTTTGATTGAGCCACGCTCACATCAAAAACAAAAAGCCCGGCAAGCATATCTCATTATTGCTGATATTTACCTATCCAATCATTGCCGAAATGATCACCCACGTTCTTCTCCATGGATTTGACATTAAAGCCGCCTTCTAGCATTAAGAATTTATCAGTAGTCCTGGATAGAAATAAATCTTCACTCATATAATTTTTCCAGTAAGGCTTTAAATCATCGAGGAGGTTGGATCCTTGCATTTCAGCTGCAGTCTCTCTTTTGAAAAGCAGGAAAGATTCGAAGTAAGACTCATAGTTATGTGCACCAATTCTCTTACCGTACATTAATGCAAGCCCCTTTCTTGCTCTTTCATCTATCGGCACTATCAATTCGGGTCTCATACAAAATGCAAATTTTGATACTAAGCTGGTCTGAATGCTTGTTGTGCCGCCCAGGTGCTTTAGCTGTTTTGCCATAGAATAAATTTGTTTTGGTAATTCATCGTCTGAGAATGAAAGTATTGATGGTCTTAAGAACTCATTAATACCTTTCAACAAATTATCTCTTTGGTTGACTGGATTTCCTCTAGCCAACATCCAGTATCCAAGCCATTTTTTTAAATCGCCCAAAGTCATTGTTTCTGAGCTCTTAAGTTTTTGAATAAGAGTTTGTTCTTTATTGATCCACTGTAATATTGCTTCTCCAGCTGCAATAACTAGGTATTTTGATTTGGTTTCCATTTTTTATTTAAAACGTCTAGTCTTTCTAGTTATCTATTGGAAAATATGGGTGCTAACTAGGTAAGAAGGAAACCAGCCATCCCCTGACTTTTACTTCATAACTATTTTTTCTGTCTAGAAATAGCTTCACTTGGTATAGATTACATTGAATCTTAATTTGGAATTTCCATAGTATTCATAATTTTCAATATTTTGATCATAAATTTCAGTATTTAGATTGTGCTGGTTACCTAAATTCCTAAAAAAATCCTTGGTATAAAACAAATGATCTAATCCTTCATAACGTTTCCAATATTCATCTTCAGTATATCCATCTTCTATAAAATCTCTTATTCTTACCTCGTGATATATCTCTTTCTTGTCAAAATCACATATATCTAAAATTGCAATTTTTTTAACAGAAGTATTAACCATTCTTTTAATTACTTCCTCGGCATATTGCAAACTCTCAAAGTACAAAAATACACCATGACTAACAATAACATCGTATTTCTGATCTTGACTAAATGAAATTGCATCATTTTCTTTAATATTTGCTTTGGGCATGAATTTATTTGCCAACTTTATCAATTCGGGCGAGTAATCAATGCCTGCAATCACATGTTGCTTTTTATACAGCAAAAATAAAAATGCACCCGACCCACAACCGATCTCAAAAATAGAGTCAGAAGTTCTGATGCCTATTTTTTTATAGTGACTCTTACAATAGGTAATCCAATCGTGAACACTAAACTTTCCAGATCCAGCATCAAATCCGTTTGCTTTAACCATACACTCCAGAACAATGCTATTAATCCTTTCGTCATTCTTCCAAACCTTTTGCCAATTATTAATTTTAACTCTCCTTATTAATTTTTAAATTGCCATTCAAACCTACTCTACAGTCACAGACTTAGCCAAGTTTCTTGGCTGATCAATGTCGGTACCCTTGAGTATGGCTACATGATACGCAAGAAGTTGTAGAGGAATGGAATAAATTAGTGGAGCTATTAGCTCTGGAATCTCAGGCAATTCTATAAACCTAGCAATTGTTGAATCTTGAATATGCGCCTCATAGTGACCAAAAACGTATAATTTTCCACCCCTGGCCCTAACTTCCTCTAAGTTGGATTGTAGCTTCTCTAATAAATCGTCATTAGGTGCCACCGCTACAACAGGCATCTCGGAATCAACCAATGCCAGTGGTCCGTGTTTTAGTTCTCCAGCCGGATAGGCCTCAGCATGAATGTATGAAATTTCTTTTAGTTTAAGGGCGCCTTCCATCGCAACTGGATAGTGAATGCCTCTTCCCAAGAATAAAGCGTGTTCTTTTTGATCGAAGTCTTCGGCCATTTCTATGATCTCTTTTTCCAGCTTCATAACAGAATCCAAAGAGTCAGGTAAGGCCCTTAAAGAATTGTTAATTTTATTCTCAGCTGCAGCGGACAGCCCATGATGTCTTCCAAGAATTAGAGTCAGCATAAGCAGCCCAACAAGCTGAGTGGTAAATGCCTTCGTTGAGGCCACACCAATCTCGGGACCGGCTTTTGTTAGAAAAACTAAGTCAGACTCTCTAGCTAAAGAGCTTGAAGGGACATTGCAAATGCACAATCTGGCTAAATAACCTGAATCTTTTGCTGAACTTAAGCAGGCGAGTGTATCTGCAGTCTCACCAGACTGGGAAATCGTTACAAAAAGAGTGTTTGGAGCCACTACTTTGTTCCTGTATCTAAACTCACTGGCCACTTCAACACTGCAGGGCAGTCCGGCAAGTCCTTCGAACCAATATTTAGCAACTGTCCCGGCATGATAGCTCGTACCACAAGCAACTATTTGCACAGACTCAACCTGTTTAAAAACTGCAGGGGCCTCTGGGCCAAATATTTCTTCTTGAACTCCAGATTCAGTTAGCTGTCCTTCAAGAAGGCCCTTAATCTTTTCTGGTTGCTCCATGATTTCTTTGAGCATAAAGTGCCTGTATTCACCTTTATCTATTGTTTCGCCCAAAGACTTTGCTACTACAACTGGTCTGTCTACTTGCTGATCCTCTGAATTCCAAAACTTTGTGTTTGTGGGTGTTATTTCTGCTAAGTCTCCCTCCTCTAAGAAAACAAAATTCTCGGCAAAATCTGCTAGCGCTAATTGATCAGAAGCGATGAAGTTTTCTCCATGGCCATGGCCAACCACCAGTGGGCTTCCTTTTCTAGCAGCAGCCACAAGTCCGGGTTCTTTTGACGACATAGCGCCTATGGCATATGCTCCCCTTAGATCTTTTACAGCAGCTTTTAACGACTCAACCAGGGAAGTATTGTTTTGAGACATCTTTGCATGAATTAAGTGAGCTATAACTTCCGTGTCAGTCTCAGATTCAAAACTATACCCGAGCGCCTTTAGTGTAGTTCTTATCTCTTGATGATTTTCAATGATGCCGTTGTGAATCACAAAAATTTCTTTATTAGAATGGTGTGGGTGTGCATTCTCGGTAGTAGGCAGGCCATGAGTTGCCCACCTGGTGTGTGCTATACCAGTGTTTCCATTGACGGGGTTTTGGTCTATTGAGTTTTGTAATTCTGAGACCTTGCCCGTACTTTTATAAACTTTTATTTCTTGAGATTCATCAAAAATAGCCAAGCCAGCAGAATCGTATCCCCTGTATTCTTGGCGCAGTAATCCAGCCACCAGTTTATCAACTGAAGGCTTATTTGACGCTACTCCGACAATTCCGCACATAATTTATTTCTTTTTCCTTTTTAAGTTTACTTGTTTTCCCCTTCCAACTGCCAATTCTCCGCTATCTACATTTTTTGTTATAACTGATCCAGCGCCTGTGTAAGATCCCTTTCCTAGTTTAACTGGGGCTACCAACGAACTGTTGGAGCCTATAAATACGCCATCCTCAGCCACTGTTTTGTATTTTTTTTCACCGTCGTAATTACAAGTGATGGTTCCCGCACCTACATTAACCTTATTTCCTAGTGTGGTGTCCCCTAAATAAGTTAGGTGTTTCGCTTTTGAAGACTTTCCAACTTTACTTCTATTAGCTTCTACAAAATTTCCTAATTCTGAGCCTCTTTGAAGCTCTGTACCGCCCCTTATCCTTGCGAAGGGGCCAATTTCACACTCTCTACCCACCATAGAATCTTCTATAACCGAGTTGGCGTGTATCACTACATCATTGTCTATGATTGAATTAGAAATCAAACATCCCGGTGCTATCGAGACCCTTCTACCGATTCTGTTTGTTCCTTCAAACACTGAGTTTACATCTATAAATGAATCGCGCCCCACTTCTATTTCTCCTCTAACATCCAATCTTGAAGAGTCTGCAACTTTAACACCCGATCTAATGAGGCTTTCGGCAAGGCTTCTTTGATAGGCCCTCTCAAGGTCATGAAGCTCTTGAAGATTGTTGGCACCCAAGACTTCAGAGCTGTCTTTTAACAACAGGGCCTTCACTTTTATTTTGTTGTTGTTGGCTAATTCCACTATGTCTGTTAATAAGAATTCTTTGGCTACATTTTTATTTTTAACCATTGGGATAAGCTTGGCCAAAGAGTTAGACTTAATAGCCATAATTCCTGAATTAACCTCCCTAATTTCCCTTTGAGACGAATTCGCGTCTTTTTCTTCTACTATGCTGTCTATGGTGTTCTTGTTCTTTCTAAGAATCCTTCCATATCCTGATGGGTTGTCTTTATTAAAGGTAAGAAGCGCAAGATTATTTTGGTTTGCAGAGTTTATGAGTTTTTTCAGGGTAGCGGCAGAAACAAGAGGAACATCGCCATAAAGAATAACCGCAACTGAGCCTTTTCTTAATGAAGAAAGTGCCTGCTTAGCTGCGTGTGCTGTTCCAAGTTGTTTGTTTTGCTTAACCCAATCAGTGTTTTTTGGGGTTTTTATGTGCTTCTTTACCTCATTCGCTTTATACCCAACTACCAAAATTCTTTTAGACTTCTTAAAAGAATTGGTGGTGTTAATTAGGTGCTGTAACATTGGCTGACCTGCGAGATTTGCTAAAACCTTAGGGGAATCTCCACCCATTCGAGTGCCTTGACCGGCCGCTAATATTACAAAATCAATGTTCATGAAGTCAGGGGAAGCGTCTTCCCGGAGTAACTAAAACGGTATTAAACTACTTCTTGCGTAGTTTCTGCAAGGCTTTTAGTCTTGCGGCAGCTTCTGCCAGGTTGGCAGCGGCTAACGAATAGTCCATGTCGGCCTTTTGATCTTCAAGCTCTCTTTCGGCCAATTCTTTCGCTCTTTCTGCTGCAGCTGAGTCAATATCGTCTGCCCTTTCAGCAACATCAGTCAACAAAGTTACCTCCCCGGGCTGCACCTCTAAAAAGCCGCCCGAGGCAAAAAACACCTCTTCCTCACCGCCTTCAAGAGTCAATTTCACTGGGCCGGGTTTTAGGTTTGTTAACAGGGGGGCATGTCTAGGTGTTATGGCTATTTCACCTGCACCGCCTTCGGCACTAAGCATTTCAACCTCTCCAGAGAAGAGCTCTCCTTCCGGGCTTACTATGTTGCACTGAATGGTTGCCATAAAATTAAGCCGCCTCTGATTTGGCCTTTTCTACTACTTCGTCTATTCCACCAGCCATTAAGAATGCTTGCTCTGGTATGTCGTCATAATCTCCATTTACAATGCCCTTAAATCCTCTAATGGTTTCACTCAAAGGAACATATTTTCCTGGCGCATTCGTAAAGACCTCAGCAACAAAGAAAGGCTGAGACAGGAATCTTTCAATTTTTCTGGCCCTTGCAACCACAAGCTTGTCTTCTTCAGAAAGCTCATCCATACCTAAAATTGCAATGATATCTTTCAGCTCCTTATACCTGTTAAGCTGCTGCTTAACTGCGTTTGCTACATCATAATGTTCTTGGCCAACAATACCGGGCTCAAGTTGCCTGCTATTGGAATCAAGTGGATCCACTGCAGGATAAATTCCAAGCGATGCAATTTGTCTTGAAAGAACTACATTGGCGTCCAGGTGAGCAAATGTTGTGGCCGGAGATGGGTCTGTTAAATCATCTGCAGGAACGTAAACAGCCTGGACGGATGTGATCGAACCAGTCTTCGTAGATGCAATTCTTTCTTGCAAGACGCCCATTTCTTCTGCAAGGGTTGGCTGATAACCTACGGCAGATGGCATCCTTCCTAATAAAGCCGAACACTCTGTTCCTGCTAGCGTATATCTATAAATATTGTCTACAAACAACAAAACGTCTCTGCCTTCGTCTCTGAAGTTTTCTGCCATGGTTAATCCTGACAAGGCCACCCTCAATCTATTTCCAGGAGGTTCATTCATTTGACCGTAAACAAGTGCAACTTTGTCCAAAACACCCCCTTCAATCATTTCGTGGTACATGTCGTTTCCTTCACGAGTCCTTTCTCCAACGCCCGCAAATACTGAATAACCACTATGCTCATAAGCAATGTTTCTAATTAGTTCTTGAATATTTACTGTTTTTCCAACACCAGCACCACCAAACAGTCCTACCTTGCCTCCTTTGGCAAAAGGACAAATTAGATCGATAACCTTTATGCCTGTCTCGAGTAACTCTGTTGTTTCAGCCTGGTCTTCGTAAGAAGGCGGATTTCTGTGAATAGGCATCGTTTTTTTGGCCGCCACATCACCCTTCTCGTCTATAGGCTCGCCAAGCACATTCATAATCCTTCCTAAAGTCTCCTCTCCCACTGGTACAGAAATTGGGCCGTCTGTGTTAGTTACAGCAACTCCCCTCTTTAGGCCCTCTGATGCTCCCATGGCTATGGTCCTAACAACGCCGTCTCCTAATTGTTGTTGCACTTCTAGTACCAGCCCGTTTTCGTCAACGGTTAACGCATCGTAAATCTTCGGCAAATTTTCCTTTGGAAACTCAACGTCAATGACCGCTCCGATTATTTGTATTACAGTTCCTTTACTCATATTTCTATCCAATTATTAAAGTGCCTCGGCCCCAGCGACAATCTCAGATATTTCCTGAGTTATGGCCGCCTGCCTGGCGTTGTTATAAACAAGTTGCAGTTCGTCTATAAGATTTCCTGCGTTGTCTGTAGCGCTCTTCATCGCAACCATTTTGGCTGCCTGTTCACACGATATGTTTTCAATTACAGCTTGATATAAAAGTGACTCTATGTACCTCTCCATAAGGCCATCCATAAGAAGCCTTGAATCATCAGGCTCATAAATATAATCCCATCTTGGGCCGCCTTCTTTCTCTTCGCTTTCTTCTAGTTTGCCTAGAGGCAGTAGTTGGGTTACTTCGGGTTGCTGTGTCATGGTGTTGACAAACTTATTGCTTGCCAAATACACCTTGTCGATATTTCCTTCTGCAAAAGAATCTAGCAAAATTTTCATAGACCCCACCAGTTGCTCTATAGAGGGCTCATCTCCCAATTTTTCAGTTGCCGAAATTACATTCCCACCAAAAGACCTAAAAAATGATTGTGCTTTAGTGCCAATAAGAGAATAACTTACTTCTCTGCCCGAGGCAGACTCGGAAGCAGCAAATCTGGTAACCTCTCTCAACAAGTTAGCGTTTAGTCCGCCACACAAGCCCTTGTCAGAGCTCACAACAATAATAGCTATTTTCTTGGGGTCCCTTTCCTCCATGTAGGTTGGTTTGTATTCGGGCTGTCCATTTGCAAGGTGGTTTATAACTTCCAGCATCCTGTCCCTGTAAGGCCTTCCTTTTAACATTTTTTCTTGAGTTTTTTTCATTTTACTAACAGCGACCTTTTCCATTGCACTAGTAATCTTCTGCGTATTACTAATACTGGCTATTTGGGTCTTTATTTCTTTGCTGTTAGCCATGTTTTATTACCAGGTTTGAGTTGACATGAATTTATCTAAAGCTTCCTTAAATGCACCCTCGATTTCGTCGTTGTATTCGCCCGTTTCAGAAACACGATCCATTAGTTCTTTATGTTCTGCGTTCATATAAGAGATTAGGGCTTTTTCAAAGTCTTTGATTTTTTCTACTTCCACTTCTCTTAAGAAGCCTTCGTTGGCTGTGAAAAGCATTAATCCCATTTCTGCAACAGACATTGGCGAGAATTGGTCTTGCTTAGTGAGCTCCGTAACCCTTTCTCCGTGCTCTAATTGTTCCTTGGAGGCCTCGTCTAGATCAGAAGCAAATTGAGCGAAAGCCTCTAACTCCCTATATTGGGCAAGTGCTGTTTTTATTCCGCCACCTAGCTTTTTAATGATAGGAACCTGAGCGGCCCCGCCCACTCTTGAAACAGAAATTCCCGGGTCCATTGCGGGCTTTAGACCAGAACTAAAGAGTGAAGATTCTAAAAATATTTGGCCGTCCGTGATGGAAATAACATTGGTAGGGACGAATGCAGAGACGTCGCCCGCCTGGGTTTCAATAATGGGTAACGCGGTTAAAGATCCTGTTTTGCCTTTTACCTTTCCTTCGGTAAAACTTTCTACGTACTCTTCGCTTACCCTGGCCGCCCTTTCTAGTAGCCTTGAGTGAAGGTAAAAAACATCTCCAGGATAAGCCTCTCTTCCTGGCGGCCTTCTTAGCAACAAAGACATCTGCCTGTACGCAACCGCCTGTTTAGATAGGTCGTCATAAATAATAAGAGCGTCTTCACCTCTGTCCCTGAAGTATTCACCCATTGAGCAGGCTGAAAAAGGAGCAATATATTGCATGGGCGCAGGATCAGCTGCAGCTGCCGCCACTACAATAGTATTTTCCATGGCCCCGTACTCTTCTAAAGTTCTCACCACCTGTGCAATAGAGGACTGTTTTTGCCCTATTGCAACATAAATACATTTAACGCCAGTGTCTTTTTGGTTAATTATTGCGTCGATCGCTATGGCTGTTTTCCCGGTTTGTCTGTCACCAATTATCAATTCTCTCTGGCCCCTGCCTATAGGAACCATGCTGTCCACCGCCTTAATTCCTAATTGCACAGGCTGGTCAACCGACTTTCTGGAGATAACTCCTGGAGCCACCTTTTCTACAGGGGACGTTTCGGTGGTTTTTACTTCCCCCTTACCGTCTATTGGGTTTCCTAAAGAGTCCACAACCCTTCCCAGAAGGGCTTCTCCAACTGGAACCTCTAAAATCCTACTTGTGCACTTGGCCGAGCTTCCTTCCGCTAAAAGCTTGTAATCTCCTAAAATTACAGCTCCTACAGAGTCCCTTTCCAGGTTAAGGGCCATGCCCATTACGCCATGATCGAACTCTATCAGCTCTCCGTTCATAACTTCACCCAGACCGTGAATTCTTGCTATTCCATCCGCAAGAAAAACCACCGTACCTTCGTTGCTAGGCTTGGCGGATGCGTCCAAGGCATCAATCTTCTGTTTTATTATTTGACTTATTTCTGAGGGATTTAATTCTTCCATTTTTCTATTTAATTTGATTAATTAGTTTATCCAGCCTTCCTTTTATGGAGTGGTCTATTACCTCGTCTCCACATTTAACAGAAAAGCCCCCGATAAGAGTTAAGTCTACTTCAGACTTAACCGTTACATTTTTTCCGTATCTCTTTTCTAGCCCTTTAGTGATCGAATCAATTTGTTCTGCCGAAAGCTCATAGGCTGAGGTGATTGTTAGATCTGAAGAGGAGTCTTTTTCAGCCAAAAGTTTTTTGTACTCTGAGCTTATTGTGGGCAATAACGAAAGTCGTTTTGCCTCACCAAGAACCTTTAGGAGGTTGATTGTTTTTTGTTGAACTTGGCCATCAAATAAATCAACAAATATTTCGGTCTTCTCTTTGTAAGCTTTTTCTGGTGAGGAGATCAACAGCTCAACAACGTCCTCAGACATTGCAGAAACAATCTGATCCAAGTCCTCTAACCAACCGTCTGAGTGGTCAAACAAAGCTTGGGCGTAAGGTCTGGCTGTTGTGCTTAAACTCAATTAAAGCTCCTTAGAAATTTCTTCAATAATTTCTGCATTCTTTTCTTGATCTATTTCTGATCCAAGAATTTTTTCTGCACCCGCAACAACAAGAGCTGAAACCTCTGCTCTAATCTCTTCTCTCGCCTTTTTGGCTGCCTGGTCAAGGTCTGCCTTTGCTGAAGTCTTGATTCTATCAGCCTCCTCTTGGGCCTGGCTTTTAGCATCTTCTACCATTTGGTTGGCTCTCTGCCCTGCCTGACTAACAAGGTCAGCAGCTTCTTTTTTGGCTTCATCAACTATAGCATCCCTCTGGGTGTTCGCCTCTTCGAGCTCTCTTCTTCCTCGGCTTGCGGCCTCGAGCCCGTCCGCTACCTCTTTTTCTCTTTCTTCTAAGATTTGAAGCATTGGTGGCCACACATATCGCATGCAAAACCACACGAACAAAATAAAGGCTAAGAGCTGGCCAATTAGTGTGAAATTAAAATTCATTTCGTGCTTAGGTTTATGTGAATAAGAAAATCAATCCAAAGGCCAGTGATATGATTGGCAGCGCGTCAACCAAAGCCATCATTATAAAGAACTGCCCTAAAAGATAACCTTGAAGTTCGGGCTGTCTTGCTATGCCCTCCAAATATTTAGAGGCAGCCACTCCCACACCTATGGCCCCACCAACGGCGCCCAGTCCGGCCATCAAGGCCCCTGCTACTAATCTCAATTCTTCCATTTTTTTCTCCTTTTTATTTAGTGGTGCGCTTCATGAGCTTGGTTCAGAAACACAACAGTTAAAATCATAAAAACATAGGCCTGTAATGCAATAATCAAAATATGAAATATTGCCCAGCCCAAATGAAGCAGGATGCCCAAGGCTCCCCACATAAATCCAGCGATACTTTCAAAAAAACTTCCAAAAAGAAGCGCTATTAAAATAAAAATCATCTCCCCCGCAAACAGGTTTCCGTAAAGCCTGAGCCCCAGCGCGGCTTGTTTTGCATAAAACCCGGGTATTTCTACTATCATATTGAATGGCAAAGCCCATTTTCCTAGGGGCTGTAGTGTTAATTCGGCCAAAAAGCCTCCCACGCCCTTGTTTTTGATGCTGTAGTAGTGAATCATGATAGCTATTCCAAGGGCCATGCCGGCGGGTGCATTAATGTCTGCAACCGGAAGCACCTTAAAGTAGTGAACGGGCCCGTAGTTTACGGAGGACTGAAAGCCGTTTGCTATCCATGGTATTAAATCAACAGGCAATAAATCCATTAAGTTCATTAACAAAATCCAAGAAATAGAAGTTAGCGCTAAAGGCCCTATTATTTTGTTGCCTTTTGGTTCAAAGGTGTCGTTTACTGCGCCCCTTACAAAATCAATAACATATTCAAATGCATTTTGTAGTTTACTGGGGTTTGTGGCAGAAGCCTTTCTCGCTATGGACCAAAACAAAAAGGAAACTATACCGCCGAGCAACAATGACATCACCATCGTGTCTACGTGAATAGCGTTAAATCCCATCTCTTTAACGTCACAGGTGTAGTCTTTGTCTGTTTTGTGTTCGGTGTGCGCCTTACCTATGTTGATGTGATGATCTGCAAACCTCCATTTTCCATCAGAGCATTCACCAAAAGTTAAGTTTTGGAGGTGGTGTTGTATAAAGTCTGTTGAATTAAGTTCTTTGCTAGCCATTTAGTTTTTGTTGGGCGCCGCAATTATAGAATTGTGTTAGAGATACTCCAAGCACAAATTTAAGATTTTTTATTTCTTGATTCTCTCCAAAACACCCTGAAGGGCGTCTAAACTTTCAAAGTTTATGGTTAAACTCCCCTTGCCCTTTTTGTTGTGTTTAATTAAGACTTCGGCACCTAGAGATTCAGAAAGGTCTTTTTCAAGTTTTTTGGTGTTTGGGTCTTTGGGCTGGGTGCCTTTTCTAGTTTGGCCGCTTTGTTTTTTGCCTCCCACTAAAGCCTCCGTCTGCCTCACGGACAAAGACTTTTTAACAACCTCTTTGGCGAGTCCTAGTTGTTTTTTCGGGTCCGCCGCAAGGAGTGCTCGGGCGTGCCCCATCTCAATACTGCCCTCTTCCAATAAAACCTGCACTTCAGGCAGCAAGTTTAGAAGGCGTAAAAGGTTGGTTACTGCAGACCTGGACTTTCCTACGGCCTTGCCTAAAGCGTCCTGGGAAAGGTTGAACTCTTGTTGAAGTCGCTGCAGCCCTCTGGCCTGGTCTAAGGCGTTCAAGTCTTCTCTTTGCAGATTTTCTATTAAGGCTATCTTTGCTGTTTCGTTATTGTTTAACTCTCTCACAATGGAGGGAACTGTGGCCAGTCCTGCAATTTGTGCAGCCCTCCAGCGTCTCTCGCCCACTACAATTTCAAACCTTCCAGACGCCTGCCTCCTAACGACCAGTGGCTGCAAAACCCCCTGCTCTTTTATGCTCTGTGCGAGCTCTTCAAGCGTGCTTTTGTACATCTTTTTTCTGGGTTGGTATTGTCCAGGAGACAGGTCCTCTATAGCTATCTCGCTAACTCCCTGCATGCTAGTTTTGGGCCTTTCTCCCAACAAGGAATCTAATCCTGTTCCCAGGCTTGGCTTGTCCTTACTCATTTGCCGCACCCGTGTATTGTTCTTCTGTTTTTCCAATCAACTCGCCGGCTAGGGCCAAATAGGCGAGAGAGCCTTTTGCGTTTGGCTCGTACAAGAGCGCCGACTTTCCAAAACTCGGGGCCTCTGCTAACTTTATGTTTCTGGGTATAACGGTTGAATAAAGCTGCTCATTGAAGTGTTTCTCGAGCTCTTGGGTAACCTGCCTTCCAAGCTTATTTCTGGGATCAAACATGGTTCTAACCACCGCGGTGAGTCGTAGGTCGTGTCCTGTTTTTTGGTTCAACTGTTCCACTGTTTCCAACAACCCCGCCAGGCCCTCAAGTGCGAAATATTCACACTGCATTGGAACCAAAAGGCTTTGTGCGGCCCTTAGCCCGTTAAGGGTCAACAGGTTAAGCGAAGGCGGGCAGTCTATTAAAACGTAATCATAGGGGCCGGCCTTTTGCGACAAAAAATTCATCAGCGCCCTTTCTTGACTTCCACCACCCCTTAGGTGTGACTCTGCCGCAACAAGGGAGGGCCCAGAGGGCACAACGTCGTAGCCGACTTCTCCTGCCGAAAATATTGCCCTTTCTTCTGACCCCATAAGGGCCGAAATAGAGCCCTCTTCTCCGTCCGCCTTTTTTAAACCAGACCCTGTTGTTGCGTTAGCCTGTGGGTCCAGGTCCACCAACAAAACCCTTCGTTTCATTGCTGAAAGCGATGCGGCCAGGTTGACGGCGGTCGTAGTCTTTCCCACTCCCCCTTTTTGGTTTGCTATTACTATTGTGTTAACCATTTTTCTCTATTGTAACCAAGATGCGGCCCTTGTCTTTTTCTTTTGAGGGCAATTTGTTAATTTTTTTTATAGCATAGTTTTGTGGCAGAGGCTCTTCTTCGGTCTGCTCCTCTGTTTTCATTAGTTTCAGTTGTGTTCCAGGACCATCAAGGTGAGCTTTTGTTAGTTCAATTAGGTGTTCGGTGGTGCCCACCGCCCTGGCTATTATTTCATAGCCTTCAGGGAGTTGCGCTGGGCCAACATCCTCAATCCTTGAGTGTATGACGCTCACATTAGCAAGGTTTAGTTTGTTTTTGGTGTTTAATAAAAACGAAGCCTTTTTTGAGTTGCTTTCTATTAAAATCACCTTTTTTTTGGGGGCTTTTATCGCTATTGGCATTCCGGGCAGGCCTCCCCCGCTTCCTAGGTCCACCAAAACACTCCCAACGTGCTCTAGCACAGACAAAGAGTCTTCAACGTGTTCGTTTATGTTGTTTGTCTGGGTTCGGGATATAAGGTTATGAGTTTTGTTCCAGGACAGCAACAGCTCAATATATTGTTCGATTTTGTTAGATTCTTTCAACTTGCTTTTCGCTTTCTTTCCTTTTTTAAGTGAACCATTAAAAGCGAAATCGCGGCTGGCGTTACACCTGGCAGCCTTGATGCCCTTGCTAGGCTTTGGGGCCTGGCTTCGGATAGTTTTTGTTTTACTTCGTTAGAAAGGCCCACAACGTTTTCGTAGTCTACGCTGTTAGGAATTTTTGTGTTTTCATTTTTTTGGAGTCTTTGTATGTCGTTTTTTTGTCTTTCTATATACCCTGCATACTTCACCGAGGCCTCTATCTCGTCAACGGCGTTTCTTTTAATTCCTTTCCGCTTACCTGGAAGGTGGTCGTACAAAACTTTCGGTCGTTTTAAAAGCTCTTTTAAGGTTTTTGGCGTGCTTAGCTTTTCTCCCGTTTCATCTTCAAGGCGCCTGGCAGCTTCTGTGTTGGGTAGAATTTTTTCTTTCTCTAGTCTTGTCAGCTCTCTAAGTGCGGCTTCTTTCTTGTTTGTGTAGGCCTCCCAAAGGTCCTCTTGAACAAGACCGAGCTCTACGCCTTTCTCTGTAAGCCTCATGTCTGCGTTGTCTTCTCTCATTATGAGTCTGTACTCGGCTCTGCTTGTGAACATTCGGTAAGGTTCTTTTGTACCCAGGCTGACCAGGTCGTCTATCAAAACCCCTATATATGCTTCATGCCTTCCTAAGATGAGGGGTTCTTTTTTGTATAAAGACAGGGTTGCGTTTATTCCTGCTATCAGGCCCTGGGCAGCCGCTTCTTCGTAGCCTGTTGTTCCGTTGATTTGACCAGCAAAGTAAAGCCCTTTGGTACATTTGGTTTCAAGACTGTGCTTGAGTCCTGTTGGGTTAAAGTAGTCATACTCTATCGCGTAACCGGGCCTCATTATTTGTGCCTCTTCAAACCCCTTTATGGATCTCACCAAGTCCTCTTGAGCCTCTTTTGGTAGGCTTGTAGATATTCCGTTTGGGTAAATTAAGTCCGAATTAAGGCCCTCTGGTTCTGCAAAGATCTGATGGGAGTCTCTTTCTGAGAACCTCACAACCTTGTCTTCTATAGAAGGACAATATCGTGGGCCAGCCCCCTCAATGATGCCAGAATACATTGGAGACTTGTCTAAAGAGCCCCTTATTATTTTGTGCGTCTCTTTGTTTGTCCTAGTCATGAAGCACTCTACCTGCTTTGGTCTGTCCTGGTTGCTGGAAACGTAAGACAAAAGAGGTGTAGGCAGGTCTCCTGGTTGAGGAGAGAGCTTCGACCAGTCTATGGTGTCTTTATGTAACCTGGGCGGTGTTCCCGTCTTCAACCTTCCTACAGGCAGAGGAAGCCTTCTAAGTCTTTCGGCAAGTTTTATGCTCGAGGGGTCGCCAACTCTACCTCCGGGTTTTTGTTCGAGCCCGGTATGCATCACGCCCCCCAAAAAGGTTCCTGTCGTAAGAACTAGCCTATCTGCGACTATTGCCTCTCCTTTGTCGGTAAGAATTGAGCGAACCTCTTCCTGTTCGATAATTATGTCTTCGACTGAAGATTCAATCACTGTTAAGTTTCTCTGCTCATTAATTAGTTTCTGTATAGCCTGCCTGTAAAGGTCTCTATCGGTTTGGACTCTTGTTGCCCTTACTGCTTGGCCTTTAGTTGAATTAAGCACCCTGTAGTGAATGCCCGCCTTGTCGGCCGCTCTGGCCATCAAACCACCAAGAGCATCGACTTCTTTGGCTAGGTGACTTTTACCAATCCCCCCTATTGCTGGGTTACAAGACATCTCTCCTATCCTCTCAACACTATGGGTAATCAAACAAGTGTGTGCACCCATTCTTGCTGCGGCTGCGGCAGCCTCCACTCCGGCATGTCCTCCGCCTATAACAACTATTTCAAACTTATCCACAACCCTAAATATAATTTCTTTAAATTATTTATAAATTAATAATATTATAACTTGTTGTTATTGGGGTGGGCTGGTTCTGTGCAAAACCACGCCCTCCCCGAACAAACAAAGCCTCTAGGGCCGCCCAAAGAGAGGGCTTTTTTGTTGGTAGTGTGTGACATGTCTTGAATGAATTGTTAGTAAAAAATATAACCAACAAACAAAACACCAACAACCACACCCTATAAACAACTATTTACCAATACAGAACTCAGAAAAGATTTCACCCAACAGGTCGTCTGAAGACACGGGGCGAGTAATTTTCCCGAGACTTTCTTGAGCAGACAAAAGAGACTCAGCAACCAACTCCAAACCCAGACCCTGTTCAAACAACGAAACGGCCTCAGACAAACTATCAAGGCACTCTTGCAAACATACAACATGCCTCCTCCTAGACAGAAGTGACGTTTCTTCACCCAAACCCAACTTAATTAAGATTAACTCAACAAGGTTGTCTAGGCCCAGGCCTTTCTCTGCAGAGATACACACCTCGGCCTCTCCACATCTAGGCACCTCGCTCAAAAGGTCGCACTTGTTCAAGACAGTTATCGTGTCTTTATTAATAGGCTCAATTTCTTCTTGCTTTGTGATGTCATAAACACACAAAACTAAATTAGCTTCCTCTAAAGAGGCATGAGTTCTTTTCATGCCCTCTTCCTCGATTTCATTGTCCGGATTTTCTCTAAGCCCAGCAGTATCTGTGAACTCAACCACAACACCACCTAGGTTTAATTCAACCCCAATAGAATCTCTTGTTGTGCCAGCAATATTTGAAGTTATGGCCAGGTCTTTATTTGCCAGAGCGTTAAGGAGGGTAGACTTTCCTGCATTTGGAGGTCCCACAATAACCACCCCAAAACCCTCTCTAATCAGCGCACCCCTTTCCGCCGAAGCCAAGGTGTCTTTTACAAAACCTAACTGCTCTTTAATTCCTAAGCCCGCTTGAGCTAAACCTTCTTCGTCTATTTCTTCCTCAGGAAAATCAAGAGAGGCTTCAACATAGACCCTGCTAGCAACCAAAGAATCTATACAAGAGTTTATGTCAGAAGAAAACCTTCCACTCAAAGAGTTGTGGGCTGCCATCGCGGCCCCCTCTGTTTGGGCAGCAATTAAGTCTGCAACAGCCTCTGCCTGCGCCAAGTCTATTTTATTGTTCAAATATGCCCTTTTTGTAAACTCACCAGGCTCTGCAACCCTGGCTCCACGAGAAACGCCCTCGGCTACAATTAGATCCACCAGCCTTGGGTTGCCATGACAGTGCAGTTCAACCACATCTTCCCCAGTATAAGAGTTGGGTGATTTAAAAAAAACAACCAGGCCTGTATCAAGATCAACACCACCCTTGCTCCTTATGGTGCACTTTTTAAGTTTCCACGGCTCTTCTAAGTCCCCACAAAGGGTTTGTGCTATAGGGCGAGCCTTTGGCCCAGAAATCCTAACAACAGAAACACCCCCCCTGCCTGGTGCAGAAGCCGGAGCAATAATTGTAGACTCGGTCACAAAGACTAATGCTTAGTTATGGGCGTTCTCGAATACCACCATTGCTGGATAATTTGAACAAACATATTTATTAACCAATACAACACCAGGCCAGAAGGAAACCAGGCAAAAACTACCGCAAACATTACAGGCATAAACTTCATCATTTGGGCCGTCATCGGGTCGGCGCTTGGGGGTGTGGGTGTCATTTTTTGAGACACGTACATGCCCAACCCATTTAATATAGGCAACACAAAATAAGGATCCATGGCAGACAGGTCATCAATCCAGAGAAAACCAGAGTGTCTTAGCTGCACCGTCTCCAACAAAACCCAATAAAACGCAATAAAAAAAGGGAACTGAAGAAACATTGGAAGACAGCCGCCCAGCGGATTCACCCCTTCCTTTTTATAAAACTCCATCATTTCTTGGCTTAGCTTCTGTTTATCGTCAGCATACCTTTCTTGTATTGCCTGCATTTTGGGTGCCGCAATCCTCATTTTTCCCATGGACACATAAGATTTCGCAGCCAAGGGCCAGAGCACCAACTTAACAACCACAGTTAGAAATATAATGGCGAGCCCCCAGTTTTTAAACAACTCATAACCCCATTCCAAAACCCAATACATCGGCTTTCCTAGCCAAAACAAAAAACCATAATCAACAGTTAAGCTAAGGTCCTCTTGTATTTTAGAAAGCTCTCCAGGGTATTTGGGTCCAACATAAAGCGTGTTGGTTGTTTTGGCCACGCCCCCTGAACCGATTGTAATGTTGGGGGAGGTGTACCCAATTAAGTATCTTTGGGGTCCGCTAGACCACTGACCCTGGTATTTATAAACGCCCCCCTGTTCAGGAACCCAGGCTGATAAAAAATAGTGTTGAATTAGGGCAACCCAACCACCAGCCGAGGTCTTCCTAAACGGTGTCTCGCCAATGTCTCCAAAGTCATACTTTTCGTAAACATCATCTGTTGTCGAAAATATCGGACCAAGATAGGCAAACCTTTCGGGGTCCATGAAGCCGCCCCTTGCGTCGTTAACTCCATTTCTCTCAAGAACAACATACGGGGTTAGGGCTACCTCGTAATCCAAACCAGAAGTTGCAGAATCTTCAATCACAACAGAATAACCAAACTCCTCTAACTTTAGTTTTCTCTGGTAATAAAAGCCCCCGCTTTCTCCAAACAAAGTGTAAACCAAGGATCCGTCGGCCCCCCTTTCAGAGCGAAGACCAGAAAAGTTTGGCTCAAGATATTTACCCCCACCAGTCACGTAAAAACCACTATTTGCTAAGTACAGGTTTCCGCCGGCCTCTCCGAATAACTCTAAAGAGTTATCGTCATTCAACGACCTATTAAACGACTTAAGTCTTGATCTTATAATCCGACCACTTTTCGCATCAACAAACAACAAAAGATCTTCGTTCTCTATTTGATACATGGGCCCAACTTTAGGGGTGGGCTCAGGGGTTGGGGCTGGTTGTTCCATAGGGGTAAACGTATCTGTAAGTGAGTCATTACTATCAACAATAAAGTTTTCTTCTATGGGTTTTTCTATATAGTTCTCCGCAACGGGCCGCTCGTTTGGCCATTGTAATAGAAGATAATAAAGCGTTACAGCTATGCCAAAAATTAGTGAGGTTTTTATAACATCCATTTACTTCTCTCCGGGCAAGTTGTCTACCCCGCTCCCCCCCCAGGGGTTGCATTTTAGAATCCTTTTTATAGCTAAAAAACCACCCTTAAAAAATCCGTATTTATCAATTGCAAGATAC
>CACDOC010000009.1 GCA_902554355.1 uncultured SAR86 cluster bacterium | reverse complement strand
GATGTAAGAAACTACTTCATAACTAAAAGATTGCTTAGAGTAGATATCAACTATTGAGCTTTTATCTTGATCTCCAGTTTGGTGTACTATACGCCAATACGAAGGTATGATCTTGCCTTTAAATGCCTTTAAGACTATTTCGTTTAGTTGTTTAGACCCTTGACTGCCACCTAAGATAAGAATATTAAAATGTTCTTTCTTCTTTGCTTCAGTTGCAGGATTCTTAATAATCCCAGACCTAACAGGATTACCTACAGTGTGAATCTTTGAAGATTTATCAAAAGAACCAGGGAAGGCCTCAAAAGTTAAATTTGATAATCTATTTAGGATCCTGTTGACTAAACCCGGTATGCTATTTTGTTCGTGTATGAAGATTGGAATAGACAATATATAAGAAGCTAGAGCAGGTGCTAACGTTACGTAACCTCCAGTTGAAAATACAACATCAGGCTTTATCTTTTTAATGATGAAAATGCTCTTTAAAAGATTAATTTCAAGATAGATTAAAGAAATGATCTTTCCGAAAATACTCTTCCCTTTAAAGCCTTTTGTATCAAGACTTATGAAATTAAAACTTTCTGCTTTAGACAGTTTGCTTTCTAGTGAGTCTTTTTTTCCTATCCAGGATATTGTAAATTCATTTTTTTTAAACTCTTTTGCTACAGATAAGGCCGGATAGACGTGGCCTCCTGTTCCGCCAGCTAAAATTAGAACTTTCATTAAAAAGTAACTCTCCTCTTTACGCTTGCTATAGGCATAGATATTTTATTTTCATAATCAATTCTAAGTATAAGTCCAATCATTGAACACATTATTAATATATTTGTACCGCCAGCACTGAATAAAGGCAGAGTAAGTCCTTTAGTAGGCAAAAGACCAGTCGCAACACCTACATTTATGAATACATGCAATCCAATTAAAATAGCTGCTCCAAAGCAAAAGAAGAAACCAAAGTAGTTACTTCTTTGAAGAGATTGCCTTCCAATTAAAAATACCCTAAAACAAATGCCAAATAACATCCCCATAATTAGGATTCCGGTTAGGAGACCTAGTTCCTCAATTAGAATTGAGAAAATGAAATCTGTGTGAGCATCAGGTAAATAACCCATTTTCATTAAACTCTCACCTAAACCAACACCAAACCAATCACCTCTACCTATGGACATAAGAGATAAAGTAAGTTGATATCCTTTATCAAAAGGATCACTCCAAGGATCTACAAAAGAAATGATCCTTTCCCATCTCCAAGGAACGTATGTTATTAAAAGGGCTATTCCTAACAGCCCTATCAAGAAAACCACTAGGAATTGTCTAATTGGAACACCTGCTATAAACAATACCCCCAAAGCAGAAGCAAAAATAACTGCTGAAGCACCTAAATCAGGCTGTATAAGAATTAATGAGATAATACTGACCAGCAAAACAGCTGGTCTAATAAAACTAAATAAATCATTTTGAACAAGCTCAATTCTTCTAACGCAATAAGTTGAAATATATAAAATACTTAAGAATTTCATTATTTCTGAAGGCTGAAGACTAAACCCAAATACTCTTATCCACCTATTTGATCCATTTACTTCTACTCCTATTCCTGGGATAAAAACAAGAATCAACAATAAAATCCCTAAAGCTAGTAACCATCTATCGAATTGGCTCCAAAAGTTTAAGGGTATTAGGAAAATAGTAATCAAGAAAATTAGGCCCAGGAAGAGATGAAATAATTGTTTATTCAAAATATATGTAGGGTTCCCATATAAAGAATCTGAGAAATGCACTGAAGCAGTGGTTAAAACTAGAAGTCCAATAAACCCTAGCAATACAAACAAAGATATTAAAAAATAATCTAATTTACTAAAGTCAAAATCAAAAATTTGTTTATAAAACATAAAATTATGTTCGTTTCACTAACTCTTTGAATGCAAGACCCCTCTCACGGTAATCTGTAAACATATCAGTACTGGAGCAAGCAGGAGAAAGTAAAACAAGATCGCCCTTTTTTGATTCTTCTTTGGCTAACGAATAAGCAGAATCCAAATCATGACAAGGAATACAATTAGTAAAATGTGATAATAATTCTTTTATTAGATCTTTATCTTTTCCGTAAATAAAACATTTCTCTATTTCTTTAAAAATAACTGCATCCTCATTACTCAAGCTCTGTCCTTTTAAATCTCCTCCACAAATTAAATAAATATCTCCTTCTTTATTTAGATTTCTGCTTGATTCAATGGATTTGAGAGTAGCATCAAAATTAGTTGCTTTTGAATCATTCACATATGTGACATCGTCTACCTGTTCTAAGACTTCAAATCTATGCGGTAGTTTTTCGAAAGAGGAAATTATTCCAATGGCCTCATCTAAGAAATTATTAACATCAAATATTTCTAAATTTTCTTTTTCTTCAAGAATAAGTTTTAGTGCCAATAAAGAGGCCTTTAAGTTAAAAACATCGTGTATGGGGCATTTCTTTAAAGTTGGATTATTTAAGAAATGCGATTCAGGGAAGTAATTTTCATAATCATAAAATTCCTTTCCTACTATTTTGTGCTCTAAATTAGAAATATTAATATTAGATTCCTGAAGTACCCGTAGTTTTAGAGATTTATAAATTTCAAAAGATTTGTGTCTATCTATGTGGTCTTCTTTTATGTTTAAAAGAATGCCTATCTCGGATTCTAATCTTGAGCTCGCTTCAATTTGGAAGCTTGAAACTTCTATAATGGCAATATCAATTTTTTGATCTAAGAAATCCAAAACTGGTTTCCCTATGTTACCAATTGCCGATACAGACTTATCTTTTAAGAGTCCTTTTAGAAGATGCTCTAACATAGATACCGTAGTTGTCTTACCATTAGTTCCTGTAACTAAAATGTTATAACTCTTACTATTTTTTAAATAAATATCAATATCAGTCTGAATAGGTATATTTAAGTGCTTGGCGTACTGAAATGCTTCATGCTCCATGCTTACACCTGGGCTTGGATAGATTCTAGAGATTAATTTGCAATTTCTTTCTGATATTTCTGGGTTAAGAATGTAATGTATGTCTAAATCATTTAACTCTTTTAAGTATTTATTATTTGGAGAAGATTCCAAGATATACAAAGTTTCCGCAGACTTAGCTAGATATTTAGCTAAGGAAACTCCTGTTTTACCAAGTCCTATGATTAGGGGGATTTTATTCAACTTCGAAAATCTACCTTAACCTCAATAAAGCGAGACCGAGCAAGACTAGCATGAAAGTAATTATCCAAAATCTTACAATAACCCTTGGCTCGGGCCATCCTTTAAGTTCGTAATGATGGTGTAAAGGCGCCATTTGGAAAACACGTTTACCTGTTAGTTTATAAGAAGATACTTGAACAATCACTGAAAGGGCCTCAACAACAAACAACCCTCCCATGACTAACAGAACATACTCATGTCTAATTATAACTGTGACAATTCCTAAAGCAGCTCCCAAAGAAAGAGATCCTACATCACCCATAAAAACCTGAGCAGGGTAAGTGTTGAACCACAAGAAACCGATTCCAGATCCAACTAACGCACCACAAAATACAATCATCTCACCAGTCCCAGGTAAATAAGGAATATTTAGGAAGTCAGCATAAATAATATTACCTGCGAGGTATCCGATAATGCCTAATCCAGCTGCAACCATTACACAAGGCAAAATAGCTAAACCGTCCAACCCATCAGTTAGGTTTACAGCATTGCTAGTTCCTAAAACAACAAAATAAGAAAGGAAGATAAAACCAATACCTAAAGGTATAGAGATATCTTTAAAGAATGGAACTATTAAGCTAACTTCTCTAATGTTTTCATGGCTATAAAATAAGAAGGAACAAGCTATGATAGTTATAAAAGATTGCCATAAGATTTTGCTTGAAGCAGAAAGTCCATCGCTAGACTTACGTTTAATCTTCAGTCTGTCATCAATCCAACCTAAAACTCCAAAAGATATAGTTGTTAAGAAAGCTACCCATAAATATCTATTTTCTAGATCTCCCCATAAAATAACACTTAAGATTATAGAGCTTAATATCAAGGTACCTCCCATAGTGGGGGTTCCTTGTTTGGAAAGATGAGTTTTAGGACCTTCTTCTCTAACAACCTGACCCACTTGAATATCTTTCATTTTATTAATGAATCTTGGCCCTAAAACAAGTGAGAAAAGTAACGAAGTTAAAGTTGCTAATATTGCTCTAGTAGATAAAAACTCTACTACACGAAACGGTCCAAAGAATTCACTAAGATATTCAAATAAAGGTAATAACATACTTTAATTTTTTAATTTATCAGCAACAACGTCCATTCTCGTTGATCTTGATCCTTTTACAAGGGTTACAGTATCCAGATTTATTAAATTTTTAGAACTTTCGTATAATTCTTCATGACTTAAGAAGATCTTGAAATTTGTATTATCAGGATCTTGAATACAATTCCATTCTTCCCCTAAACAGTAAAAAAAATCTATCTTATCCCTAGCGTATTCATAAATATCTGAATGCAAAGAACTTGAATCATCTGCAAGTTCTTTCATTGCTCCAAATAGACATATTTTCTTATAGTTATTCATTGAAGCTATTAGATCAATAGATCTTTTCATTGAAGCGGGATTCGAATTATAAGAATCATCTATGAGAATTGAATTAGCTATGGATTTATGAATAGAAAGTCTTCGTTCAGGAAAGTTAACGTTATGAAGTGCATCTTTAACTTCAGAAATTTCTATCCCAAGCACAGAACAAATAGCTAACCCCATAGCTGCATTTAAGGTGTTGTGTATACCTACTCCATTTATTAAGCATTCTTCTATTAAGCCATCATGCATTAATTGAAAACTTGTTAAGTTATTCTGAACATCGATGCTAGGGTTCATGACCTTAAAATCTGAATCCTGATGAATCCCAAAACTGACTACTTTCTTGGCATTAGTTTTGCTATACCAAAATTCAAAATAACTTGAATCTCTAGGGAGTACGGCTATTCCATTAGAATTATAAAATTTAAGAATATCTCCCTTTTCTTCTGCTATTGAATCAGTATCTCTAAGACCTTGAAGATGGCCAGAAGAAACATTAGTTATAGCTGCTATATTGGGCTTTACAAGGTTAGTAAGATTCTTTATTTCCCCAACTTGACTGGTTCCTATCTCAAGCACAGAACTTTTGTATTGATTTTCCATGTTTAACATAGAAAAAGGAACACCTATGTGGTTGTTTTTATTTCCGTCTGTCTTATGAGTTTTATGTATTTGTGATAATAAACTTGAAAGAATTTGCTTAGACGTAGTTTTGCCGTTAGTCCCCGTTATCCCAATCATATTTCCACTAAAGGATGATCTATTATGAACTGCGATAGTTTCCATGAAATCTAAAGTGTTATTAACAACAATAAAAGGTAGATTAGAACTGACTTCTCTACTTACGATAAATGCCCTTGCCCCCTTATTCTCTGCATCTTTTATAAAGTCATGACCGTCAAAATTTTGTCCTTCAATTGCAATGTACACCTCCCCTTTCTTGATAGATCTGGTGTCAATGCTAAATTCAGATGCTTCTAAAGAATCCCCATGCAACGAACCGTTAGATAATAAAGCTAGATCTTTTAATTCCATTATCTCTATTTTAACTTTTGGTTAAGGAAAGCAACGTTTCTCTATCATCAAATTTATTTCTTTCTGAGCCAATAATCTGATAATTTTCATGACCTTTCCCTGCAAGGAGCATAATGTTCATGTTTTTTCTTTTTGCCATCTCTTCTAAGGTAAATTTAATTGCCTCTCTTCGATCTGAAATAGTTTTTATATTTTCAGATTTAGTTGTACCTTCCAATATATCATTCATTATCTTTTGAGGAGCTTCATTTCTAGGATTGTCATCTGTAATTACTACATGGTCACTGTAATCTTCTGCTATTTTTCCCATGATGGACCTCTTTCCTTTATCTCTGTCTCCACCACAACCAAAGACACACCAAATTTCTGCCCCATAAAATTCTCTAATCTCTTTTAACGCATGCTTTAAAGCCTCAGGAGTATGGGCATAATCAACGTAACAAATATCTTTACCTGCACGTATACTTTCTAATCGTCCTGCAGGAAAGCTAATCTCAGATGCGCACTCAGCCAGCTTATCTATTTTTACACCCTCAACACTTAAAGCCGCTATCGAGCAAATAACATTTGAAGCTATATACCTTGAAATAGTTCTTAGATTAAATTCAGTTTTCCCATAAGGTGACTTTAAGGAAACCTCCAAAGAGTCATCTGTTTTGTTAAATGATGCAGAAAAATCAGATTTTTTTTCTAAAGATACGCTAAAAACTTCAGCTTTATTTTCTATAAGGTCTTTATGTAGGTTTAAACCAAATTCACTATCAATCTGGATAAATGAATATTTAGGTTTAAGTTCTTTAAATAAAATCCTTTTGGCATTTCCGTATTCTTCTAAGGATTTATGATAATCAAGATGATCCTGTGAAAAACTTGTTAAAACTGCATAATCAATATTTATACCTGACAATCTACCTTGATATAACCCGTGAGAAGAAGCTTCAAACGCAGCGTGCGTCGCTCCATTCAATAACATTTCAGAAAAACTATGATTTAAAGAAATGGGATCTGGAGTAGTTAAATAGGATAGCTCATCAACCCCTTTACCGTTTATTGATTTTCCTATGGTACTTATGTAACCGCATTGTTTACCTAATCTTGTACAGATATTGGCATAGGTCTCAACTGAGGTAGTCTTTCCATTTGTCCCAGTCGCGCAAAAAGTTGTTAGTTCTTTACTGACATCAGAATAAAATCTTGAAGAAAATTTCCCTAACAAAGTTTTTAGGTTATCGCAATGTACGACTCCTTTATCGTTAATTAACTCTTCAGAAACTATTAACTTTGCCCCTTTTGATCTTGCCTCTTCAATAAAATCCATTCCGTTCAGGTTTGTGCCTTTTATTGCAAAAAACACACCTCCTTCCTTTACATCTCTGCTATCCAAGTGAAGACTAGATATTTCACAGTTTACAAAATTATTAGAACCTATTAATTCTGGCATTATTTCTATTGAATTCTTCATTTAGATTTCTAAGTCATTAAGCATATATATTTCATGCATTATGTCTGAGAAGACAGGGGCTGCAACCCTTCCTCCTGAAGATTCTTCTCCTTTTAAACCGTGCAAAACCACTACACTAAGATAGTCAGGGTTATTTGAAGGTACAAAACCAGAAAAGGTAGCTGTATACGAAGAGTCATCTTTTAATGATTCCTTAGCTGTTCCGGTCTTCCCTGCAACTACTCTTCCTTTAAGTCTAGCTGCTCTAGCTGTACCTGTATCTGAATTAACAGTTTGTTCAAGCATTTCTACTATAAGATTGTTAGTTTCTTGTGAGATTACTTGCGACTCTTTATTTGATTCAAATAATTTATCTTTAAATAATCTTAATTCTTTAAAAGAACCATTATTAGCAAAAACCATATAGGCCTGCGCAATTTGTAATGCAGATAAGGTCATTCCATATCCGTAACATGAACTTACCTTATCTCTGAGAGTGAATTCACTGTGGTGCGGCAAAAATCCTTCTCTGGCAGGCAACAAAATGCTTACAGGGTATTCACCTATACCAAATTTCTTATAGTAATTTGTTAAATGTTCCATTTCTTGGTTCGAGCAAAGCTTAACCATTCCAACATTACTTGATAAAGAAATTATCTTAGAAAGATTTAATTTTCCATAATCTTTAAAGTCACTAGTTTTATATCCAGCTACCTCTACCCATCCCGGAGAAGTTTCGATAACAGAATCTAAATCTTCTTTTTTAGACTCAATAATTGCAGACATTGCAATAGGCTTTAATACTGAACCTGGTTCAAATACATCTATAGAAGCTCTATTTCTAAAAACAGACATATCACTAATATTTTTTCTATTAGAAGGATCAAAAGAAGGGTAACTTACTAAAGACAGTATCTCGCCTGTCTTTGGCTGAACAATCACTACAGATCCTGAATGCGCTCCGTATCTAGCTATAGCTTTATTTAATTGATGATAAGCTATAGATTGAAAGTCAGTATCAATAGTAAGAGTTATATCTTTTCCCTCTATTGCTTCTATTCTTTTTCCTTCTATTTTGGTATTACCTGAACCTTTTATTCCTATAAATTTACCCTCTTCACCTTCCAACTCATTATTAAAAACTAATTCAGTACCTTGTATTCCATTTCTATCAATATCAGTCAATCCCACTACATGAGCAGTTGTATTCTTTTCCGGGTAACTTCTTCTGAGATTTTTTCTAAAATATAACCCCGTAATGCCTTTTTCTTCTAATGCTAATTTAGTTTTAGGACTGATATTTCTGACTATCTCTCTATAACCTTTTTCTTGATTATTCATTGAACTTAAGATTTTTTCTTCTTCAGTGTTTAATATTTCTGACATAGCAGAAATCGATTCTTTACTCTTAAACTTGGAAAAATCTATACCTAAGGAATAACTTATTACATCGAAGGCTAAAATATTTTTGTCTCTATCTAATATCCTGCCCCTTGGAGCTAAAAGAGAATATTCAGAATATGACCTTGAGAGGACTTGACCATCTAAGAAGAGATCTTGAGAAAGTTGAAGGTAAATTAATCTGGCTACAAGCAGCAAGAAGCCAAGAACAAAAAGGATCTGGATAAAAGCTATTCTTCCTGAAGAATATAAAAATCTTGAGGAAGGCATTGACTAATTCAATTAATCTAGTTGGGTCCTTACAAAAGATGGAATATCTAAATAGTCATCCTCATCCTCGGAACCTTTAGTTATTGCTTTCTCAGCAGAAGGAGGATTGTCTAATAACTGTTGAGCAGCATCACTTAAAGGTAATGGCTGTCTTTCATTTAAAGATTGAACTCTTTGACTTCTTTTATTCGAGACACTTTGCACAGAAGAATTAAGACCTGTAGCAATAACAGTAACAGTTAGGTCGTTATTTGCATTCTCATCCATTACAGTTCCAGTGACAATTATTGCCTCTTCTGAAGCAAAATCATTTATGCAATCTCCAACAGCTTGTATTTCTCCTAAAGAAAGATCAGCTCCCGCCGTAATATTGACTAAAACACCCTTAGCATCTTTTAAACTTATATCTTCTAGGAGTTTACTGGAAACGGCATGTTCTGCTGCTATTCTTGCTCTATCTGGTCCTGTAGCCGTACCAGTTCCCATCATAGCTGTTCCCTTCTCAGACATAACTGTTTTAACATCTGCGAAATCTACATTTATGAGTCCTGGTCTTACGATAATATCCGATATACCTCTAACCGCTCCACCTAATACGTCATTAGCTTGTTTAAAAGCCTCTAACATACTGCAATCTTCTCCTAAAACTTCCAATAATTTTTGGTTAGGTATAGTAATTAAGGAATCAACCTCATCTACAAGTTCTTTAATACCCTCTTGAGCTATTTTCATGCGTTTATTGCCCTCTAATTCGAAAGGCTTTGTTACTACGGCAACTGTTAGAATACCTAATTCTTTGGATACCTGAGCTACTATTGGTGCAGCTCCTGTTCCGGTTCCTCCCCCCATTCCAGCAGTTATAAACACCATATCGGTACCCTTAAGAATATCTCTTAACTTATCTCTATCCTCCAAAGCAGCTTCTCTTCCAATGTCAGGATTAGCCCCTGCTCCAAGACCATTTGTTATCTCTTTGCCTAAAATAAGCTTTATTCCTGCATCATTCTTATCTAATGCTTGTTTATCCGTATTTACTGATATGAATTCGGCTCCCTCTATACCTCCTTCAACCATATGTTGGACAGCATTTCCTCCACCGCCACCAACACCTATAACCCTTATAGACGCATTTTCTTTTACTTCTTCAACTATTTCCCATTCACTCATATCTATTCTCTCCGTTAATTAAAGATTTCCACCAAACCATCTAGAAATTCTATTTAAGATATTTCTATCTCTATGTATGTAATTCATATGATCTTCTTCTAGTTGCTTTTGCCCGTATAGAAGTAGTCCTACTGAAGTGGCATAAATCGGATTATTTAAGATTTCTGAAAATCCTTCTACAGAATGAGGTGAACCCATTCTTACCGGGGCATGAAAAATTTCTTCTGCTAGTTCAGTTGCAGCTTCTACCTTAGAGGCACCACCTGTTAAAACTATACCCGCGGGTATAAGTTGATCAAAACCACTCAAACTTAATTTTTGTTGGGCCATACTAAATATTTCAACATATCTTCTTTCCAGCACATCAGCCAAGGCCTGTCTGGATAATTCTCTTTCTTTTCTACCTCCCATACCCGGAACCATCATAATCTCTTCTGGTTTCGTCATTGAACTCACCGCACAACCATACTTTTGTTTGATGCCCTCGGCTTCAGTAGGAGGAGTTCTTAGTGCTTGCGCTATATCATTAGTTACGTGATCTCCTGCTATTGGGATTACATCTGTAAAGCAAATTGATCCGTCTACAAACACTGCTATATCTGTAGTTCCTCCCCCTATATCTATTAAACAAACTCCCAGATTTCTTTCATCTTCAGTAAGTACAGAATAGCTAGAAGCTAGCTGTTCCAAAACAAAAGCCTCTACATCAAGCCCAGATGCATTAATGCACTTATGTATATTCTGTGAAGAATTCTCGCTACAAGTCACTAAATGAACTTTGGCTTCTAATCTTGAACCTGCCATCCCTAGAGGCTCTTTAATCCCGTCCTGTTTATCAATAATATAATCTCTAGGGAGAACGTGAAGTAGCCTTTGGTCAGCTGGTATAGCCATGGCTTGAGCTGTTTCAATAACTCTATCTACATCTCCATATCTAACCTCCCCATCTTTTATTGGGACTACTCCTTCAGAATTTAAACCATTTATATGGCTACCTGAGATACCTACATAACATGAACCAATGTGGCATCCGGCCATACTTTCCGCTTCTTCTATCGAACGTTTTATTGCAGTTGTTGTTGAATCAATATCTACCACAACTCCATTCTTTAGACCTTTAGAAGAATGAGTTCCTAAGCCAATAACCTCTAGAGTATTACCTCTGGTCTCTGCAACAATAGAAACAACCTTAGAAGTTCCTATATCAACCCCTACTAACATTTCATTCCTGCTCACGTTACTCATAACATCTCCTTAAATTAGCTGTGATAAACCGCAATGGCATTGTTATACCTAAAATCTATATATCTGATATGATTTCCTTTTCCTGAGTTCAGTTCGAACGAGATATAATCCTCGAGACGTTCGAGCTGAACCCGGAATTCTTTTTTAGAAAAGATGTATTCTGTTCCTGAATCATCCCTAGCTTTTAACTGATCTTTATTTTTTAATTCAAAACTTATTAACTTTAAATCTAACTTATTTAGTTTGGTCTGTAGTTCCCTAGAAAGATTAATAAGATTACTAATTGAACCTTCAGGCCCATTTATTCTGATTATGCTTAACTTCTTAAATTGACCTTTAGGATTGATAGATTTACCTCTTTGAGTTAAATATCTATCTCGCCCTATATTTGCGATGGGGTGATGCTCTTTTATTTCTACTGACACAGATCTATCCAGTGAGTAATCTGTTTTAATAGAAGATAACCAAGAATCTTCAAAAATATCTTCTAAAGAGACATTTTTAACTGATGACTTTTTTAAGTATTGAAGTAAATGAATTTCTAGACCCTCTAGATCTGAGATTATTTCTTTTTCTGAAGTAATAACTAAAGAGTTGCTAAGAGACTCGCTTATATCTTCAGAACAGCCTAAAACTAATATCATAGCCACTAGGGAGATAAAATAAGGCTTCACTAGCTTTCCCCTTTAGTTACAACAACTCTTTCTTTATTAGAAGGAAGCCTCATACCTAGACTATTTAATGCAACTTCTCTTAAAGAAATGTGATTCTTATAATATTCAACCTCTTCAATCAATATGCTTGATTTAAAGTACAGCTCTTCTTTCTCTATCTTCAACTTATCTAATTCTGAAAACGAATTTCTATACTCGTAAGTCTGTAATACTAAAGCTAAGCAGCTAGTAAAAGAGATGGTAAAAAGAAGCACCAAAGATAAATAATTTCTTTTACATTTCATTACGCCACCTTTTCAGCAACTCGTAGAATTGCGCTCCTGCTTCTTGGGTTTCTTTTAATTTCTTCAGAAGTAGCTTTTATAAATCTATCTCCTATATAAGAAAATTTTACAGACGTATCAACACGATCTTTACCTTGAATGAATCTCTTGACTATCCTATCTTCAATGGAATGAAAACTAATTACTGCAAGCCTACCACCAAAACATAATGCATAACTTGATGCCTCTAAAACTTTATATAACTCTTCAAGCTCTTCATTAATTTTCATCCTAATTGCTCTAAAGATGTTAGTAGCTGGATGCTTTTTTGATTTCCTAGATACAGCTGATAAGACGATCTCTGAAAGCTCCTTAGTTGTTCTTATTGGGTTCTTAATCCTAATATCGCAAATCTTCTTCGCAATTCTTCTAGAGAAGCGATCTTCTCCCAAGACCCAGAAAACATCTTCAATTTCTTTCTTAGTAGCTGTATTTATCCATTCTTCAGCGGATATCCCTTGAGAATTATCTATTCTCATATCCAAAGGACCATCTAACTGAAAACTAAAACCTCTGTCTGAATCATCTAATTGTGTTGATGAGATACCCAGATCAATAAGTACCCCACTTACGGTTTCATTTTCTACATACAAAGATAACTGACTGAAAGAATCATTAATAATCTTGAATCTTGAGTCTTTAGTAAACTTCTTGCTTAGGAATCTTGTTGCATTCTTATCTTTATCCATGGAAAGCAATTTTCCATCTTTATTTAGCTCTTCAAGTATTCTTGAGGAGTGGCCCCCTGCTCCGAAAGTGCAATCTACATAAAGTCCTTTTCTTGAATGGATAAGACTCTCTAACACTTCTTCTGTCATTACCGCTTCATGAGTTAATATACTCAAAACGGTATTTCCTCCAAACTAGAGGGCAGGTCTTCAATTAAATCCTCTCCTGGAACTTCTAAACCGGATTGTTTCTTCTCCCAATTTTCTAGATTCCACAACTCAAATTTTGAGCCCATTCCTATTAATGCGACTTGTGCTTTTAGAGCTAAATTAGCAAACTCTCTAAGTATTTGAGGTATTAGTAAAGTCATCCTTTCTGTTACTTCAAATTCTGTAACAGAAGCATTCCCCAATACTTTCCATTGAATGGGTCTTACCTTCTGATTTAGACCGCCAAGAGCTTCAAATTTTCTAGATATCTCTTTCCATGCTTTTCCAGGATATATCATTAGTGCAGGGTATTGAGGGTCTTTGGTAATAACCATTTCTCCTTGGCAACTTTGCCTTAAAAGCTCTCTATATCTTGCAGGAATAATCACTCTTCCTTTTGTATCAAGGGTAAGAGTACTGGATCCGTATATTCCTAAACTCATTTTTTTATATATAAAGTATTTTTATATAGTTACATTATCGTGCACTTTTACACACTTTTACACACTTTTTTTAAAAATACCAGTATAAATTACAAATAAATTGCACCTTCTTTTCAATAAAAGAAGCTTTAATGAGATTTCTACCAAGAAGATAGGTATTTAAAGGGATTGAGCCAGCCTGTAAGCCGGGTTCTGTCTAGGATAATCATTCATCTAGATCTTACGTCACCGCAAGATTCAAGCAACCTACCCAAGTTCAGCCAGGACTAACTATTGAACTTCTATTTGGTCTTGCTCCAGACGGGGTTTGCATAGCCATATTCAGTTACCTGATATGCGGTGCGCTCTTACCACACCTTTTCACCCTTACCTATATTAGGCGGTTAATTTTCTGTTGCACTTTCCGTAGATTTGCATCTCCCAGGCGTTACCTGGCGTCTTGTCCAAAGGAGCCCGGACTTTCCTCTCAATATAGAGCGATTATCTAACTGGCTCGACTCAATTATATATTGTATAAGATTAAAGAATAAGTATTAATTTCTTTAATTATTGTCAATCTTGATTTTATAAAGAAAATTTCGTTTCTTTTTTAAAATCTTTGAAGCTAAAAATAAAGCTTCCTTTTGAGGTAAGGCGTTGAAGAGAATGTCCATAATTCTCATATCTTCATCCGATAGACCTTCTTGAAAAGGCTTTTGATAAGCTGATACAACTAATACAAATTCACCTTTTGTGCCATGTTCAGAAGAATTTAATTGCTTAATAATATTTATAACATTTCCCCTATAATAAGTTTCATGAATTTTTGTCATTTCACGAGCAATCAATATCGGCACATTTTCAGGCAGTATCTTAGATATTTCTTGCAATAACCTTTCTATCCTTTTTCCAGATTCAAAAACCACTGACGTAATTCCAGAGGTGCAGATTTCCAAAATTCGTTCTTCCCTTTCAGCCTTTTTTCTAGGCAAGAATCCGAAAAACTTAAAATTATAAAGATTAAATCCAGAGATGCTTAAAGCTGTAATAACTGAAGAAACACCGGGAATAGGCACAATTTCAATACCTTCTTCAATTGCCTTATTAACTAAATATTTTCCGGGATCAGAAATTAGAGGTGTTCCCGCATCACTTATTAATGCTACGTCTTTTCCATTAAGAAGGTATTTGATCAGACCAGTAGTTTTGCTCTTTTCTGAGAATTTATGGTAAGAAGTAAGCTTCGTATTAATATCAAAAGCATTAAACAACTTAATTGAATTTCTTGTATCTTCAGCAGCACATATCTCAACTTTATTAAGTATTTCTATTGCTCTATTCGTAATATCATTTAAATTACCAATAGGTGTGGAAACTATATATAAAGTTCCTGATTTAATATCCATAACTAAGAATGAAGAATTTATTTATCGGAATAACCTTTTTAATTTTATTTAGCTGTTCTAGCAATCCTAAAAGCACTAATGCAATTAATCTAGAAGAGATATTAATAGAGAAGCCAAAAATAAACTATAAACTTAACTCTCTGCCAAAAGATATAAATGTTATTTATCTATCTGATCCAGAGACTAAAAAAGCATATCCTGATGAAGTGAAAGGTCTTTTAACAAGTTATTATGCATTTTCAAAAGAAAATAAGTACTCGCCTATTATCAAATTTATTGATCTTAATAACCAAGATTCCTGTTCTAGAAAAGTTAATAAAGAAGCTTTTAACATTATCTTTCTTTTAAATAATTCTCTAGAAATTAAATTTAACGAATATTGTTTAGATAAATTCGTCAACAAAGAATCTATTCTTGTTTCTAATTTTAAAAAAGAATACAAAAATAAGAATTTTAGAAGATTTTTTGTAAATAGGAATGAAGATAGATCTGAATTAATCGAATTTATGAACTCTAATAATAGAAATATAATGATCATAGATAATAAAGTCACAAACGATAAATACGAAATTGGAAAAATTTTGAAAGAGCAATATGATAAAGAAGTAGCTGAGTACAAAACTCTAAACAAAGAAGAATCAATACAAGAAATTTTCGCTAACTTATTGCTACTAGATCAAAGCACTAAAAGGAAAAGAAAATTGTCGAGAACAATCTCTAAAGAGTTAAACCACAATTCTAGAACCAGGAAAGACGTAGACTCTCTATTTCTATCCGTTAGTACTCAAGAAGCTCGAAGCATAAAACCAGCACTGGATTACAGCTACTTTGAAGGAATGGAGGTGTTCTTAATTAATGATTGGGGGGAAGAGGTAAAATTCCTAAAGACTGATAAAGATCTTGAAGAAGTAATTTCTATAGACTTTCCATTTATGCTTCCTACGCCCCTTCCCGAAGATCTAAAGTTTGTAAAAAACAAAACAAGAAAGTTTGCTATTGGATACGATTCTTTTCAGATTGTCCTTTTAACAAAAGGCTCCAGAAATCTAAATAAGATCGAATACAAAGGACTAACTGGAAATATTACTTTTAAAGATAGATCCATTTTTCGTAGATCTATCATTTTTAAGATTAAAAACGGAAATTACAAATACCTAAATTAAAAATTAACTATTTCTAATTTCTTTTTCCAATTCAGAAAGACTATCTATAAAGCAAGGCTTAGTAAATATTCTTTGCATGTATTCATAAATAGGTTTTGTTTTAGAATTCTTTTGTAATTCTATGCCTACAAGAGGTAATCTCCATAAAATAGGACCTATACAACAATCCACTAAACTAAATTCATCCGACATAAAATAATCTTTTTCTTTAAGAATTGGAGACATGCTCAATATTTGCGATTTAAGCTCTGTTCTCATTTTTTTTGCTTTAGACTCTGAAACTCCTTCTATTAAACTGTCGAAGATCTCACACCAATCTTTTTCGATTCTCTGTATGAATAATCTTATATGTGCTCTTGAGACAGGATAAACAGGAAGAAGTGGGGGATGAGGAAATCTTTCATCTAAATACTCCATTAAAATAACTGAATCATACAAACAAACATCCCGGTCTACTAAAACAGGCAATTGTTCATAAGGACTAACTTCTAAAATTTCTGAGCTAAGATTCTTTGTATCTGTGTCAATTATTTCACTAGTTACCCCTTTTTCACACATAACAATCCTAACTCTATGACTGTAGTGATCTAAAGGATCTGAAAATAATGCCATTGATGTTCTATTACTAAGGGATACCATAAACTACTCCTTTCTTAAAAACTAATGAAGGTCTTTCTTAAATTCTATATAAAGCAGATAGCTTAATATCGTAAAAATAAATAAATACAGGAGTACATAAACTCCTATACTCTCTCTTTCCTTTTTCATTGGATCAGTCATATAGGCTAAAAAGTTAGTTAGATCTTTCATCGATCGATCAAATTCTTCTGCCGTTTGAATTCCAGTCCCATCTTTTACTTCAAGAAAGCCGCACTTTTCTACAGTTAATTGTTCTCCAGTTAAAGGGTCTTGTTTTATGCCACCATTAGTAGCTATTTCAGGAATCTGTTTACATACAGAAAACTGTTCACCTTGCATTTCTATTAATGCATGAGGCATGCCTACATTTTCATAAACTTTATTGTTCACGCCTAATGGCCTTGAATCATCTATATAAAAACTTTTTAAATAAGTATAAATCCAGTCCGGACCTCTAAGCCCAGCTTCTAAAGTCAAATCAGGAGGAGAGTTTCCAAACCAGACTTTGGATTCTTTGGAATCCATCCCTATGCTAATTAAATCACCCAGTTTTTGATCTCCAAAGATTAAATTTTCTTGAAACATATCTAAAGGTATTTGAAGATCTTCTGAAACTCTTTTATATCTTGCAAACTTTAAGGAATGACATCCTAAACAATAATTCATATAAATTTGTGCGCCCCTCTGAAGGGAAGATAAATCATAAGGATCAACTTCTATAGTTTCACATTGCCCTTCAGTTAATCCATTTTCAGATAAGTAATGTCCGCAAGGAGCTCCACTAGCTGCATTTACATTATATGAAAAAAAGAAAGCCACTATAAAGCTAACGATGTATGTAAATAGCTTAATTCTCTTCATGATAGTTGCACCCTGTCAGGCACAGGTTTACAGGTTTCGTATTTAGAATAAATTGGCATTAGAAGAAAATAAGAAAAATATCCAACAGTAAATATTTGAGCTAGTAAAGTTTTGGCTGGACTTGGTGCTACAGAACCCAGATAGCCTAGAACAAAGAAACTAACCACAAATAAACTCAGGAAGAACTTACTATAAACTCCTTTATACTTTATAGACTTAACCGGACTTCTATCTAGCCAAGGCAAAGCAACAAAAATAGCTATACCGGCTGCCATTACTACAAATCCTAAAAATTTAGCAGATAAACCAAAGATTGGAAAAGTAATCGCTCTCAACATTGCATAAAAAGGCGTGTAATACCATGAAGGTACTATATGCTCAGGAGTCTTTAGGTTGTCTGCTGCTTCATAATTAACGTATTCAATTACGTAACCTCCTCCATCAGGATAGAAGAACATAATTGTGCAAAAGAAGATAAGAAAGACACCTATTGCATATAAATCATGCATGACGTCATAAGGAAAGAAAGGTTTTGTGTCTAAAGGAACTCCGTCTTCATCTTTAAACTTCTTAACATCCACCCCATCCGGATTATTTGAACCTACCTCATGAAGAGCCAAGATATGGACAAAAATAACTGCAATTAATGCCAAAGGTAAGAGAACAACGTGAAGTGCGAATAGCCTATTAAGTGTTATCCCAGAAATTAAATAATCACCTCTTATCCAGATCAATAGATCCTCGCCAATATATGGTATAGAGCCAAATAGAGACATAATTACCTGAGCTGCCCAAAACGACATTTGACCCCAGGGTAAGACATATCCAGTAAATCCAAGCATGCATAGAAGTAAATAAGTGATCCAGCCTACAACCCAAAGTAACTCCCTGGGCTTTTGATAAGAACCATACATCATGCCTCTAAACATGTGCAGGTATATCAAAGCAAAAAATGCCGAAGCACCTGTGGTATGCATGTATCTTATTATGTAGCCGTACTCAACATCTCTCATGATGTACTGAATTGAAGCAAAAGCTCCTTCTGCTGTAGGCTCATAATTCATAAGTAGCCAAATTCCAGAGAGAAGTTGTATTACCAGAACAACTACCAACAAGACCCCTGCCAAGTACCATATATTCATATTTATAGGAGCCGGGTACTTAGTTAAATGCCTTTCTATGGTAGCCGTTAAGGGCAACCTATCATCAAACCAATTCATTATCTTAGTAACCATTAAGAAACATCTCCATCTTCGCCAATAACAAGTATATCTTCAGATTTATAATAATGAGGAGGTACTGGTAAATTGGTAGGAGCTGGAACTCCAGAGTAAACTCTTCCTGCTAGATCGAATTTAGATCCATGACAGGGGCAAAAGAATCCACCCTGCCAATTGTTATCAAAATCATTTACGCCAAGCTGAGGATAATATTTAGGTGCACAAGCAAGATGAGTACAAACTGCAGTTAAAACAGAGATTCCTTCCCTTCTCGACCTAAGTTTATTTCTAGCATATTCGGGTTGTTGTTCTTCGCTTGATTCAGGGTCTGCTAATCTTTCTAAATTCTTATCAATCTGGTTTAAGGATTCAGCTGAATGTTTAACTACATAAATAGGAACGCCTCTCCATTCCACTATAAGTAGCTCTCCAGGTGCTAACTTACTAATATCTGCAATTGCTGGCGCTCCAGCTGCTTCCGCTCTAGCACTAGGATTCCAAGAACCTAAAAAAGGTACTGCAGCTCCTGCTATACCTACAGCGCCTACCGCTGAAGTTGCCGTTATTAGAAATTTTCTTCTACCTGGATTAGGAGGAGATTTAGGTTGCATATTACCTTTTAGAGTATTGTGGCCTTTTTCTTGCTTTTCTTAAACCTACTTTCTTTCTTTCAACCTTCCTTGAGTCTCTAGTTAAAAATCCTTCTTTTTTTAGAGCCGGTTTAAGATTCTCGTCATATTCTACTAAAGCTCTGGCAATGCCTAACCTTATAGCACCAGCCTGCCCAAAGCTTCCCCCGCCTTGAACAGTAGCTTTAATGTCTACTCCTTCAGTTAAATCAGTCGTCTCTAAAGGTTGTTTAACTACCATTTGAGCTACCTCTCTACCAAAGTATTCTTCTAGTTTCTTCTTGTTTACAGTTATTTCGCCCTTTCCTTTTTTTAAAAAGACTCTTGCTGTTGAGGTTTTTCTCCTTCCTACTGTAACTATTTGTTCCAATTTCTTTTCCTTATATTTCTGTTAATTGAGGATTCTGTGCTATATGTGGATGTTCAGAATCATCATAAACCTTTAGTTTAGAAAACATTTTTCTACCCAATTTACTCTTTGGTAACATTCCCTTAACAGCACTTTTAATTAATTCACTTGGTGAATCTTCGAGAATCTCTCCTAAAAGCTTTGATTTTATGCCACCAGGATATCCAGAATGTCTATAGTACCTCTTTTGATCTTTCTTTTGGCCAGTTACTTGGATATCTTTTGCGTTAACAACAACTACAAAATCTCCCATATCTGCATTGGGCGTATATTCAGGTTTATTTTTTCCAGATAGAACCTTCGCTATTTGAGAAGCGAATCTGCCTAAGGTTTTACCTTTAGCATCTAAAAGGACCCACGTTTCAGGTATATCAGATTTTTTAAAACTTTGCGTATTCATTAGTAGCACTAAAAATTATAAATTCGATTTAGATTGTAGGCGCGCGCATTTTAATGCCTCCAAACCTCATATTCAACCAGAACTTTACAAATTACGCTTCAGATTTAATAAAAAATAAATAAAAGTTACCTATTTAATGCCTATTTGGTTAAATTATGATGAAAGTTATGAAATTCAATAATCTCAAAAGTAGCAAAATAATAGTTGCTTTTCTCGTAGGTGCAATATCTGCTATAGCATTGTCAGAAATACTCAAAGAATTTAACCTCAATCAATCTATAAATAATAAGAATAATGCTCTTTTCTCATATAACTCAGCTGTTTCTAAAGCGTCTCCTGCTGTAGTCAATATTTTTAGTGAACAATTATTTAATAGCAGGATTAGTAAAGCTAAGAAAAATAGAGATTCTATTTTTGGAAAAAGTAATCTAATTAAAACAAGTTTAGGTTCTGGGGTTCTGTTTAGTTCAGATGGGTACATTCTAACCAATCAGCATGTAATTGGAGATAAAAATATTAAAGTTATTGTAGAACTCTCTGATGGAAGAAGAATAAAGGCTAAAATTATCGGCATAGATAAAGGAACGGATCTTGCTGTACTTAAAGCAGACTTAGAAGAAGAAATGTATCCATCTATAGAAATAGAAGACTCAGATAAAGTTCAGATAGGGGACATTGTATTAGCTATCGGTAACCCTTACGGGTTAGGCCAATCAGTTAGTATGGGGATAATTAGTGCGACAGGAAGAGAATATGAAAACCCCTATTCAAATTATTTACAAACAGATGCGTCAATAAATAAAGGCAATTCTGGGGGAGCTTTGATTGATATAAATGGAAGATTAATAGGGATAAATACAATTATACGATCAACCTCAGGAGGTTCTGAAGGCGTAGGTCTTGCAATACCATCATCTGTTGCCCTTAATGTTATTAGCGATATTATTCAATATGGTGAAGTAAGAAGAGGATGGCTAGGATTTAGTATTGACCAGGTTAACTTAATCAAAAATGGCCAACTTGTAGTTTCAGAAGTGATTCAAGACAGTCCTGCAAGCATATCAGGTCTTTCAAATAGAGATTTAATCCTATCTATAAACGAACAAGTTGCTTCCTACGAGAATCTTTTTAAGACCTTTGCAAGGTCCAAACCGGGAGATACTGTTTTATTGGAAATCTTTAGAAATAATGAAACTCTAGAAATAAAGATTATTTCAGGAGAGTTAAACTAGTCTTTTTTTCTCTTTTCTGCGGAAATAGCGTGCGCCGTTAATCCTTCTGCTCTAGCCAATATAGAAGTTTTATCGATTAACTTATTATATAGGTCTTTATTTAATGTTGGTTTCATAGTTACTTTTGTAGAGCTAACCATAAAATCTTCTACTGATAATGGAGAACTGAACCTTGAACTAGTATTTGTGGGTAATATATGGCTTGGCCCTAAAACGTAATCAGATAATGATACAGCTGCATCTGGTCCTTCAAGAACTATTCCGGCTATCAAGTCTTTAACATCAATAACTTGATTATTAAAAGCTAAATTAAGATGCTCAGGTGCGAAACTATTTATAAGCTTTATTGATTGATCAAGATTTTCAATTTTTATTATTAAACCGTTATTTTTCAAAGAAGATTTGATAATCGATGCTCTACCAAGATGAGGTAATTCATTCTCTATAATCTCTTTTATTTTATTTATAACTTTACTAGAGGTGCAAATCAAAATAGAACTTGCCTCTTCATCATGTTCCGCTTGAGCCATGAGATCCCAAGCAACAAGTTCAGGCGATGAAGTTTCATCAGCTAAAACAACTATCTCAGATGGCCCTGCGATTGAATCAATGCCAACTTTACCAAATAGTTGTCTCTTAGCTTGAGTAACATAAGAATTCCCTGGACCGACTATCTTATCTACTTTAGGAATAGATTCTGTTCCAAGTGCGAAGGCAGCAATAGCTTGAGCTCCTCCTAATTTAGCAATCTTTTTAACTCCTGCTACCTTTGCAGCTGCAATTGTTAAATCATTTATATAACCTTTTATAAAAGGAGTAGTTAAATATATTTCCTTGACTTGACTTGCTATCGCTGGACCGGCTGCCATTAAAACTGATGAAGGATACGAAGCCTTCCCTCCTGGAACATACAACAAAGCACTTCTGATTGGTTTAAAAATTCTATAAATTTCAGAGTCAAATGGTTCTAAATGTAGAGAATCCATGCACTTGGAATGAAAATCAATAATGTTATCAAATGAAAACTCTAGAGCAGCAATAATCTCTTTGTCTACCTTTTCAAAACTATTGTTTATTTCTTCTTCAGAAACAAAAAAACCTTCTATTAGATGATTATCCAGTTTTTTTGTAATCTGTATTACAGCATCATCGCCTCTAGAAGATATATCCTGAATTATCTTAGAAACAGATGTAATTATTTTATTATCAACGAATTCTTTTTTTGAAAGAATATTTTTAAAATCTAAATCAAATCCTTTATTTGATATATTTAACTCGTTACTAAACATAAATCTAGTTAAAGACCTCTAAAAGCTCTTGTATAAGTGATGATTTAGTTTTTAAAGCAGCTTTGTTAGCTATAAGTCTAGTAGAAATATCCCTTATAACTTGTATTTCTTGCAACCCGTTTTCCTTAAGTGTATTTCCACTTTCAACAAGATCAATTATGGCATCTGAAAGACCTAACAAAGGTGCTAGTTCTTGAGCTCCATGTAGATAAATAATTTCTGACTGTATTCCTAAAGATTCCATAAACTTTATAGAACTTTTTGGATATTTAGTAGCTATTTTCATCCTTGTCGTACCAATAAATAAATTCTTTTTACCTGCTAAAGACAACCTACATTTACCTATTCCTAGATCCTTTAACTCAATAAATTCTTCAGATTCCTTTTCTAGTAAAATGTCCTTTCCTACAACCCCTAAATGAGCAGCTCCTGAAGTTACGTACGCTGGAACATCCCAACCCCTTACTAATAAGATCTTAACCTTATTATTTTTAGTATCTAAAACTAATTTTCTAGTTTTATATGGATCATCTTTTAATTCAAATTTACTACCTTTAAGAATAGGAAAGACCTCTTCATAGACCCTCCCCTTAGGTAAAGCAAATATTAAAGATTCTTTTTTGTCCTCCATGATAACTATTAAGATATTCTTTCTATATCAGCACCTAACATTTTTAACTTTTCTTCAATTCTCTCATAACCTCTATCAATGTGATAAATCCTATCAATTGTCGTGGAACCTTTAGCAACTAATCCTGCTAATACTAAGCTAGCTGAAGCTCGCAGATCAGTTGCCATTACAGGAGCACCTTTAAGAGTATTAATACCTTCAATCACTGCTGTATTTCCCTTAAGAGTGATATTCCCACCCATCCTTGCAATTTCTTGCACATGCATAAATCTATTCTCAAAAACAGTTTCTGTAACAGTAGAATTTCCTTCTGCTATAGAATTCAAAGCAACGAATTGTGCTTGCATGTCAGTTGGAAAAGAAGGGTAAGGGCCTGTAGTAAGACTAGTGGAATTTGGCCTATCCTTTTCCATCGTAATTTCAACCCAATCTTCACCAGTTTGAATTAAGGCGCCAGTTGACTCAAGTTTAGTGATTACTGAAGTTAAATATTCTGGTTTAGCAGATTTTATCTTTACTTTCCCACCTGTCATTGCTGCAGCTGTTAAATAAGTGCCTACCTCTACCCTATCTGGCATTACGGAAAATGCACTACCCGCTAGAGACTCTACACCTTCAATCTTTATTATGTCAGACCCTGCGCCTTCGATCCTCGCACCCATGCTTATTAAACAATTAGCCAAATCAATTACCTCTGGTTCTTTTGCAGCATTTTGAATAGTTGTTATTCCTTCAGCTAAGCAAGCTGCCATTATCACATTTTCTGTAGCTGTCACACTTACGGGATCAAAAGAGATTTTGTTTCCTTTTAGTCTTCCATCGACTGAAGCTTTAATATATCCGTCTTCGATAGTAATCTCAGCCCCCATAGCCCTCATTGCTTCTATGTGAAGATTCACAGGCCTGCTTCCTATTGCACAGCCTCCTGGCAACGCTACAGTAGCTCCTTGAAATCTTGCCAAAAGTGGTCCCAAAACTAATATGGAAGCCCTCATAGTTTTCACTAACTCGTAACGCGCATCTAAATTTTTTATTGAAGAAGCATCTACCTGAACTTCCATATCATCACTCAACATAACCTCAACTCCCATAGAACCTAAAAGCTCTAACATAGTAGTCACATCGTTAAGATGCGGTAAATTCCCTACTGTTAAGGGTGAATTAGATAATAAAGAAGAAGCTAGTATGGGCAAGGCAGAATTCTTTGCACCAGACGCATAAATTTCACCAATTAAAGGTACCCTTCCCTTAATTAAAAGCTTATCCATTTATACAGATGTAATCCATTTATCTATCACTATTGTGATGTCATTGTTATTCTTTTCCATTAAAGAATAAAATTGACTTCGAAAAATTTTTCCTAAGTTAATTCCTTCAATTAAAATATTTGTTATTTTCCATTTATTGTTTTTATCTAAATACATGTAATAAACTCCTGGATAACTTTTTGATGAAGTTACTATTTCAATATAAACCTTAACTTTGTCAGGATACTTAGGTTTGCTTATAGGAGGCAAAACGATTATTTTTTCATCTCTGAATTCTATTAAAGTTTTCGAATAAGAATTTAGTAAACTAACCCTGAAAACCTTGGAGAATTGATCTTTTTGTAAATCATTTGCAGCTTCATAATGCTTACCCATAACATTTTTTGCTATTCTTTTAAAATCAACTATTGGGCTAAAAGCATTACTAATTTCTTCAATAAAAAGTTCCGGATTTTCTTCGAATAAAGAATTCTTTGTTTGTAAAATTTGGATAATAGTATTATGAGTACTTTCTGCATGTTCATGAGCAGAAATGTCATCTGCCCAAATAACCAAACTATTTCCTACAGAAATAGTCAATAGAATAAGTTGTATTAAGGTGTTTCTCATGGGAGATAAATGTGAATAAGTTATGTTTTAGCATTATTATATCACTTGGAATTTATCTTAATTAAATAGTTTAGTCTTTAAGGAATTATGGCATTAGCTTTTATATCAATTTTTTCAGGAATTGCATTAATCTGGATTAGTGCGGAAAAACTTGAAAAATACTCTGTGTCGACAGCTAAGCAGTATGGTATGTCACCCTTCCTTATTGGGTCAACTGTAATAGCATTTGGAACATCTGCGCCTGAAATGCTAACAACTTTCTTTGTATCTCTAGAAGATCAGGGTGCCATGGTTATTGGTAATGTAATAGGCTCAAATGTAGCCAATCTATCTCTTGTATTTGGTTCTATGTTATTTGTAATTTCTATAAAGAAGCAAAATATTTCTCAGCCTAAATCTATTAACAGTAATTTAATAATTCTTCTAACTTCTAGCGTATTAGTTTGGTTTGTAATTGCTATTAATCCCTTTAGTATTATTACATCTATAATCTTATTAATAGCTTTAATATCTGTAATTTATTTCTGGTACTCGAACAACCAAGACCTGCACGAAATAGAAGAACACACTTACTCGAAATGTAGTTTTAATAAGCTAATATTATCCTTAATTGCTTTGGTTTTTGCTGCTTGGCTTATTACCACTGGAGCCAATATAATTTTAGAAAATCTTAACTTAGGTCAACTCTTTATTGGTTACACTGTTCTAGCAATAGGAACAAGCCTGCCTGAAATTGCAGCTTCAGTGTCCTTGGCACTTAAAGGCAGATATGAGGCAGTTGCAGGCACTTTAATTGGTTCAAATATCTTTAACGGATTATGTGTTTTAGCCATTCCAGGTCTATTTAGAAGCGATCAAATGTCTTTAGGATGGGAATACTCAGAATGGTCAAGCTTACTAATGATTCTATTTATAATAACTATAATTTTTTGTGCATATATCTTTATACTTTCTAAAAAGGGCAGGAAAGCAAGTATCGTACTAAGCCTATTATTCTTAAGTATCTATTTTATTTCTCTAATTTATGCCTATTAATGTAACAATTAAACACTATGACAAAAATTAACCACCTAAAAACTGGAAGAAGAACAATTAAAATAGAGGCCAAAGGATTGGACAATCTAGTTAAGTCTCTAGGAAAGGAATTTAATGATATTTGTGACAAACTTTTACTTACTAAGGGCAAAATTATTACCTTAGGTATAGGGAAATCAGGCCATATAGCAAACAAAGTTTCTGCTACCTTGTCTAGTACTGGGTCTCCTTCTAATTTTATAAATGCAGCGGAAGCATTACATGGAGACATAGGTGGAATTAACAGATCAGATAAAGTATTGATTTTTTCTCACTCAGGTCAAAGTAAAGAAATTATAGACTTGCTACCTTATCTTAGAAATCTAGGCTGCGATTTTTTTTCAATAACAGGATCTAAAGATTCAATTATTGCTCAAAATTCAAAGATAAATATAGATACAGGTATTTCAGAAGAAGCCTGTCCTCTAGATTTGGCCCCTACGACGAGTACCACCGCTTCTCTTGCTTTAGGCGATGCAATAGCAGTTGCACTATTAGAAGCTAAAAAATTTAAAGCAGATGATTTTGCTAAATCACACCCAGGAGGCAAGCTAGGAAAAAGATTGACTCTTAAAGTAGAGGACGTTATGAAAAAAGGGGAAGAGCTACCAATAGTTTTGCCAACTGATACCCTTGGCAAAACACTAATTGAGATTAGCTCTAAAGGTCTGGGTGTAGCGTTAGTAATAGAAAAATTAAAACTAAAAGGAATATTTACTGATGGAGATCTCAGAAGAGCTTTGAATAAAAAAACAGATGTACTGGAGCTTCCTATATCCCAATTAATGTCAAATAAAGCAAAAACCATAACGAATTCTTCTCTAGCAACAGAAGCTATTGAGATGATGCAAAGAAATCAGATTTATTCCTTAGTCGTAACTAATAATAAGGGCCAACCTGAAGGGTTAATTAGGATGCATGATTTAGTAGAAACCGGGCTAGTTTAAATTGATTAAATTTACACACCCCTTAATTAAAGTAACTAGATTTATGGTATGTTCTATGGCGATATATTTCTCTAGTGCGACTTTGTACGCTAATGGCACTTTTAAGCCTGACAATTTAATTCAATTCAATAACTCTTCTTTCCAAAGTTATTTTTCGAAGAATGAACAAATAGTTCTAAGATCAAAAGTGGGAGAATTAAATTTAGACAACAATGAAATTATTTTCAGGGGTGCTGTTGAAGGAAGATTTAACTTGAATGGAGAAGTTTTTAATATAAGCACGGATAGTCTAAGTGGCGATCTATTAGGCAAATCAATTTTATCCAAAGAAAAAGTTATATTTGAAACGGAGGGTTTTGAGATTGTTGCATCAACCATGGAAATTAATCGAAAAGGTCAAGAAGGTACAAAGATTCTCTTTTGGAATGCGAATTTAAATCAAATAGCTTCTGATTCAAGAATTGTTAAGGGTAATGCAAATAGAATAAAACTCTTTCTCTCAAAAGATTTAATCGTGATGGATGGAAATGCAGTGTTTTATGAAGATAGTATGAAAATTATTTCAGATGAACTTCATTATGACCTGCACAAAGATAGAATACTGAAATCAGTTAATGCCCGAATAATTAACAATTCATGAAATTATCTGTTGAAAATATCTTCAAGAGTTATAGTTCTAAAATAGCTGTTGATAATATTTCTTTTGAAATGATCTCAGGCAATACTTTAGGCTTGTTAGGTCCTAACGGAGCCGGTAAAACAACATTGTTTTACATAATTGCCGGCTTGTTAAAGAAAGATTCAGGAATAATTAAATTAGACTTAAAAGATATAAGTGATAAAAATATATCAGAAAGATCTAGCTTAGGATTGTCTTACTTACCTCAAGAAGCTTCAATATTTAGAAAGTTAACAGTAAAAGAAAATATACTAACATCGCTGGAGCAGAGAAAAGACTTAAGCAAGGCTTCCATTACTAATGAATTACAGAAATTACTTGATGAATTTAACCTGACCGAGTTTTCTGACACATTAGGTATAAAACTTTCAGGAGGAGAAAGAAGAAGAACTGAAATTGCAAGATCTCTGGGCTCTAACCCTAGATTTATTCTTCTAGACGAGCCCTTTGCAGGTATAGACCCTATAGCCGTCTCAGATCTAAAGAAAACAATTAAACAACTTAAATCCAAAAATATAGGCGTTCTTATTAGTGATCATAATGTACGAGATACTATGCAAATATGTGACCAAGTCTTAGTAATCAATCAAGGAAAACTAATTGCAGAAGGAAAGCCAGAGGAAGTCAGCAAGGACCCATTAGTTAAAGATGTGTATCTAGGCAAGGATTTTTTTTAATAAAGTGAAACAGAGTCTAAAACAGAAACAAAAACTATCATTAAACCTTACACTAAATCTTAAGAAACAAATTGAACTTTTATCTCTTAGTGGTTTCGAGATTAGATCTAATCTAGATGATTTAATTAATGAGTTCTGTAAAGAATCAAATAATAAAAAAATAAATTACTTTAAAGATGAGGTCCTAACTGATCGAATTAGGAACACTTTAAGTCCTAATGTAGGAAATGATTCCTACCAATTAGCTATTGATCAAGATATAGATTTACGAAAAGAGCTTATGGACCAATTAGTTATCTGTCCTTTAAAAGAACACGAGATATTAATTGGAGAAATCATAATTGATTCAATCTTGGAGAATGGAAGATTAGATCCTGAGCTGCAATATAAGGATATAAAAAAGATAGTTAAAGAAGATTTAAATTTGAATATAGATGATTTGCAAATAGAATCTATACTTCAGTTAATTCAGAACTTTGATCCTCCTGGTTGTGCTTATAGATCTATAGAAGAATCTTTAAGAATACAAATTAGTAATTTAGATGTAAATAAAGCAAAACAAAAAGAAGTGATGAATTCTTTAACATCTCTCATTAATAAAGAGATAAAAAGAGAAGATCTTAATTCAGATATTCAGAGTCAAATAGATAAACTAAATTTTAATCAAGGTTTGAACTATGGTTCTAATGAAAATCTGTATGTTAGACCAGACCTCGTAGCCTATTCTCAAAAGAATGTATGGCATGTCAGTCTGAATGATGAATTTATGAACAAAGAGTTTTTAGAAGTAATAAGAAAGACAATAGAATCTTCCAACAATAAAAAAGTTATAGAAGCAAAGTCTTTTATAAGAGGTCTTGAGAGAAGACAAAAAACTCTTTTCCTTGTAGGGCAATATATATTGAATAAGCAAAGAGAATATCTCAATAAAATTACAAATAAAAAACCTATCGCGAATAAGGAAATTGCCGAAGCACTTAAAATTAGTGAATCAACAGTTTCAAGAATTGTTAAAAATAAATTTATCCAATTTCCAGATAAGTTAATTCCTTTAAAGGAATTACTACAAAAGAAAGTGAATAAGGATGCAACAGGAAGGGATGTAACTCCTAAAGAACTTAAAGATTACATAACTTTATTAATTTCTGAGGAAAACTCTGAACAGCCATTAAGTGATGAAAAACTTAGTACCCTATTAACAACCAATTATCAAATTAGGGTTGCAAGAAGAACAATTAGTAAATACCGAGAAGAGGTAGGAATAGGTTCAAGTCGGGCCAGAAAGGGTTAATTAATTTTTAGGTAAATCATTCTCTTCAAACCAGCCATCAAAATCTGTTTTCGGGTTATAAATATCACCCTTGATTTTCCATTTACCTGAGCTGATCTTATCAAGATTTTTTTCAAAAGCTTTGCCAGCAATGTATACAATACCAGCAGTTATAGGGCCTCCCAAAACTAGAGCATAAGCAGGTAAATATTCCCTTAATGGGAGAGTCATTATTACTTCTAGATTAAGCAAATCCAAATTTCCATCTTTATCTCTAGAGATATCTCCAGTCCAGCTAAATTCACTTGATCCACTTTTCAGTAAAATAGGTTCTTTAATTTGTAGTGATTTATGGCTTATGCTAAATTTACCTGTAACACTGTCGGCACTAAATCCTCTTTTATATAATTTTCTAAAATCTAAATTAGTAACCTTCTCAAAAGAATCAGTTATATTAAAAATATTAACTAATCTTAATAAATTATTTGTTGTCTCCAGCTCTTCACTATTTTCAATAATTAACCCTTCTAACTTTGTAGTAATTTCTCCCTGAATTAAGTTGTACTCAAGAAGCCAAGGAAGATTATTCCATATCAAGTCTGTATCCAAACTAATTGTATCTAATTCAAAATTAGGTTTGATACCTATCTGAAGCATGGCTTTCTCAGGAGAACCAGAATATATATTTGATTCAAGTCTCGAAGTCCATCCAGTTGAATTCTTAGATATCGTTAAGACTGATATACCTTCGCTAGTATCCTTTAATCCCCATTTTCCGTAAACTCCCTTAATGTCATTAAGAGTAAGCTTATTAGTCTCAGGAATTATTGAAAATTCCCAATTTCCATAATTTTTATTATTGAAGAAGATCGCATTAGAGCTAAAATTAAACTCATTTTCGATACTGTTATATAGGGACAAAAAGGCATCTTTAGAGCCAGCAGGTGTTTGTTTTATTTTAATAAAATCAAATTCTAAGGATAGATTTTCATTATCTTCCTCAGGTATTAAAAGTATTCCGTTTAAGTCTTCATTGATAAATTTGTACTCAACTCCAGCTTTAGTCTTAAAAGAACTAAATCTTGTATTCGACAGGCTTAAATTTGAAAGATTGGTTTCTCGAACCAATAAGTCTTTTACAAATAAATTTCCTGAGCCCTCAGCTTCAAATAAACCATAGGAAAGAAGAGAACCTAAATCTAGTTTTTCTAACTCACCTACTAATAGGATTTGTTTATCAGCAATTGAGATGTTTTGCTTCTTCTTTCCAGCTATAACAAAACCTTCTGTTAAATTATTTAGAAATCTAAATTTTCCTCTAAATAAATCGCCATACTTGAAACTTAACATGGGTGACATGTTCAAATAAGGCTTAAATATTAAATTGAATTCAACTTCAGAATCACGTGCCTTTTTGAATGGATCTGGTAAATTTATAGAAATTCCTTTTAAATTAGATAGAACTTCTACTTTAGGATCTATGAAAGGTTGTTCCTTAATAAAGGAAGGAAGAGTTAATATTATTTTAAATACAGAACCCCCTTTAATATCATCTTTATTTCCAAATTCAGAAAATATCTTCTTTGCCGAAAAATTCTCTTCTGCAATTAATTGAGTTTTGAATATGCCGCTTTCCCTATCTAGCTTGATATCAAATTCAACAGGAACATTGTTTATTTTAATTGTTGCAAAACCATCTTTTACTCCACTCGAGCTGTCATATTCTAAAGATGAATAGAGGTTAGAAAAATTTAAGTTTGTATTTCTGTTCCTAAAACTCGCATCTTTAATCTTAGTAAATAATTTAAGATCCGAATTTTTTCCTAAAAGATAAAAATCTGAGACCAAAGGGGAAAAGAAATAGAAATTCGTATTATGTTCTCCAGATTCATCTTGTTCGGTATCAAAGAATTTATTTAAATTAGATAAACGTAGGATCGTCGTGAAAGGGCCCTTAGAATTGCCCTTAAGCTCGAATCTATAATTTATATGGTCTTTATATGTCTTAACTATCCCTTGAATCTTAGATCCATATAAATCACCATCCATGATTTCTCCAAGAAAAGAAGAATTGTTAGTCTTTGCAACAAGTTTTATTTTATTTATGTCTACGCCATTTATATTTAAACAAGAATTGTCTAATAACCCTTTAGATTGGAAGGAAGAACTGGAGTCGTTGTATTCATTGTCAATAGGACCTCTATATATGAATGCAAATCCTTGCAAAGAGCCACAAGCTATTGATTGTTGTAACCAACTCTTAGTTAATCGAGTGTAATTTAAGTTAGGAAATAGGTTTAAAGCATCCAAATAATCTAATTCATCAGAAGTGATTTCTAATGAAAGGTCACCGGTATCATTAAATGGGCTGGCAAATAAATTTACCTTACCTTTAATTAGTGTCTTTTTATAAGTCCCTTTAAAATCAGAATCTGAAATAGAAACTTTTTCATCAATTAAGTTTATGTCTATTTTAGAACTTAGATCATTAAATATAATTGGGTTGTCAAATAAAGCACCTAGATCAATTTTAAGAGAAGGTGTCTTTACCATCAGTCTGGTTAGATCTTTTGAATATTGAAAGTATCCTTGCAGTCCGGAGATAAAAAAATTATTCGATTCTACAGATATACCTTCAAAATCGGCGTTAAATTGAGAATCTCTTAAGTTTAAAACAAAATTTCTTACATACCCTTTCAAAAGGAAATCTTCAGGCAAATCTAACAGGTCTTGAAACTTATTGATGAATTTATCTTTACCTAACTCTATTTCAGGAATAAAAAATAGCAAATTGCTATTAGTAAGCGACGCAAATATCAAAGGAGCACTGCTTTCTGGATTTTCATTTACAAAAGACGAGATCCTAAAAACATTATTCTTCGTATTTTCTAATTCAATATTTGCATATATTGAATTTATTAAATCTAAATCGGAATTAAGCTTAAAATTTAAATCACCCAAGAATTTAACCAACTTCAAATCAATAAGGGTAAACCAAATCTTGCTATCTAAAGTTCCACTTGGACAGTCAAAACAGAATTGATTTGTAATTCCTTGGTTTAAATTAAAGCTAGAAGCATTTAAAAAACCTTTGTAATCTTTTAAGGATTTAGAGCCAACAATAGAATTCATCCTAAAGTCTAGATTGCCTCCGTTTGTATTTTGTGCAGAGAATTTTACTTTGGAGTCTCCAGACTTGGTGTTTATTAAAGATAAATCACCCTCCAAACTATTTGAATAATTACTAGAATCCGTTACAGAAAATTCTTTAATTCTTAAATTCTTAATAGAGGAAACGTAAATCCACAAATCAGCCAACGAAGTCTCTTCTTTATTAGAAGGAAGATAACGAAGAAGATCCATATCTTCTGCGTACAAACTCTCAATTAAATTACCCCGCAAAAGAGAAAGAAGGTTAAATTTGATCTTTAACCCATTAACCTTTAAAAAACTATTATCTTCTTTAATTTCTGTAAAAGATAAACTTCCTATTTCTATACTTGGTTTGTATGGATGCCAATAGCTATCAGTTAAAACCAAATCTACATTGGAGGTTTGATTGTAATTCAAAATATAATTCAGACTCTTTTCAGAAACTAAGAGCGAAGAGAACAGAAGCAAAATACCTGCCAGGAAGCTTAATATTACTAAGATTGAAGATATAAATTTATACACTATCAATTATGTTTAACCCACCTTCTCCGAAAGTACCTAAGAATTAAAAGTAAAGGCGACCAAATTAGAGCGGAAAATAATGCATACAGAAAAGAATTCATGATAAATAATCTATCCGAGAGATTTGTTAGATCTTCATTTGTGTCTATAAAATCTAAAGCAAATACTTGCTTGTATAAAAGGAATAAAAAGAAAAGGATAAACGATTGTTGCCATAAGGGAGAAACTCTAAATTGATAAAAAAACCTTTGGCAGATATAAGTTATCAAAACGAAAAGGAGTCCATGAAGACCAAGCAAAGACCCTTCAATCAAATCGACAAAAATACCAAAAGACAAAGAAGCCGTTATTCCCACCCTGTCTGGTAAGGCCATGTTCCAATAAATAAGAGTTAACAACACTAAGGTTGGCTTAATCGTTTGGAGATTTGATAAAAACAAATAGCTATCAATATATAAAGCTATAAATAGCGTTAGAAAAATTAAAATTTGATTTTTTACATCTCTATTCATTCTTATAAATCAAATAAATATCTTGATTAATGGGTGATTGCATAAAAGATACTTCTATTTGTAAAAATTCATTATCCGCAAGGTCATCTATAGAAGTTATTTCCCCAACAAAAATTCCTTCAGGGAAAATTCCAGCTATGCCAGATGTATAAATCTTTTCTCCTAATTCATAAGAAGCTGTTTTTTTTATGTAATCAATATTTCCAGGTCTTCCTATACCGCTTCCTCTAACATTTCCGTGTAATTTAGATTTCTCTGAAATGATCGGAATAGAAGATCTTACATCATGTAAAAGCATTATTTCAGCACTATAAAATCCTAAAGATATAACTCTACCAATTAGGCCTTTTGAGCTGAGCAATATGTCATTTACTTTAGCTTGACTATTACGACCTATATCTACAATAAGTAGAGGCTGAAATTCATTTGAAGAAATAGATCTTTTTTTTACAAAAGAATAATTATCAAAATTTAATCTTGCGGAGGACCATAGAGTGTTCAATTCTTCATTGTCTTTTGAAACCTTTTCTAAAAACTGATTTATTGCTTTTAGTTTTTTATTTTCAACTTCAGCTTCCTCTAGAGCATGTTTTAACTGAGATCTTGTTCTAATAGAATCAGGTATAGACGATACTAAACCAAAAGGAACATTGATAATTGCTCCTAAAGGTATAAATAGATCTTGTGCGTAGCCTCTAATTTTAGATGACGATTCAAAATATATATCAGAAAATATTAAAGAAGAACAAATCAGAATGGAAAGGATGACCTTCGAAGGCTTCATTGCCGGAATTGCAAATATTGCCTCACTACTTAGATACGAAACTTTATGCTCTCTTCTGTGCATTATTCAATAATACTCAGGAGTAGGTAGGAATGAAATCTTTAAAAAAAATTATTGAGTAGATAAAAGATCTATGTCGTATTTATCCATAATCTCAAGCGCGCTCCCGCCACCCCTTGCCACACATGTCAAAGGATCTTCTGCCACTATAACAGGTAGTCCTGTTTGACTAGAAATTAATACATCTAAATCCCTTAACATTGCCCCTCCTCCTGTTAAAACTATGCCTCTTTCACTAATGTCAGCACTTAATTCAGGAGGTGATGCTTCCAAGGCTGTTCTTATAGCTTGAACTATAGCCGATAGCGGTTCAAGCATAGCATCATAAGCTTGCTTGCTGTTCATAGTGAAAGTTATGGGTATACCCTCAGCCAGGTTTCTTCCTCTTACTTCCATTTCGGTTACTTCAGAGTCAGGTGAAGCAGTACCTATAACCTTTTTTACTTTTTCTGCAGTAGCGTCACCAAGTAAAACGCCTTGATTCCTTCTAACATAGGAAATAATTGCTTCATCTAGTTTATCTCCACCTGTTTTTAAAGAATGTGCATAAACTACACCGTTTAAAGCAAGAATAGCTATCTCAGTTGTTCCTCCCCCTATATCAACAACCATAGATCCAGTTGCCTCTTCAATTGGTAAACCGGCTCCTATAGCAGCAGCCATAGGCTCTTCAATTAATCTTGCCTCTCTCGCTCCTGCTTTTAATACTGATTCTCTTATAGCCCTTCTTTCAACTTGAGTGGATTCACAAGGTACACAAACTAAGATTCTAGGACTTGGTCGAACAAAACTATCCTCATGAACTCTTTGCACAAAATGTTTAAGCATCTCCTCCGTGACTTGAAAGTCAGCAATTACTCCATCTTTTAAAGGCCTAATAGCACTAATATTTCCTGGAGTCCTTCCAAGCATCTTTTTGGCTTCCGCACCCACGGCTACAACAGTTCTTTGACCTCCTGTATCTCTAATAGCAACAACAGAAGGTTCATCCAATACAACACCTTTATCCTTCACATAAACAAGAGTATTTGCCGTACCTAAATCGATAGACAAATCATTAGAAAATATACCTCTTAAACGTTTTATCATGAAAAATTGCTAACTAGAAATTATCCAAGTTCTAAAATAGTGCATCACTCTAACAATAGCAATGTTTTTGAGCAAGTTACAATATGCTACATTACACACCTTTTTTTTCTTAAGAGATTACAATAAGGTATGGCTTTAAACGACAAAGAGCTAAAAGAAATAGCATATTTAGCTAGAATCAACATAAATAAAGAGATATTTCCTTCTTTAAAAGCAGAGTTAGAGCAAATTCTTGATTTATTTGAAAAGCTTAATTCAGCTGACACTGATTCAGTTGAAGCGATGTCGCATCCATTAAACCTTTCACAACCTACCCGTTCCGATGAAGTTACGGAAGAAGATCAGAGAGAAAAACTACAAGAAACAGCCCCTTCCGTTAAGTCTGGACTTTTTTTAGTACCTAAAGTAATTGAAGGGGAAAGCTAGAAGATGAAACTTCATGAACTAT
>CACDOC010000008.1 GCA_902554355.1 uncultured SAR86 cluster bacterium | reverse complement strand
TTTTGTTCCGTAAAAGTTTCAGAGCCCTGCGTCACAGAAGTAAAATAATCCCATCTATTTGGATAGAAGGTATCTGATATTAAAGGGGAACCCATAACGAATTTAACTTGAGATTCTGTCATACCTACTTCTAACTTATCTATCATTTCTTGATCTACAAGATTTCCTTGGGCAATAACTACTTCATAAGTCTTAGGAAGACTGCAGCTAGCGATAAAGATGCATATAAATAACGCCGCGAAGTTTTTAAGTTTTAATTTCATTTAAGATATATTTAGAAATATTCAGCTATTATAGGTATTATTATTGATAAATATATTTATTTAAAGAGGATATAAATTGACTGATGACGCTGAATTAAAAAAGGCTGGCTTGAAGGTCACTCTTCCTAGATTAAGGATTCTAGAGTTATTGGAGCATGATAAGGCCCATCTAAGCGCAGAAGAAATCTACAGGAAACTTGTTGAAGCTGGAGAAGAGGTAGGATTAGCAACGGTATATCGAGTATTAACTCAGTTCGAGCAAGCCGGCATATGCATTAGACATAACTTTGAAGAAGGTCACGCCGTCTACGAGCTAACGCCTTCTCATCACCATGATCACATGGTTTGTATGGAAACTGGAGATGTAATTGAATTTGCAGACGATACCATAGAAGAAAGACAGATGATACTTGCTAAAGAAAAGGGATACGAAATAGTTGATCACAGCATGGTCTTATACGTTAAACCTTTAAAAAAATAATTAAATTACCACTTGAATAGCGTACTTAAAGCCCCATATTTGGCTATTAAGGAGTTTTATTTTGACTAAAAACGAAGATAAAGAAGAAAAATTGAACAAGGAAGAAGGTCCTGAAGAGTTAAATACCGCTAATGGGGTTAATTCTGAAGAAGAAGGATTAGTTGAAAATTCAGAAGAAGAATTAGAACAAAGTCCTGAGGATCAAATAAAAGATTTAGAAGATCAGTTACTCAGAGCTAAAGCTGAAGTTCAGAATGTGAGAAGAATTGCTGCTCAGGAAGTAACTAGAGCAAGGTTGTACGGAGTAGAATCTCTAGCTAAAGAGTTTCTTTCAGTTGGAGATAATATTGAAAGAGCTATTGCTTCTTGCGAAGAAGATCAAGATACGTCCAATATCCAAGAAGGGCTAGCGCTAACAATGAAAGCCTATGAAAGTTCTTTGAAAGCTTCTGGAATTGAGTCAATTGACTGTGAAGGTCAATCTTTTGATCCGGAAAAACACGAAGCTCTTTCAGTGATAGAAGATGACAGCCTGGAATCTAATTCCATAATTGAAGTAATTCAAAAAGGTTACTCCATTTTAGATAGAACTTTGAGGCCCTCTAAAGTGATTGTTTCTAAAAAATCTGAAGAAAAGTAAAAAAACCCCTTGAAAATAGGAACATAAACCCCATTTAAGGGTTATAAGAATTAATGTGGAGTTATAAATAATGGCTAAAGTAATAGGTATCGACTTAGGGACAACGAATTCATGTGTGTCTGTAATGGAAGGCGATCAGGCAAAAGTAATTGAAAACTCTGAGGGAAAAAGAACAACTCCTTCAGTTGTAGCATATGGAGAAGAAGTGAAAGTAGGTGACTCAGCCAAGAACCAGGCTGTTACTAATGCTGAAAATACTCTTTATGCAATCAAAAGATTAATTGGAAGAAAACATTCTGACGACGTTGTAAAAAAAGATTCTGATATGGTCGCATACAAGATTATACCGGCTGAGAATGGAGATGCTTGGGTTGAAGCTGAAGGAAAGAAATTAGCTCCTCAACAGGTTTCAGCAGAGATTCTAAAGAAAATGAAGAAAACCGCCGAAGACTATTTAGGGCAAGAGGTTAAAGAAGCTGTTATCACAGTTCCAGCGTATTTTAATGACTCACAAAGACAAGCCACTAAAGATGCAGGAAAGATTGCTGGTTTAGATGTCAAAAGGATAATTAATGAGCCTACTGCCGCAGCATTAGCCTACGGTCTTGATAAAGGAAGAGGTGATCAGAAGATCGCTGTTTATGATCTAGGCGGAGGTACATTTGACGTCTCAATTATAGAAATAGCTGAAGTAGATGGAGAGCATCAATTTGAAGTTTTATCAACTAATGGGGATACGTTTCTTGGAGGAGAAGACTTTGATATAGCTCTGATTGAATATTTAGCTGATGAATTTAAAAAAGAATCTGGTCTAGATCTGCATAATGATTCTGCTGCACTTCAACGTTTAAAAGAAGCTGCAGAAAAGGCAAAGATAGAGTTATCTAGCAATCAACAATCTGAAATCAATTTACCTTACATAACTGCTGATACTTCGGGTGCCAAACACTTTGTGCATAAACTAACTAGAGCAAAATTAGAGTCTTTAGTTGAAGAATTAGTTAATAAAACAATTGAACCCACAAAGATTGCTTTAAAGGATGCTGGATTAAAAGCATCTGATGTTGATGAGGTTATTTTAGTAGGAGGTCAGACTAGAATGCCTTTAGTTCAAGAGAAAGTGAAAGATTTTTTTGGAAAAGAAGCTAGAAAGGATGTTAATCCAGATGAAGCAGTTTCAGTTGGTGCTGCTATTCAAGGAGCAGTATTAGCTGGCGATGTAACAGATGTATTACTTCTAGACGTTACCCCTTTAACTTTAGGAATAGAAACTATGGGAGGTGTAATGACTTCTTTAATAGATAAAAACACAACTATTCCAACAAATAAGTCGCAAGTATTTTCTACAGCTGAAGACAATCAAACTGCAGTGACGGTCCATGTTCTTCAAGGAGAAAGAAAGCAGGCTACGGAAAATAAAACTTTAGGACAGTTCAATTTAACAGACATTCCTGCTGCACCTAGAGGAATGCCTCAAATAGAAGTTTCTTTTGATTTAGATGCCAATGGAATTCTAAATGTATCTGCTAAAGATAAAGCAACTGGCAAAGAACAGTCTATTGAAATTAAAGCTTCTAGCGGATTATCCGAAGAAGAGATTGAGCAAATGGTTAAAGATGCTGAAGCTCATGCTGAAGACGATAAAAAGTTTGAAGAATTGGTTCAAGCTAAAAATCTAGGAGAAAATCTTGTGCATAGTTGTAAAAAGACTCTAGAAGAAGCTAAAGATAAAGTAGAAGATGCAGAGAAGGAATCAATTGAGAAAGGTATTGAAGAGCTAGAAGAAGCTTTAAAGTCTGACGATAAAGAGTTAATCGATGAAAAAGTAAAAATTCTATCTGAGGTTTCAGCTCCATTGGCTCAAAGGCTCTATGAAGAAGAATCTAAAAAGCAGGCTGAAGCAAATGAAGGCAGCGATTCAAATGACGATTCTGAGGTTGTAGATGCTGATTTTGAAGAAGTAAAAGAAGAGAAGGAACAGCAGAATTCCTAAATTTAAGGAATCCTAATTAGACTGTTTAATTATTGAAATGTCTAAGAGGGATTACTATGAGGTTCTAGGAGTACAAAAAAATGCTTCCTCTGATGATCTAAAGAAGGCTTATAGAAAATTAGCCATGAAGTATCATCCGGATAGGAATTCGGAAGATCCTTCAGCACCTGAAAAATTTAAAGAAGCTTCAGAGGCCTACGAAATTTTATCTGATACATCTAAAAGAAATGCCTATGATCAATTTGGTCATCAAGGAGTAGATGCTTCTGGATTTAGCGGTTCATCAGGCGCAGGTTTTAATGATATCTTTGGAGACATCTTCGGAGATATTTTTGGAGGCGGAGATCCCTTTGGAAGAAGACAAAGATCAAATAAAGGGTCTGATTTACAATACTCTATGACTATCAGCCTTGAAGATGCCGTAAGAGGCGTAACAGAAAAAATAGCTATTCCAGCTTTAGAAGCTTGTTCTCCTTGTGGGGGCACTGGTGCAAAAAAAGGCTCTAGTCCTATAACTTGTGGAACTTGTGGAGGAGCAGGTCAAGTCAGAACACAACAAGGCTTTTTTTCTGTAGCTCAAACCTGCAGGCAATGTTCAGGATCTGGTCAAGTTATTAAAGATCCTTGTACTAGTTGTAAAGGTCAAGGCAGAGTTGAAAAAAGAAAGACTCTATCAGTTAAGATTCCTGCTGGAGTTGATACTGGTGATAGGATCAGGCTGTCAGGAGAAGGCGAGGCAGGTTTCAGTGGAGGGCCTTCTGGAGATTTATTTGTTCAAATTAAGGTATTACCTCATGATGTATTTGAAAGAGATGGAAGACATCTCTATTGTGAGGCCCCTATAAGCTTTATTGATGCTTCACTTGGAGGAGAAATTCAAATACCTACTTTAGACGGCAAGGTGAAGATCAAAATTCCTGAAGGAACACAAACCGGTAAACTTTTTAGGTTAAGAGGAAAGGGCATAAGTCCTATACGTGGAGGTTCGACAGGAGATTTATTATGCAGAGCTGTAATAGAGACGCCTCAGAATCTTACAAAAGAACAAAAGAAAATACTCAAGGATTTTCAAAATTCTATAGAAAATAATGCAAATCATAATCCCCTAAAGGATGAATGGTTTGATAAAGTTAAATCTTTTTTTGATAGCAAATAATTCTATGTGTAATACTTTTATTTCTGGAGCAACTGGAAAAGTTGGTAGGATTCTAGTGGAAAAAGTACTAGAAGATTCAGATCTAATCCTTTCAGGAGGTAGCGCTTCTAAAGACAGTAAGAATATAGGAAAGGATTTAGGTGATTTCATCGGTAAACACAATATCAATATTAGTGTTGTTGATGATATTTCTAACCAACAAGATATTGATTTAATTATTGATTTTTCAAGACCAGAGAATTCAATCAAAGTATTAAGATTTGCTAATAAGAAAAAAATTCCTACGGTTTTAGGCACTACTGGATTCAGTGATACTGAACTTAAAGAAATTAGTGAGATTTCTAAAGAAATTCCGTTATTAATTGCTCCAAACACAAGTATGGGAGTAGCGATCTTTAAAAAACTAATCTCTCAGTCTAAGGATATTCTAAAATTAGCCTCCTCAATTGAAATACATGAAAAACATCATGAAGAGAAGATAGACTCTCCATCAGGAACAGCCATTAATTTAAAAGAGCAACTTGAAGAAATTTCTTCCAAAGAAAATATAAAGATTTTTAGTGTTAGGGAGGGGCATTCAGCTGGAGAGCATATAATTAAGTTATATTTTGATGATGAGGTGCTTGAAATATCGCACCAAGCCTTAGATAGGTCACTTTTTGCTAAAGGAGCGATTATTGCAGGAAAATGGCTTAAGGATAAGAAACCAGGTTCTTATACGATGCAAGATATTTATCCTTCTTGATTTAGAGCTTTTATGGTATAAATGCGCTCCATTTTAGATATTAATAATATTTAAGTAACGAAACACACGTTGTAGTTTCAAATCTAGGGTGCTGAAGATTGCTCGTCTTTAGTGAGGTTTGATAAGCGTGGAAGTATAACCAGAGCAATGTAATGTTGCTCAATAGTTGATTAAGGAGAGCATATGGCAGATATAACGCTAGAACAATTGCTTAAAGCAGGTGTCCATTTCGGACATCAGACAAAATACTGGAACCCCAAAATGAATCAATACCTCTTTGGAACAAGAGATAAGATTCATATTATAAACTTAGAACATACTGTTGAGATGATAAAGCCAGCACTTAAGTTTATAGAAGGTGTTGCAGCAAAAAACAATAAAATCTTATTTGTGGGAACGAAAAGAACTGCTACTGATATTATTAAAAATGAAGCAGAGAGATGCTCAATGCCTTATGTGAATCAAAGGTGGCTTGGCGGCATGCTTACTAATTACAAGACTATCAGATCCTCAATTACTAGACTTGAAAACCTTCTCAGACAAAAAGAAGATGGTACATTTAGTAAAATTACAAAAAAAGAGGGTTTAAAAATACAAAGGGACATTGATAGACTACAGAAGTCAATTGGTGGTGTTACAGAAATGGGGGGATTGCCAGATGCACTTTTCATAATTGATGTTAATAGAGAGTCCATAGCTGTTTCAGAAGCAAGTAAAATGGGAATACCAATTGTTGGAATAGTTGATAGTAATAGTGATCCGGAAGGCATCGACTATGTAATACCTGGGAATGATGATTCTATAAGGTCTATTGCCCTATTTACTGAAGCAGTTGCTGATGCATGTATCGTAGGTTCAAAGGCTGCAACTGGATTAAAACAGGAAGCCCCTCAAGCAGGACCTTCTATTGTTAGAAAGACTGAAACAGAGACCAAAGAAGAAACTGAGGAAGAGAATATAGTTGATGAAATTCAGACTAAAGAAGAATCATCTGAAAATAATTCTGAGGTTAAAAATTCTGAATCAGAAGAATCTTCAGATGACGTAAAGTCTGAAAAAGAGGAAAAAGCAGAGTCTAACGACACTAAAAAAGAGGACTAAGACATGAGTAATATTTCTGCATCGCAAGTAAAAGAATTAAGAGAAAAAACTGGTTTAGGCCTAATGGACTGTAAAAAAGCCCTTCAAGACGCTAACGGCGATTTAGATTTAGCTGTAGAAGAATTAAGGAAGACTAGTGGATTAAAGGCAAGTAAGAAATCTAGTAGATCAGCTGCTGATGGATTGATAGGAATTAAAAGTGCTGATGGTAAATCATTTATGGTTGAAATTAATTGCGAAACAGATTTTGTAGCTAGGGATGATTCTTTTAATTTATTTATGAAAGAAGTTCTAGAGATTGTTTCTAATAACGGAGATAAATCCCTTGAAGAACTTTTGAAATTAGGAATTGAAGAAAAAAGAGAAAAACTAGTTCAAAAACTAGGCGAAAACATAGTTGTTCGAAGAGTAACTGCTAGTGAAGATAACGCAGATTCTTCAGGTGTATATTTACATAGCAACAATAAAATAGGCACAATTATTTCTCTTAAAGGAGGAACAGAAGAAGTGGCGAAAGATATTGCTATGCACGCTGCAGCCACTGACCCTATGGCCATTTCTCCTTCCGATATACCGAAAGAGGTTATTGAAAAAGAAAGAGAAATCTATAGAGCTCAATCAGAAGAAAGTGGAAAACCTGCTGATATTATTGAAAAAATGATTGATGGAAAAATAAGAAAGTTTTTGTCAGAAGTAAGTCTAACTGAGCAAGATTTTGTTAAAGATCCAAGTTTAAGAATTAGCGATATACTTAAAGACAAGGACGCAAACATTATAGGCTTCACACGATTTGAAGTTGGAGAAGGAATTGAAGTAGAAAAAGTAGATTTTGCTAGTGAGGTAATGTCCCAGATAGAAGGTTAGATGTTAAAAGAGATATTAGAAGATACTGAAATAGGCATGGAAAAGAGTCTGGCTGCTCTTGATGCAGCTTTTAAGAAGATTAGAACTGGTAGAGCTACTCCATCACTTCTAGAAAGCATAAAAGTAGAATATTACGAAAAAATGACCCCTCTTGCTCAAGTAGCAAGTATTACTATAGAAGATGCTAAAACTTTGGCTATATCCCCTTGGGAAAAAGGAATAGTGCAAGAGATTGAGAAAGCAATTTCTGAATCTGATTTGGGATTGAATCCTGCTACTTCAGGTGAGACTATAAGAGTTGTTTTGCCTGATTTAACTGAAGAAACTAGAAGAGATTTTATAAAAAAGGCTAAAGCTGAGGCAGAGAATTCAAAAGTCTCTGTTAGAAATATACGAAGAGAAGGTAACTCACAACTTAAAGAATTCTTAAAAGAAAAAGCAATCTCAGAGGATGAAGAAAGACATGGAGAAGAAGAAATACAAAAGTTAACCGATCTGTTTGTAGAAAAAGTAGATACAGCACTGGAAGCTAAAGAAAAAGACTTACTTGATTTCTAAACCTTTTGTTATGGAAGGCAAAAGCCCCAACACTATACCAAGACATGTAGCGATTATCATGGATGGTAATAATAGATGGGCATCTGAAAGAAATTTACCCGGTGTAGCAGGACATCAAAAAGGGGTAGAAAGGGCAAGAGAGGCTGTTGAATTTGCCGTTAAGAAAGGAATATCAACTTTAACTATATTTGCATTTAGTAGTGAAAATTGGGGAAGGTCTAATGAAGAAGTAAACCTTTTAATGAAACTCCTTAATACAGCATTAAAAGAACAAGTCCCTAATCTAATTAAAAACTCCGTTCAATTGCATTTCATAGGAGACTTATCTCAGTTTGATAATGAGTTACTAAATCAAATGAAGAAATCAGAAAAACTCACCGCTTGCGATGGTAAAGAAAAAAAATTAGATCTAGTTGTGGCGGCAAGTTATGGAGGTAGATGGGATATTATTAACGCAGTCAATAGACTTAAAGATTCAAGAAAAAAGAGCATATCGGAAGATGACCTTACTTCTTTGTTGTCTACTGCTAAATTCAATGATCCGGACTTATGCATAAGAACTGGAAAAGAACAAAGAATTAGTAATTTCTTAATATGGCAATTAGCTTACACTGAGCTATATTTCCCTGATGTTTTGTGGCCTGACTTCAATGATGATGAATTTGAAAAGGCTCTATTAGAATTTTCAACTCGAACAAGAAGATTTGGAGATAAATCAAATTTCTCATTATAATCATGCTTAAACAAAGGCTTATTAGTGCACTTATACTTTCTATAGGTATATTTTCTTTAATCTTTGCGTTACCTAGTGAATATTTAATTTATTTTATACTTCTATTAACGTGCATTTCTTTAATTGAATTCTTAAGTCTAAGATTCTCTAACAAATCAACAATATTATTTGTTTGTTTCAGTATAGTTTTATTTTACCTCTCTTCTTTTCCTGGTTTAAATAAAACTTTTATCGGCCTTGGTGCCACTACTTATTTAGGATTGTTTTTTCTCGTAATAAGTTTTCCCGTTAGCAAACCTCTTATGCAAAGAAACTTAATTTGGTTAATTTCTGGCATAACAATTCATTTAGGTTTTTTTGCTTCTTTATATTTCTTAATTAATCAAGATGGTCCAGCACTTTTATACTTTGGAATGGACATTACCAATAGGACTGCTCTTTTAATCATGATCTTAATAAGTGTCCTTATGGATTCTCTGGCTTTTTTCGGAGGAAAGAAATTCGGTCAAAGTAAACTTTTACTGAATGTAAGTCCTAATAAAACAGTTGAAGGTTTCTTAATTGCCATTACCCTTACTCCTCTTATTATTCTATTAGTAACGTTTAGTTTAATTGAGAAGAACTTCTATCAATATGTTATCTTGATATTAGTATCCTCTTTTGTTGCTGTTATAGGAGATGCAGTAATAAGCTTATTTAAAAGAGTTGCAGAGGTTAAAGATACTTCAAATCTTATTCCAGGGCATGGAGGCTTGCTAGATAGGATTGATAGTCATTTAGCAACTATTCCCATCTTTATATTTGTTTTAATCTTATTAAGTTAATTATGAATATAGCAATATTAGGATCAACAGGTTCCATTGGTAATTCAACCTTAGAGGTAATACGTCACAACAAAAGAGAATTTGCAGTTAATTTGCTTACAGCCAAGTCAAATCATAAATTACTCATAGAGCAATGTAGAGAATTTAATCCAGAATTCGTTTACATAGAAGACGAGAGGGCTAGGCAGATATTTGAAGATAAAGCTTTAAACGAAAAATTACAAACTTGTGTGATTCAATCAAAAAAAGAATTTGAGGAAGTTATTGGCTCTAGCGAAACGGATGTAGTTGTTGCCGGTATGGTGGGTATAGCAGGATTAATTCCAGTTCACTTTGCTATTAAAAAAGGAAAAAAAGTCTTGTTAGCTAACAAGGAGTCTTATGTTGTTGCAGGAGAGTATCTTAACAATTTATGTAAAGAAACAGGAGCAATTATCTTCCCTATAGACAGTGAGCATAGCGCTATACACCAATGCTTAAATAATGAAAGTAATAATTCTGGTGTGTCTAGAATCATTTTGACAGGATCTGGAGGTCCTTTCTTAACCAGGGATGCAAAAGAATTTTCTTCAATTACTCCAGAAGATGCTATCAATCATCCAGTGTGGAAAATGGGTAAGAAGATCTCGGTAGATTCATCTACATTGATGAATAAGGGCTTAGAAGTTATAGAAGCTAGATGGCTATTTAATTGTGAAAATATTGAAGTTTTGATCCACCCCGAGGGAATAATTCATTCTTTGGTGGAGTTCAGGGATAATTCTGTATTGGCTCAGTTATCAAATCCTGATATGAAAATACCTATAGCTTATGGCTTGGGTTATCCTGAAAGGATAAATTCAGGTTCAAGCCAATTAAATCTCCATGAAATGAAATCTTTAAACTTCCAAGAACCTGATACAAAAAAATTCCCATGCTTAAAATTAGCAACAGATCTTTTGCCTGTTGGGGGAACAAGTTTTTCTATTTTAAACGCTTCTAATGAAGAGTGTGTGGCAGCTTTCTTAGATGGTCGAATAAGTTATATACAAATTTATGAAATAATCTCTAAAGTTTTGGATAGAATCGAGATTAGAGCTGTCCAATCTTTACAGGATGTACTTGAAGCAGATAAAAAATCTCGTTTTGAGACTACTTCCATAATAAATAATTAGAAATGGATCTATTAATCACCATAATATCTTTTATAGCCCTTATAAGCTTAATAGTTGGTATTCATGAGTTAGGCCACTTTTCGGTTGCAAGATATTTCAATATACATGTATTGAAATTTAAGATTGGATTTGGCAAGGAATTATATTCTTTTCAAGGTAAAAATGACTGTAAGTACTCTTTAGGAATCTTCCCTTTAGGAGGCTACGTCCAAATGCTTGGCGAGAACGTCTTACCAGAGGATCAAGAAGATTCAAATTTGAGCAAGAAATCTTATGTTGATGCTACTTTGAACGAAAGGGCGGCAGTTACTGCAGCAGGGCCCGCAGCTAATTTTCTTTTAGCTATAGTTATTTATTTCTTAATTTCTTTAATAGGCACTACTCATTTAGGCTCCTATGTAGGAGAAGTTAATCAAGGCAGTTTAGCTGAAGAAGCTAATATAGGGTTTGGAGATAAAATAGTAAGCATAGATGCAACCAAATTAGATACTTTTAATGAAATTAACTTGATCTTGTCTAACAGAATTGGAGACACAGGTTCGGTAAAAATTGGTTTTATAAAAGAAGGATCTAACTTTATTTCTTATTCAACTGTAGATATAACAAACTGGTTATCAAAATCTGATCAAAGTAACCCCGCCCAATCTTTTGGAATAGAACCATTAGTGCCACCTGTTATTGGGGGGCTTCTAGAAGATGGCCCTGCTAGCAGAGCTGGTTTGCAATCGGGAGATATAATCCAATCAGTTAATAGCAATTCAATCAACTCTTGGTCTCAACTATCAAAAGCACTTAGCAATCTTCCTAACGAAACTATTTCAATAAGGGTGCTCAGGGATAATGAAACTTTCTCGTATTCTTTAAAAACTGAGAGTTTTAAAAAAAATAATTTAAATATAGGGAGAATTGGGATTTTTGCTTCTAGAGATCTATCTCAATGGCCAGAAGAAATAGTTATAAATAAGAAAGAAAATTTCTTTAACGCAATTCTTTTCGGCATAGAAGAAACTTATAAATTTACAAATTTAATCCTTGTATCCATTGGAAAAATGATAACGGGTTCAGTTTCTGCAGAAAATATAGGAGGTCCTATTCAAATCTCAGTTTTAGCGGGATCAGCTGCAAAAGCAGGACTTTTATCTTTTTTATCAATGATTGCTATTTTGAGTATTAACTTAGGACTTATAAATTTATTACCCATTCCTGTCTTAGATGGGGGACAATTACTCATGATTGCAATAGAAAAGATTAAAGGATCACCTATTTCAGATAATTTTCTAGAACATTCAATGAGGATTGGAATTCTACTGATTGCAAGTTTAATGATTTTTGCATTTGTTAATGACATAGTAAGGTTAGTTTGATGTTTAAGATTAAAGGCATATATTCTTTAGTAATCTTTGTTTTGATAACTTTATTTCCCTTTTCTGTAGTTTCTGAAGAAGAATGGGTTGTAAGCGATATTAGGATAAGTGGATTACAAAGGGTTTCAGCAGGTAGCGTTTTTAATGTAATGCCAATTGCAGTTGGAGACACTGTTGATACATTCGACCTTCAAGATACTGCCAAAACAATCTTTAAAACAGGACAATTTGATGATATTCAGATTGGAAGAGAGGGAAACACACTAATAATTAGTATTGTTGAAAGACCATCAATTGCCTCTATAGAACTAGATGGAAATAAGGCATTAAAGACAGAAGATTTACTAAAAGGTCTAGATGATGCTGGTTTATCAGAAGGTCAGGTTTATAAAAGATCCATAGTTAATAGTTTAGCCTTAGAAATTCAAAGGCAATATGTAGCTCAAGGAAGGTATGGAGCTAAAGTTGATGTTTCAACAGAATCGGAACCGAGAAATAGGGTTTCTTTAGAGATTGAAATAGATGAGGGCGAAGTAGCTGTAATTAAAAACATAAATGTTGTAGGAAATTCTTCCTTTGATGATGAAGAGATTCTCAAAGACTTTGAATTAAAAACGGGCGGTTGGTTTTCCTTTTTTACAAATGACAACAGGTACTCAAGAGAAAAACTAAAAGGAGATATAGAGTCTCTTGAATCTTATTATAAGAATAGAGGGTATGTTGAATTTAAACTTGATAGTTCTCAAGTTAGCGTCACCCCAGATAAGACTTCTGTATTTATAACTCTTAATGTAGATGAAGGATCTACATATAAAGTTAATGAAGTAAAAATAGTAGGTGATCTGCCTGTAGATGAAGAGTTATTGAACTCTTTAGTTTTAATTAAAAGTGGAGATATTTTTAATCAATTTCTTATAACAGAGACAGAAGAGCTGTTTAAAAATATCTTAGGAAATGAAGGATATAGCTTTGCTGAAATAAGGGGAGTACCTGACGTAAATAAAGAAACCGGTGACGTTGACTTAACCTTTTATGTCGATCCGCAACAAAGAACTTATGTTAGAAGGATTATTTTTAAAGGAAATAAAAGAACCCATGATGTTGTCTTGAGAAGAGAAATGAGACAAATGGAAGGGGCTTGGGCTTCTAATAATCTAATTGAGAATTCTAAACTAAGACTCGAAAGGTTGGGTTATTTTAAAGAAGTTGAATCTGAAACTATACCCGTTCCAGGCGTGAATGATCTTATTGATGTAGAGTTTACTGTAGAAGAAGAATATTCTGGCTCTATTGGTGGTAGTCTCGGTTACGGAGCGTACGGCTTGGTATTAGGACTAAATTATAATGAAAATAATGCTTTTGGAACTGGTAAAGCGATAGGAGTAGGTATTAATGATAGCACTTGGCAGAGAAGCTATTCATTTAATTACGGTGAGCCTTATTACACTATAGATGGAGTAAGTAGAGGATATAGTGCTTATTTTAGAGAATCTGATTATGGTCAATTCAATATAGCTAGTTATACTTCTGACTCTTTTGGGGCAGGTATACAATTTGGACTTCCAATCAGTGACATTGAGAGAATAGGTCTAAATCTTAATTATGATAATACAAACATTGATGCAGGCGCTACTCCAGCTTCTCAGATACTAGAGTTTACGCAGTCTGAAGGAACTAAGTTTGAGGTCCTTAAAACCCAATTTATCTGGTCTAAAGTTACGTTGAATAGAGGTTTGTTCCCTACAGCAGGACAATCTCAATCTTTTGCTTTACAGGTAGCCGTTCCAGGAAGTTCTTTAACTTATTCAAAGGCTACTTATAGGCATAAATATTTCAAACCGATTTTAGGTGGCAGGTTTGTCTTAGGTTTTAGAGGAGAAATTGGGGCGTTAGAAGCTTATGGAGATACAGAAGTAGCACCTTTCTTTGAACATTTTTATTCTGGGGGTATAAGTTCTGTAAGAGGCTTTAAACAAAACACTCTTGGTCCTAGGGCAACTCCTTCACCTTACTTTATAGATAATGAAGGAAATCAAATTCTGGATGAGGAAGGAAAGCCTATACCCAATCCTTACGCATACTATAACGACGATAGATCTATAGGCGGTGCATATTTGATTGAGGGAGGTTTTGATTTTATCTTCAAGCTACCCTTTGTCGAGGATCAAAGATCTATGAGGAGCTCCTTTTTTATTGATATAGGTAATGTTTTTTCTAAAGATTGCGGAGATACTCAAATTAATATTAATTGTAGTGAGCTAGATCTTGGAGAACTTAGGTACTCTTATGGAGTTGGAGTCACTTGGATTACTCAACTAGGTCCTATGTCTTTAGCTCTTTCTTCTCCAACTAACCAAGGGCCTTTAGATGAGACAGAAAATTTCCAATTTGAGATAGGTACACAGTTTTAATTAACCTTAAAACTACTAAATTTGCTCACAAAAATGTAGAATCCACAAATTGGATATTAATCAGGACAAAATATGAAACTTATTAAACATACTTTATTAACTTTATCGGCATTTTTATTAATGTCCTTACCACTTACTGCAGCTGATTTAAATATTGCAACGTTAGATCCGCAAGCTGCTTTATTTAATACTAATGTAGCAAAGAAAGAGCTAGAAGAGCTAGAGAACTCAGATGAATGGAAAGAGGTGGTTGAAGAATTACAGGCTAAGGCGACAGAAGCTAGAGATATTCAAGAAAAAGCTCAAAAAGATGGCCCCACTATGTCTGATGAAGAAAAACAAGAAGCAGCACAGAAACTTCAATCCTTAACACAGGATATTAATTTCTTAAGAGAAAAGACTAATCAATTCCGCAACCAAACACTTCAACTTATTTCTCAAGAACAAGCTGAAAAATTTCAAGTAATAGTTACGGAACTTATTAGAAGCAAAGGTATTACTCTCTTAATAAATAGCGGGGGTCAAACTGGTACCTTATTGCATGCCGATCAAAGCTTCGACATAACGCAAGAAGTTATAGATGCAATGAATGAGAAGGAAGACTAACTTTTGTGTCTCTTGTTTCAGGAATCTCATTAAAAGAATTAGCCAATCAAATAGGAGCTGATCTCGAAGGCGATCCCGATAAAAAAGTATTAGGTCTTAATACTTTGGATGCTGCTTCTTATGATGAGATTGCTTTTATTGCTAGAGAATCCTTTTTATCAACCTTATCTTCTACTAAAGCAGGGGCTCTAATTTGTTCAAATGACTTATCTAAGGACTATTCAGGAAATAAATTAATAGGAAATGACCCTTACCTTTTATATGCTCGATGCACAAAGATCTTTAAAGAATTATCCAATTCAGCTATTGATATTGGTATTTCAAAATTAGCACATATAGGAAACAAGGTTTCTATTTCTGATAAATCCAGCATAGCAAATTTTGTTAATATCTCAGACGGTGTGGTAATAGAAGATGACGTTATTATTGGTTCTGGAGTCTTTATAGGAGAAAATTCAGTTGTAAGGAATGGTTCTAAAATCTATGCAAATGTTTCTATCTATGACTCTGTAGAGATAGGAAAAAATTGCATTATTCATAGTGGTGCGGTTATAGGGTCTGATGGGCTAGGATTTGCGAAAGAAAAAGGCAAGTGGGTAAAAATTGAACATTTAGGTAAAGTTATTATAGGAAATAACGTAGAAATAGGATCAAATTCCTCTATTGATAGAGGTTCAGTTGGAAATACCCTAATAGAAGATGATGTAAAAATAGATAACCTGGTGCATCTAGCTCATAATGTAAAAATTGGGTCTGGAACTGCCATTGCTGCCAATAGTGCTGTTGCTGGTAGCTCTTCTATTGGTAAGAACTGCACTTTAGCTGGTTGCTGCGCTGTTGTTGATAACGTTGAAGTAACTGATGAAGTGCATATAACCGCAATGTCTTTAATTACTAAATCTATAAAAGAAAAGGGCGTTTACTCTTCGGGTACTCCGTTTATGAAAAATAAAGACTGGAAAAAGAATGCAGTTAGTTTTAAAAGGCTTCACAAACTTATAGCAAGTAAATAAATATGAAAGTAGATATAAAAATAGAAGAAATTCAGGAGTTTTTACCTCATAGATATCCGATGCTACTTGTCGATAGAGTGATAGAGATGGAATTAGGAGATTATATAGTTGCATACAAAAATATTACAACTAACGAACCTTACTTAATTGGACATTTCCCAGGTAAACAAATTATGCCTGGAGTTCTAATTGTAGAGGCTATGGCACAAGCTTCTGGAATATTAGGATTTAAAACAATGGACAAGAAACCGGAAGATGGTTCTATATATTATTTTGTTGGTGCAGATGATTTAAGGTTTAAAAGACCAGCTTTACCTGGAGATCAATTAATCCTAACATCTAAAGTAATTACTAACAAAAAAGGAATTTGGAAATTTGATTGTAAAGCAACTGTTGAAGATGAGTTAGTAGCCAAAGCTATTATTCTCTGTGCAGATAGACCTAAATAAGCTATGCATCATCCTTCTGCTATTATTGATCCTTCAGCCAAAATAGATGAATCAGTAGAAATAGGACCGTTTTCTTTAATTGGACCTGACGTAACTATTGGAAAAGATACTAGAATTGAATCTCACGCAATATTAAAAGGACCGACAATTATTGGTGAAAGAAATCATGTGTTCCAATTTTCTACTGTCGGAGATGGAAGTCCTGATAAGAAATATAAGAATGAACCGACCCTCTTAAGAATAGGTGATGATAATATAATTAGAGAAGGGGTTACTATTCACAGGGGGACTATCCAAGATAAGGGCGAGACCATTATAGGTAATAGAAATTTAATAATGGCCTATTCCCATATCGCACATGATTGTATTTTAGGAGATGATATTGTGCTTACTAACCAAGCTGCATTAGCAGGATCTGTAAAGGTAGGTAATGGAGCAATTCTAGGCGGGTATGCTATCGTTCATCAATTTTGCTCTATTGGCAGTTATAGTTTTTGTGCAATGGGAAGTTCTGTTAATAAAGACGTACCTGCTTATGTCAAAGTAAGAGGAAATCCTGCGAGACCTTTTGGTGTAAATACCACAGGAATAAAACGTTTAGGTTATTCAAAAGAAGTTATTGAATCATTGAGATCTGCTTATAGATCCGTTTATAGAAAAAAACTAACTGTTGAAGAAGCTATGTCTGATTTATCTGATTTGAGAGATAAATATGATGAAGTAAACACCTTCTTGTTATCAGTTGAAGAATCTACGAGAGGCATTTCTCGTTAATGTCTGATTCTTTAAATCCAAAAAAAATTAAAATAGCAATCGTTGCTGGAGAGAAGTCTGGTGATGAGCTAGGAGGCCCCTTAATGGAGAGCTTGAAACAACATTTTCTAGACGTTTCCTTTATAGGGGTGGGAGGTGAAAAAATGCACCTTCAGGGACTTTCTTCTTTTTTCCCTATGGAGAAGATATCCGTGATGGGGCTTATTGAACCATTGTTCAAATTAAAAGAATTGTTGTCTTTAAGAAGAAAATTAAAAGAATTTCTTTTAATCGAAAAGCCAGATATCTTTATAGGAATAGATGCGCCTGATTTCAACCTACCTATTTCAAGGTTCTTAAAGAGGAAAATGACTTTAAAGACGGTCCAATATGTCAGTCCTTCAGTGTGGGCTTGGAGAAAAGGAAGGATTAAATCAATTGAAAAAGCGGTGGACTGTGTGATTACCTTATTTCCGTTTGAAGAAGATGCTTACAAACATTCAAATATAAAGATTTGCTATGCAGGACATCCTCTTGCTTACAGATTAGATCAAGACTTCGATGAACTAATTAAAGGTAAACAAGCAAAAAGTATTGCTCTATTACCAGGAAGTAGAAAGTCAGAAATTTCTCTTCTCGCTAATGACATGATTCGAGCAGCTAGAGAATTAAAGAGAAAAGATAATTCTTATCAATTTTATATGCCTTTATCTGATGAGCGTCATTTAGAACTAATAAAAGAACCTATGGAAGGCCTTATTAAAATTTCATTTAATAATGCACAAGAGGTTCTATCTAATTGTCAGATGGCCATTATTACTTCAGGTACAGCTACATTGGAGGCAATGTTGTTGAGAACTCCTTGTGTGACACTTTATAAAACAAGTTGGTTAACTTATAGAATAGTTAAACCATTACTTTCAATAGATAATTTTTCTTTACCTAATCTTCTTGCAGGTAGCAAGCTCATTCCGGAACTTCTTCAAAATGATGTTTCTCTAGATAATATAGTTGGTGCTATAAATGAAATAAATTTAAAAGGACTCGAACATTATCATAAAAATTTTCATTTAATTCATGAAAATTTAAAAGCTGGAAGCTCTGAAACAGCAGCTAAAGAGATCTTTAATTTAGTAAATTGATTGAAGCAGGAGTTGATGAAGCAGGAAGAGGGCCTCTGGCCGGCCCTGTAGTTTCTGCAGCCGTTATACTTAAACCTGAATTTACCTTTCTAGGCCTAGACGATTCTAAAAAACTGTCTAAAGATAAAAGGAAATCTTTATCTGAAGAAATTAAGAAGCATTCGGTGTGTTGGTCAATTGGAATAGCAACAGTGCAAGAAATTGATAAATTAAATATATTAAGAGCTTCTTTATTATCAATGGAAAGGGCAATAAAAAACTTATCAGAAGTTCCAGAAAAAGTTATAGTTGATGGACAGTATACGCCTGAAGTAGACGTCCCCTGTGAAGCTATTGTAAGAGGAGATGCTATTAAAGAAAATATCATGGCTGCGTCTATTTTGGCTAAGATTGAAAGAGATTCAATTATGTTTGAACTAGATAAAATATACCCTAATTATGGGTTTGCTAAACATAAAGGCTATCCAACAAAGATTCATTTAGCAGCTTTGAGGGAGTTTGGACCATGCGATGAGCATAGGCAATCATTCAAACCTGTAAAGAATTATTTAACTTAAATTGGCTAACATGGAAAGACCTGATTTTGTTCATCTTCATTTACATTCAGAATACTCGTTGTCTGATGGAATAATAAGAATTTCAGAGTTAGTCTCTAGAGCCTCCTCTCTAAAGTACAGTGCAGTAGGACTAACTGATTTAACTAATCTTTTTGGACTTTTAGAATTTTATAGAAGTTCTAGAGAAAATGGTATTAAGCCTATAGTGGGTGCTGAGGTAAATGTAGTTAAGGATAAAGATTCTTTACCTGCTCCAATTGTATTATTAGTAAAAGACAAACAAGGCTATATTAATCTAACTAAAATTGTTTCTAACGCTTATGTGGAAGGACAAGTAAATGGTGAGCCTACTGTAGAGTTGCCTGCACTAAAAAATCTTGGAGATGGGTTAATTGCATTGTCTGGAGGCATGGAAGGTCACATAGGTCAATCAATATTAGCTGGAAATATTTCTTTAACTGAGTCGAGAATTAAGTTCTTTCAAGATATATTCGGTGAAGATTTCTTTATAGAAATTCACAGACTGGGGAAAACAAATGAAGATGAATACAATAATACAGCTATAGACATTGCAACAAGAATGAATGTTCCTATCGTTGCTACTAATAATGTTAGATTTCTTATGCCGATCGACCCTGAAGTTAGTCCATCAGATTTTGAGGCTCATGAAGCTAGGGTATGTATTCAAAGAGGCGAAATTTTAGATGATCCTAGAAGATCTAAAGATTACATAGAGACTCAGTATTTTAGAACAAAAGAAGAGATGATAGAGCTATTTTCTGATTTGCCAGAGGCGCTTATTAATTCAGTAAAAATTGCAGAGAAATGTAATTTAGATCTCGAGTTAGGTAAATTTTATCTCCCAGATTTTGAAGTTCCTAAAGGCCAGACTAGAGAAGATCATTTAAGAAGAATATCTAAGGAAGGACTAAAGAAAAGGCTTATAACTATTAAAAATTCCGTAAACAGTTATGAAGTAAATAATGATCTGTATTTTAAGAGGCTGGATTATGAATTGGACATGATTTGTAAATTAGATTTTGCAGGTTACTTTTTAATTGTTGCTGATTTTGTTAATTGGGCTCAAGAAAACAGTATTCCAGTTGGACCTGGTAGGGGCTCAGGAGCTGGATCCATAACTGCTTATGCTTTAGGAATTACTGCGATAGACCCAATAAAATATGATCTATTGTTTGAAAGATTTTTGAACCCTGAGAGAGTAAGCAATCCTGATTTTGATATAGATTTCTGTATAGAAGGAAGAGATAAGGTTTTAGATTACGTAACTAAAAAATACGGGAAAGAATCTGTTGCCCAAATAAGTACTAGAGGAACAATGGCTGCAAGAGCTGTCTTGAGAGATGTAGTGAGAGTTCTAGGTAAGCCTTATGGATTTGGAGATAGATTAGCAAAAGCTATTCCTGATGTTTTAGGTATTTCACTTGAAGAAGCTTATAAGGAGAAACAGTTTAAAGAAACAATAGAAGAATCAGAAGAATCAAGAGAAGTTTATGATATGGCCTTGAAACTAGAGGGCCTATCAAGAAGCGTAGGCACACATGCAGCAGGAGTTGTGATAGCTCCAACTGCCCTTACTGACTTTACTCCACTAATCCTTGATTCCGATAAAGGCACGGTTGCTTCACAATTCGATATGGGAGATGTAGAGTCAGCAGGACTTGTAAAATTTGATTTCCTAGGACTTAAGACTTTAACAATTCTTGATCAAGCTGTTACTAGAGTTAATTTAAAAATAAAAGACCCAAAAAAGTACATAGATATCGAAGACTTGCCGCTCAATGATCCAAAAACATTTGAACTGCTTCAAAGAGCAGAAACAACAGGTGTATTTCAATTAGAGTCAAGAGGGATGAGGGATTATTTAAGGCAATTAGTGCCGAGTGACTTTGAAGATATTGTAAGTATGAATGCTCTTTATAGGCCAGGAGCTTTAGGAATGAACATGGTAGATTCTTACATAAATCGTAAACATGGACGTGAAGAAGTAACTTATGGTCATGAAGCAGTAGAGAAGATACTAGGTACTACCTATGGAGTTATCGTATATCAGGAACAAGTTATGCAAATAGCGCAAGATTTGTCTGGTTTTAGTTTAGGGCAAGCAGATATATTAAGAAGAGCAATGGGAAAGAAGAAAAAGGAAGAAATGGAAAGGTTACGTTCGACATTCATTGATGGAGCAGTGAAGAGAAAAGTTAGTGAAAGATATGCTGCTAACTTATTTGATCAGATAGAGCAATTTGCTGGTTACGGATTTAATCGATCACACTCTGTAGGCTATGCGTTAATCGCTTATCAGACTGCTTGGTTAAAGGCCCACTTTCCTTCTGAATTTATGGCCTCTGTAATGTCTTGTGACTTGGGTAATACAGATAGTATCCAAGTATTCGTAGATGATTGCAGGAATATTGGTCTTAATATTCTAAAGCCTGATGTAAATCAAAGCTCTTATCGATTTGAAGATTTGGACTCCTCAACAATTTTATACGGTCTTGGAGCGATAAAAGGAATAGGAGAGTCTTTAGTAGATAAGATAGTCGAAGAAAGAGAAAAGGAAAAATATAAAAATTTATTAGATTTTTGCATAAGAGTTGGTTTTAACAGAGTTAATAAAAGAATCTTAACGGCTTTAATAGGCTCAGGCGCTATGGATTGTTTAGGAGATAGAAATATTTTATTTAGTAAGATTGAAGGCTGCTTAAGGAATGCTGAACAAGTTACTGAAAGAGACAAAAGCAATATTAAGGACTTCTTTGGAGACGAAGTAAATACCAATGTTATTGAGGATACAAACTTTTCTGAAGTGGAATTTGATCATGTTTCAGCAGAGTGGAGTGCATTGGGTTTTTATTTAGAATCTCATCCTCTAGAGTCAAAAAAGAAAGAGGTTAGAAATATGTGTGGATTCTTTATTTCTGAACTTCAAGCTGAATCACATCCGCAAAGAGTTGCTGGAACTCTCGTACATCTTAATGTTAGGCAAAGTAAAAGAGGAAGGTTTGCTTTTGCAACACTTGATGACAGTAGCGGTAGAATAGAGGTGTCAGTTTGGGCAGATGTATTTGATAACTATAGAGGGTTATTAAAGAAAGGACAGCTTCTAGTTGTCGAGGGCCTAGTTGAAAGAGATGAATACGGAGGTAAAAATTCTCATAAGATTATTGCTGAAAAGATATTAACTTTTGGTCAGGCCAGAAGAGAGTATGTTAAAAATATTTCTATAAATCTTGATTATAAGTTTGATCAAGACTCAGTGATTAGTGTTATCAAGGAATTAGCGGTCTCTAATGAAGGAAATCAAGTTTTATTATCTTATGAGACTGATGAAGCTTCTGCAGAAATTGAGCTACCAAGAGACTATTTAATTGATCTAAAAGATGAAAATATTAAACTCTTAAAGAATAAGTTTGGTAAAGATAACGTAAATTTGGTGTATCATTCCAGACCTCATTTGAATTAATTTCTTACTATGGTTAAAAGTTATTTAGACTTTGAGCAACCAATTGCAGATATTGAAAACAAGATATTGGAATTAGAGAATTCAGATTTAGATCAAGATCAAATAAAACAGAAAGTTATTGGGCTAAATGAATCTGCAGTTAAATTAACTGAAAAAATATATTCCGATCTTTCTCCTTGGCAAAATGTTCAGGTTGCTAGACATCCAGAAAGACCACATTTCGTTGATTACATTGAGAGAGTCACTGATCAATTTGATGAATTACATGGAGATCGCCACTTCTCTGATGATAGGGCCGTTATTGGAGGCATAGCTAGAATTGGAGATTTTCAAGTTGTAATTATCGGACATGAAAAAGGAAGAACAACTGAAGATAAGATAAAACATAACTTTGGAATGTCCCAACCGGAAGGATACAGAAAAGCGTGTAGGTTAATGAAATTAGCTGAAAGGTTTAATTTACCAGTAGTAACGATGATCGATACACCTGGAGCATACCCTGGAATAGATAGTGAAGAAAGAGGCCAAAGTGAAGCTATTGCCTATAACTTAAAGGTTATGTCCTCACTTAAGACCCCAATAATTGCGAACATTGTAGGAGAGGGAGGGTCAGGTGGTGCTCTCGCTTTGGGAGTAGGAGATCACGTAAATATGATGGAGTATGCAACTTATTCAGTAGCTTCTCCTGAAGCTTGCGCAAGTATTGTCTGGAGGGATTCAGAGATGGCTGATGCTGCTGCTGAGGCCATGAAATTAAGTGCAAAAAATATACTTGAGTTAAACTTGATAGATGAAATAATTAAAGAACCTCTCGGTGGAGCTCATAGAAATTACGATCAAGCTTCTTTAAACCTAAAAAATTCCATCATTCTAAATCTTGATCGACTCATTCAGATACCGCTAGATGATTTGGTAGACAAAAGATATGAACGTCTTATGAGTTACGGTGCTCTATAAAAATGGATCTACTAGAAGAATTTTCTTTTGATTCGTTATTAGATAGGTTTGATCGAATTGGTGTTGCCTATTCAGGAGGCCTTGATTCTACGGTTTTATTACATCTATTAACTACAAAAATAAGTCAAAAAGATAAGATTCAAGCAATACACATAAATCATGCAGTTAGCCTTAACTCGGATAAATGGGAAGATTTTTGTAAACAAAACACCAAAGAACTTGGTGTTAATTTCCTTTCTTATAAGCTAGAAAAACTTACTGACCCTTCAGAAGATGATTTACGAAAAATTAGGTATGAAAAATTTAACCAATGGTCTTCAGCTAACGACATTATTCTGACTGCTCATCATAAAGATGATCAGGTTGAAACAATATTCTTTAGATTTTTAAGAGGTACGGGTCTAAATGGCCTTACTGGAATTCCGGCGTGGAGAAAAGAAAGAAATATTGAATTCCATAGGCCTTTACTAGGTTTTTCTAAAAAAGAACTAAGGGAATATGCACTATTAAATAAACTGAAATGGATCGAAGACGAATCCAATGAAGACAATAAGATATCAAGAAATTTTATAAGAAATAAATTATTACCAATAGCGAAAGAAAGTTGGCCAAATATTGAGAAATCAGTTTTACATTTATCTATAGAAGCTACTAGGTCAAATAGTATCCTTCAGTCTGTTGCAGAAGAAGATCTGAAGCAAGTAACTTCTAAAGAAAATTCTTATAATTTAAGTCAATATCGAGCTTTAACTACAGAAAGAGCAGAAAACTTATTATATTTTTTATTCAATCATAAATTGGGGTTGGAGATAAATTCAAATTACTTAAAAGAAATAAATAGATCATTACGTGGCTCTAATAAATTGGATAACTTAGACTTTGTTTTAGCTGATAAAGAGAATGCTAAGATATCTAGACTTAAAGTATTAGGAGAAGAAATATGTATCTTTTCTGAAGAGGATCTGGATAAGCTAGATTCTGCATATAAATCAGATTGGGATTTGAGTTCTAAATTAGAAATACCGTCAGGATTATTGTATGCAAAGAAGGTTGAAGGAGAGGGAATAGACGAACTTTATCTTGGTCAAAAAATCTTTGTAAAAGGCAGGTCTGGAGGAGAAAGGTGCAAGCCCTTTGGAAGAAATAAAAGTCAGAAGCTAAAGAAATTATTTCAAGAATATAATATTCCTATATGGCAAAGAGATAGATTGCCTCTTATCTATATAGGAGATAAGTTAGCAGCTGTTGGCGATTTATGGGTTTGTGAAGAATTCCACACTAAACCTAACAAAAAAGGTATTTCTATAAACTGGACTGACAATTTAACGGTATAGAATTTAAAAACTTAACTTGAATTCGATTGGCTCTCAAGTTCTTTTCTAAGTTCTTTATGCTTTTCCTTAGTTAGAGGATAAAACCATGTTAAGAAAAGTGCTGGAACAAAGAATGCAGCACACCCTAAGCAATAATAAACTCTTAAAGCGAGCATCGCTGAGTCAGTATTTTCAGTACCGGGAACAAAGCCCGAAAAGTCTACCAATATTGCTGCTGCCCAAACAGCAATCATTGCTGAAACCTTTGCTATCATTCCATTTAAAGCAAAGAAGGTACCTGCGCGCCTACCTCCCGTCTTAAGGGAATCTAAATCTACTACATCAGCTAGCATAGAAGCTGGAAGAAATTGCAGTCCGCCAAAACAGAATCCTTTAATAAGGAATAAAGCATGGAATTGATTAAAGTCTCCTCTTTCCAGAAAGAAACATAAAAAACTAACTGTTCCTGTTCCTACCAGGGTAATACAAAAAGCTTTATGTTTACCTAAAGTTTTACCTAACCAGAGCCAAAAAGGTATACCTATTAATCCTGCAATAAAGTATCGGGCATAAGAAGCTCCTACAGTCTCGATTCCTATAACGTCTCTAACAAACCATAGTGATAAAGTATTTCTAAATGATTCACCAGCTATAACTAGGAATATGATTAATAGAATCCTTATAAGAAGTGGGTTTTCCGAAGCATATTTAAGACCTTCAACTAAAGGAATCTTTTTTTCTACCTTAGGCATTGGATCTGGAACTTTCCAAAGCGCCCATGCAGCAAATATAGGTAATAAAAATATAATACCTAATCCCATGCTAGCTAGGATGTCAGACATTTTTCCGGAGGTTGAAAAATCTTGAAAAACAAAAATAGCTGCTAGCATTCTTTTGATAGAGTTTGAAAAACTTATTCCTTGACCTGATACTTCTATAGCAAGAGGTATCAGAGCAGAAATCAATAAGCCTATCAGGGTCCACCCCTCTCTTCCGCCAACAACTCTAGATCTCTGGTGGTAGTCAGGCGATATTTCAGCTCCCCAAGCCCCATAAGGAATACCAATTATTGTGGAGCCTAAATACATAAGCATCATCCAAACGACGAAGTAGGCGATTGTAACTTCTGTTCCGGGAATAAATAATTTGTATATGGCTATCATCATCAAAGGAACACCTAGAATAATCCAAGGTTTCCTTCTTCCAATCGGTGTCCTTGTAGAGTCACCTAATTGCCCAAGAATTGGGTCGGTAATTACGTCAGTGAATCTTGCAATTAAAAGTATATTTGCAATTATATAAAGCGGTATACCTACGACTTCTGAATAGAAAGGAATTAACCAGATAGCTATAGGATAACCAATCATTGCAAGTGGAGTAGCTAATCCTCCATAAGCTACAATAGTATTTCGCTTAACTTGTTGTGTGTTATCCATATCTCCCCAAGTTTTTTAGAAGGATATATTAACGATTTAACTTATATAGACAAACGATTTAAACCATTAATTACGGATCCTAAACCTGCAATAACTGTGTTCTGATGTATTCCAACTCCCCAAACAGATTGATTTTTATAAGAAATCTCAGAATAAGCTACAGCTTTTGCATCTGAACCTGAACTAATAGCATGCTGATGATAATCAGCAATTTTTATTTCAAGATCTAAATCCTTACTTAATGCATCTATCATCGCATCTATAGGACCGTTACCTGTTCCATTAATTATCTTAGTCTTATCTCCTTCCTTTATTTTTATTTCAATTGCATCCTCTTGAAGACCTTCTTTATTTGCACGCGAGTTTATATGATGTTCTAAGAATTGATATTTACCATCTTCATGGAAATAAGTTTGCTGGAATGTTTCCCAAATATCTGAAGCAGATATTTCTTTTCCAGTCTCATCAGTTATCTTTTGGATAACTTGGCTGAACTCTATTTGAAGTCTTCTAGGCATACTTAATCCATGATCTTTCTCTAGTAAGTAAGCAACTCCCCCTTTACCTGATTGACTATTGATTCTAATTACAGCTTCGTAAGACCTCCCTACATCTTTTGGATCAATTGGCAGATAAGGAACTTCCCATGTCTCTTGATTGGAATTCCTTAATTCATTTAATCCCTTTTTTATGGCATCTTGGTGTGAACCTGAAAAGGCAGTAAATACTAAGTCACCAGCATAAGGATGCCTTGGATGTACAGGAAGTTGATTACAATATTCTGTTTCTCTCATGATTGGATTTATATTTGAAAAATCTAATTCAGGATCAACTCCTTGAGTAAGCATATTTAAAGATAAAGTAACTAGATCTACATTACCTGTTCTTTCACCATTACCAAATAAAGTTCCTTCTATTCTGTCTGCTCCTGCCATTACGCCTAGCTCAGTTGCAGCTACAGCAGTACCTCGATCATTATGAGGGTGTAGGCTGATAATAATATTTTCTCTATTATCAATATTTTTACAAACCCATTCTATTTGGTCAGCGTAAATATTAGGAGAAGCCATTTCAACAGTAGCTGGAAGGTTAATTATTGATTTTTTTTCCTTTGAAGGTTCCCATATCTCATTAACAGCGTTGCACACCTCAATAGCATATGGAAGTTCAGTTCCTGTAAAGCTTTCCGGGCTATATTCAAACATCCAATCCGTATTAGGATATTTTTCAGAGTAATCTTTAACGTTCTTAGCACCATCAGTGGCTATTTTTTTTATTCCTTCTTCATCGCTTTTGAATACAACTCTTCTTTGTAAGGTGGATGTGGAATTATAAACATGCACTATGGCTCTAGGAGCGCCCTCTAAAGCCTCAAAAGTTCTTTTTATAAGCTCAGGTCTAGCCTGAGTAAGTGCTTGTATAGTTACATGTTCAGGAATCAAGTTTTCATTTATGATTTTTCTTACGAAATCAAAGTCTGTTTGGGAAGCAGAAGGGAAGCCAACTTCAATTTCTCTAAAACCTATATCTAGAAGCATATTAAACATTCTAAGTTTTCTTTCCTCTCCCATAGGTTCTATCAATGCTTGATTTCCATCTCTTAAATCAACACTGCACCAAATAGGGGCCCTTTTTATGCTTTCAGTTGGCCATTCCCTGTTATCTAGCTGAACAGGTTCAAAAGGCTTGTATTTAGATACTGATTTATTAATAATTTTAGTCAATTGTAGTTAATCCTTATTTAATTTTACTGTTGGAATAGAGTAAGTTTATTAAATAAACTTATAGATATAAGCCCGGTAATCTCTCTGATAAAGAGACCGGGCTAGTAAGTCGATAAATCAATTTTTCTATCATGACTAAGATCATTAAATACAAGCTTATATATGCAGTTGTTAACGGTCAAGTTGAGAGTTCATAATCTAAGGGTAGAATAAACATAAATGGGGCTCTCAAAATACAATAAACTTGAAAAACTAGGGTTTACTTTTTGGACTAAGAGACAAGATATTGAGGTAAGGCTCCAATCTTACTTAATTGGAGAATCTGTTATAGCTCTTTCTTCTTCTAGAGCATCAGACTTAGACTTAAATGCAAGAGAGAGATTTATTAATTCAGTCGCACGCTTCCTAAACAAAGACTCTGTAAAGAAGATATGTATCGAAAGAGTAATACAGGAAGATATAAACATCGCTCTTCTCTTTGGCTGTTCCAAAATAGAGATTTTAGAAAAAGACAATATCAGGATCCTTTCATACCCATCTATAGATGAGATTTGTAGAACCACTAGTACAAAAAAAGAATTTTTGATGCGATGCAAAGAAGACTTAATTTAATGAATAAATTGACCGAAGTTGAGTACGATTATTTTCAAGAACAGGATATAGATATTGTTCTTGATATAGAAAGAGAATCAAACCCTGTCCCTTGGACGATAAAGAATTTTCAAGATTGTATAGAAAAAGGTTACTATTCTTTGGTGCTGAAAGAAGGTGAGCAAGTAATTGGATTTGCAATTCTATCTGTATCAACTGAAGAGTCTCATTTATTAAATATAGGTTTAACTGCTTCAAAAAGAGGCCAAGGTTTAGGTAGGGAACTGCTTGAGAAGATGATTATGGCTGCTGAGATCATGGGAAGTAAAAAGATATTTCTTGAAGTAAGAATATCTAATGCTATAGCTATTGACTTATACAAGGCCGCAGGTTTCAAGGAAATAGGGTTAAGAAAGAATTATTACCGATTAAAAGACGGAAGAGAGGATGCAATTTTGATGTCTAAATCTTTAAAAAAAGGCTTATTAAGTCAGTCGTTTTTTTCTAGTCGGTAATTAATTTATCTATATCTTTTGAAATTTTATCAGGTGTAGTAGTGCTAGCGTATCTAGCAAAAGGCACTCCACTTTCATTTATAAGAAATTTTGTAAAATTCCATTTTATTTTTTCAGAGCCCAATACCCCCTTTTTTTCTGAACAAAGGAATTTATAAAGTGGATGAGCATTTTCTCCATTTACTTCTATCTTGCTAAAAACAGGAAAAGTTGTTTTGTAGTTTATAGAACAAAATTCTTGTATTTCATTATCAGAGCCTGGTTCCTGACTACCAAACTGGTTGCAAGGAAATGCAAGAACTGAAAATTTTTCCGAATCGTACTGCGCCTGTAAAGATTGAAGTCCATCGTATTGAGGAGTAAAACCACATTTACTAGCCGTATTTACTATCAGTAATATTTTGCCTCGAAAATCAGATAAATTAACTTCATTTCCTGAAGAGTCTTTGCATGAAAAATCGTAGATGCTTGTATTCATTTCTTTCTTACCTTTTCTATAATTCGCGTATTATATGTTGAATTAAAGAATTTTTTTAATACATTTAAGGAGAAAAAGTGGAATACAGGAAATTAGGAAACACAGAAATAGACGTAAGTGTAATTTGCTTAGGAACTATGACATGGGGGGAGCAAAATACCATGGAAGAAGGCCATGAACAGATGGATTATGCACTAGATCAAGGAGTAAATTTTTTTGATGCTGCAGAACTTTACCCTATCCCGCCAAAACCTGAAACTCAAGGCCGAACGGAAGAATGTATAGGGTCATGGTTCAAAAAAACTAGAAACAGGGAAAAGATAATTTTAGCAACTAAAGTTGCTGGCAGAAGTCCAATGAACTGGTTCAGAGGAGATGGAACTAAATTAGATAGAGAAAATATAGAAGCAGCAATTGACGCTAGCTTAGAGAGATTACAAACAGATTACATAGATCTTTATCAATTACATTGGCCTGACAGGCCTATGAGTTTGTTTGGATCAGGGGGGATTGGTTATAAACACATTGAAACAGAAAGTATTTCGATCAATGAGACACTTGGAGTTCTGTCAGATCTAGTTAAAAATGGAAAGATAAGGTATGTAGGCTTATCTAACGAAAGCCCATGGGGCTTATCTGAGTTTTTGAAGTACTCTGAAATGAATAATTTACCCAGAGTAGTATCTGTACAAAACGCATACAATTTTCTAAATAGAACTTATGAACAAGGAATGTCAGAGTACTTCCATAGATCTCAAGTAGGTTTATTGGCTTATTCACCCTTAGCCCAAGGTTACTTAACTGGTAAGTATATCGATGGTGCTAGACCGGAAGGGTCTAGAACAGCACTTTTTGAAAGGGGAGATAGGTATGAAGTACCTGGAGCTAATGAAGCAATAAAGTCTTATGTAGCTTATGCAGACTCTATAGGCATGGATCCTTCAGTCATGGCCAATGCTTTTGTGAACTCAAGAGATTTTGTAACATCCAATATAATTGGGGCTACTACTATGGAGCAATTAAAGTTAGCAGTAGGTAGTATTGAAGTTAGCTTAGATGATGAAATTCTAAAAGCAATTGAAGAAATCCACAGAAGTAATCCTAATATTTGCCCTTAGTTTTGAATACTAAAAATTTATCTTGGGAATGGAAGTTCTTTGCTGACTTTCATAGAGACGAGCTTTATAAGGTTTTGAAATTTAGACAAGAGATTTTTGTGGTTGAACAAAAATCTTGGTATCTAGATGCTGATGGTTTAGACCAAAATAGCTTACATTTATTAGTTACTAATAAAGAAAACTTAATTGGATACTTAAGACTTACACCTCCAGGAAAGAAATATATTGAAGCATCAATCGGAAGAGTCTCAATTCACTCTGAGTACCGAGGTGAAAGGTTAGGAGACCAATTGTTAACTATGGGAATAGAAAAAGGTAAAGAAGTGTATGATTCTAGTTCCTTCAGAATATCTGCTCAAGAGTATTTAATTTCGTATTACGAAAACCATGGGTTTAAAGTTCAAGGAAGCCCTTACGATGAAGATGGAATACCACACGTTCAAATGCTGTTAGATGAATAATTTACTTAAACATCATTACTCTCTCGGTTTTGGTCTAATTATTGGAATACTTTTAGCGACATTTACTATAGTTGAGAAGAATAATATATCTGATCAAAATTGGGCTGCTAAGATTGAAGATCGACTTATTCCTTTTGAAAGATATCAAATGCAATTAGAAGGTTTGGCTAATGATAAGAGATCGCCTTTAACTAATGAAAATAGGGAATACGTTCTTGAAAGAATGATAGAAGAAGAATTATTGATCAAAAGAGCCATAGATTTGGGAATGTTAGAGAATAATCCTATGGCTAGGGGAACAATTGTTCAACAGATGATCAAAAATATTATTTCAGAAGGCTCTCGTATAGAACCTGAGGAGAAAGAATTAATCAAATTCTTTGAAGAGAATATAGGTTTCTTTACTAAAGCTAATAGACTAAGAGTAAGGCAAGTCTATTTTTCTCAGGTTGATTTCGGAGATAAGGTGCTTGAAGAGGCAAAAAATGCTTTTACTAGACTCCTGGACGGTGAAAACTTTGAACAAGTTGCTTTAAGTGGGAGTAATTCGCCTCTTAAGGTTCCCGATACTCTGATGAATTTAAGTAAGGTTAGGGAATATATTGGTCCTTCTTTAATGAGAGAAGCTCAGCTACTTAAGTCTGGTCAATTTTCAGAGCCTAAGAAGGTTTCTGGTGGTTATAAAATAATATATTTGGTTGATAGAGAGGATGCCACGCAACCTGAATATTCCAATATTAGGAGTTCTGTTTTATCTGAATTCTCAAAGAGGAGGGATGATCAATCACTGAGAACATACTTAGATAATTTAAAGAAATGGTATGACGTAAGCAGGAATCTTAAAGAGCAAGATGTACCTTAAAGCTTCATTAGCTGTTTTTATCTTAATTTTTTCAACTTTGATTCTTTCTCATCAAAGAAGTGAATCGTATTCCCGAATAGATATAACAAATAACGAAAAACTGATTGTAGAAGTAGATTTCAACGTTCAAATCTCTGTCCTTTCTAGAATAAAGTCTAAGTTTGATCAATTTTGGGAAAGTAAACTACAGGAAGAGGTATTAAATGATTATAAAGTTCAAGGATCTTGTGAATTAGATCAAGGACCTTATTTTAGATCTTCATTAACCACTGGTTACGTGTCTCTTAAATGGAGGCAAGTGTGCGATAAAGAGCCAGTAGAAATATTATTCAACCTTTTTTTTAGTGAAGATCCTACTCATGTTCATATTGCGACTATAAATATAGATGATCAACCTTATCCCGAAAAGATATTCACAGTTTCTTCGAGAAGTTGGAATGAGTCTTCTGCACTGAATAAAGAGCAAGCTTCTGCTTATTCATCTTTTTATGACTATTTAGAGTTAGGGGTAAAACACATCCTTACAGGTTTAGATCACATAGCCTTTTTAGTAGGATTATTGTTACTAAACCTCAAGAGAAAGAATCTAATAATAGTAGTTACAGGATTTACTATTGGTCACAGCATAACCCTTGCTTTAGGCGCTCTAAATTACATTACACCTGCATCTTCATTTGTTGAGTCACTAATAGGATATTCTATTGTAGTTGTTGCAGTAGAGTGCGTAGCTTCAATTACTAAACAATACACCTTGTATAATAGGTACCTCCTTTATTCTTGGGTTTTGTTTATTCTTTTATTTTCTTTATACGGTAATCAGAAATATGTTTTGGGACTCTTAGGATTAGGTTTATTTTCTTATTGCTACTTTGGCCTTTCTGAGAGGTTTCATAATCAGAAACTCATATTAATTGTTACCATGTTATTTGGGCTTGTGCATGGATTCGGTTTTGCTGGTAATTTATCTTCTATAGGGTTAATGCAAGATAGATTTATACCGGCTTTAATTGGTTTTAATCTAGGTGTTGAGGTTGGGCAAGTATTAATAATTCTTTCTCTATTTGCATTAATGTATTTATTAAAGCGATTAATAAAATTTAGAGTTGAAATCCTCAGAATTTATACTGCTTCGGGCTTAGCCTGTTTGGGTATGTATTGGTTCGTGGAGAGATTATTTTAGATAATTCTAATATTTTCTGCTTGAGGTCCTTTTTCAGTGTTTTCTACAGAAAATCTGACTCTTGTATTTTCCTTTAACTTTCTTCTATCTTCGCTTTGGACAGAACGGAGATGCACAAAGAGATCACCCCCCTTATCTCTTATCAGGAAACCGTAACCTTTACTCGGATCAAACCATTTTATAGTTCCGGTTTCCCCTCTAAAGTTCCTTTTAATTTTCCTTCCGTAAATATACCCAATAACAGATAGGAATCCCATTGACCAGAAAATAGCCAAAACAATATACATTTGAGTGCTTCCTAAAGGAAGTTGGTTGCCTGACATATATGAAATTAAAATTGTGTAAAGGCAGGCTATTAATCCAGAAGTAATAAAAGATCTAAAAAACATAACTAATTATGAAATTTATTATAACTAATTTTAAGAACTTATGATCTAGAGTAATCGACCTATCTCTTTTAACTGATTATCTAGATTACTTAACTCTTTTGAAATTGTTTCAAATCTCTCTTGTTGTTCTTGAACTAATTCTTTAGGGGCATTATCAGAGAATTTCTTATTCTTAAGTTTAGAAGAGAGCATCTTATGTTCTTTGGATACCTTATCAATTTTTTTTGTGAGCCTTTGACTTTCTTCTTTAGGATCAATTAGCCCTTCTAAAGGAATTAAAATTTTTAGGTTTTCAACTATCACTGCAGCAGAAGGAGGAAGCTTTTCTTCACCTATCCATTCAAGACTTTCTAATCCTGCAATTTCTCTTATTAGATTAGTTAAATCTTCTGATCTTTTTCTATCTATTTTATCTCCACCCTCGTAAAAGGCTTTTATCATCACGGAAGGTTTAATTAACATTTCGCCTCTTATGTTTCTTATTCCAGAAACTATTTCCTTCAGCCATTCAATAGATTGATATTCATTATCAGAAAGGTTTCCTTTATGTTTTGGCACCTCAGTGATCATGATGCTTTTCTCTGAATTTCGATGGTAAGGTTTAAAGTGCATCCATATTTCTTCAGTTATAAAGGGCATAATAGGGTGAGCAAGTCTTAAAGTTTCTTCCAAGATATTCACCATAGATTTAACTACTTTAGAATTTTCTTCACCTTCTTTTGAAAGTTTTATTTTCGATAATTCTATGTACCAATCACAAAACTCGTACCAGATAAATTCGTAGATAGCTTTGGTAGCTAAATCAAATCTAAAACTCTCGAAAGCATCATTCACCTTCTTTACGGTTAAGTTAAATCTGTAGTTGATCCATTTCTGAATTAAATCTTCATTTGACTCTTCAGATACTCCATAGGATTCAATTTGCATCTCTATAAATCTTGAAGCATTCCAAAGTTTATTACAGAAATTTCTATAACCTTCAACACGCTTCATATCAAAATTAATATCTCTTCCACCAGTTGCAAGAGAACAAAAGGTTAGCCTTAAGGCATCCGTACCATAAGCACTAATACCATCTGGGAAATCTTTCTTTGTCTGTTTTTCAATTCTCTCTTTCATTTGAGGTTGCATAAGTCCTTCTGTTCGCTTTGCAGAGAGGTCTGATAGATTAATCCCATCAATAATGTCTAGAGGATCTAATGTATTTCCTTTAGATTTTGACATTTTGATTCCTTCTGAATCTTTTATTAGTCCATGTATTAGTATCTTTTTGAAAGGGACTTCAGAGATAAAATGAGTAGTCATCATTATCATTCTTGCTACCCAAAAGAAAATGATGTCAAAACCAGTTACAAGAACACTAGTAGGATGGTACTTTGATAACAGGTTATCTTCTTTTGGCCACCCTAAAGTTGAAAATGTCCATAGCGCTGAGGAGAACCAAGTATCTAAAACATCTTCATCTTGATGAAGTTTGATGTCTTTTAGATTATATTTCTTTCTTACTTCATCTTCCGTTTTTCCTACATACACATTTTCTTCTTCGTCGAACCAAGCAGGTATTCTATGTCCCCACCATAGCTGTCTACTTATACACCAGTCTTGAATTTTGTTCATCCAATCAAAATAAGTATTTTCCCAATTTTTCGGAATAAATCCCGTTTCATTTTCCTGAACTACCCTAATTGCTTCTTTAGACATTTTTTTAACATCTACGAACCATTGATTAGTTATAAGTGGTTCTAGTACAGAATCACTCCTTTGACTTTTAGGGATTTGTATTTTGTGTTGCTCTACTTTATTTAGACGGCCTAATGACTCCATTTCGTTTAATACTTCTTTTCTGGCTTCAGTAGTTGTTAAGCCTCTATACTTCTTTGGAACAAATTCATTTAGGGTACCGTCTAGATTTAAAATATTAATAACTTCCAAGCCATGTCTTTTTCCTATTTCAAAATCATTGAAGTCATGTGCTGGAGTTATTTTTACACAACCCGTTCCAAAATCTGAATCCACATAAGAATCTTCAATGATAGGAATTTTCCTATCTGTGATAGGCATAATTACGAATTGCCCTATTAATTCTTTAAATCTTTCATCTTCAGGGTTAACCGCTACAGCTGAGTCACCCAACATCGTTTCAGGCCTTGTTGTTGCTACTGTTATAGAGCTACCATTCTCAACAGGGTAGTCAAAATACCATAGAGAGCCTGTTTCTTCTTCAGAAGTTACTTCGAGGTCAGATAAAGCTGTTTGCAAGACTACGTCCCAATTAACTAACCTTTCTCCTCTATAAATTAAACCTTCATCAAATAAAGAAATAAAGACCTCCTTAACCGCTAAACTAAGGTCTTCACTCATAGTGAAAGCTTCTCTAGACCAATCAACCGATGCACCTAATCGTCTTAGTTGCTGAGTTATTGTGCCACCTGACTTTTCTTTCCATTCCCATACTCTTTTTTCAAAAGCATCTCTCCCTATGGATTCCTTAGTTTGTCCTTCAGATTCTAGTTGACGCTCTACAACCATTTGAGTTGCTATACCTGCGTGATCAACCCCAACTTGCCATAAAACATCGAAACCAGACATTCTTTTATATCTTATTAAGGCATCCATAAGAGTATTCTGAAAACCATGACCCATGTGCAAAGTTCCCGTTACATTTGGAGGAGGAATCATTATGCAAAATGATTCTTTCTTTTCATCAGGGACAGCAGTAAAGAAACCTGAAGATTCCCAGTTATCGTAGATTTTCTTCTCTATGCCTTTAGGTTCGTAATTTTTCTTCATGTTTGATCTAAAAATTCAGGAGTTAATCCAATTTTTATGCATTCAGACCATGTTTCTGCTGCTTTCTTTCTTAACTCTGCTCCGTCTATGATAACTAACTGATAATAAGTTTCATAATCATCTAATAAATTTGGCATATCGGGTGAAATATTTATTAAAGAAGTAGACTTAGTTAAGAATTTAGTTCCAGGGTAACCAATTCTAATAGGTTCTTCCGAGCCCTGTTTATGAGCAAGTTGGTGGGGAAGCAAAACTTCTTTAGGTATTTCCCATAAGAGTTCATCAAGTTTTTCTGCTTGTTTTAGATTATCGCAATAAATATCTATTGTTTCAGATTTCTTAAACTCCTCTTCGCCCAAATATAGTTTTGCAGTTAACTCACAGGAAAATTTAAGTGCTTCTTCAAAAGATGAACCAGAAGCTATAAATTTAGCTTCAAGCATACTTACGCTTTATCAATCAAATATTGGCTTAATAGAGGTACTGGTCTTCCAGAACCACCTTTAGCTAAACCTTTAT
>CACDOC010000007.1 GCA_902554355.1 uncultured SAR86 cluster bacterium | reverse complement strand
AGACTTTGATGAAAGTGCACCTGAAACTATTAAAGAGGAAGATAAAGATGGTAACTTTATCACCTCGCCTATGGTAGGAACATTTTATGCGTCAGCGTCTCCCGGCAGTAAACCTTTTGTAAGTTTAGGAGATACAGTTAATGAAGGAGATGTTGTTTGTATAGTTGAGGCCATGAAAATGATGAATGAAATTAAATCTGAATTTTCTGGAAAAATAATTTCTATAAAAGTAGAAAACTCTGAACCAGTTGAGTATGGCCAAGCCCTTTTTGAAATAGCCTAATATATGATTAATAAATTATTAATTGCTAATAGAGGCGAAATAGCTCTACGTATTTTAAGAGCAGCAAAAGAACTAAAAATTCCTACAGTAGCGGCCTATTCAGAAGCCGATAAGGACCTTATGCATGTAAAAATGGCTGATGAATCAATATGCATAGGTCCTGCAGATTCTGCACTCAGTTACCTTAATATTCCTGCAATTATCAGTGCTATGGAGTTATCTGGAGCTGACGGTGTACATCCAGGATATGGATTTTTATCTGAAAATCCAGATTTTGCAGAAAAAGTAGAAAAAAGTGGGTTTGATTTTGTTGGACCTTCAGCTTCTGTAATTAGAATGATGGGAAACAAAGTTTCTGCAAAAGAATTTGCTTTAGATGCAGGTTTACCTATCGTTCCTGGTTCAACAGGACCAATTGAAGAAGATACCTACGAGAAAGCGGAAGACCTAGGCTACCCAATAATTATTAAAGCAGCTTCTGGCGGAGGCGGCAGAGGGATGAGAATAGTAAACTCTAAAGAAGAGCTAGAAAGCTCAATTGAACTAACGCAACAAGAATCTGCTATAGCCTTTGGAGATTCAACCGTCTACATGGAGAAATTTCTTGAAAATCCTAGGCATATAGAAGTTCAGGTATTAGCCGATAAGCACGGCAATGTGTTACATCTTGGAGACAGAGACTGCTCTCTGCAAAGAAGACATCAAAAAGTTATTGAAGAGGCGCCTGCTATTAATATTAATGAAGATAAAAGAGAAGAAATTTATAGTAAATGCATAGAAGCATGCAAAAAATTGAATTATGTAAGTGCTGGAACGTTTGAATTCCTATATGAAAATGATAATTTCTATTTCATTGAAATGAATACGAGAATTCAGGTAGAACATCCAGTCACTGAAAGTGTAACTGGATTAGATTTAGTAAAGCTTCAACTAAGAATAGCTAGAGAAGAAGAATTGAAAGTTAAGCAAGAAGACATTGTAATGAAAGGACATGCTATCGAATGCAGAATAAACGCTGAAAACTCGGAAACCTTTATCCCATCACCTGGAAAAATAATTGAATACCACGCACCCGGAGGAATTGGTGTCAGAATGGACTCACATTTATACAAAGATTATGTCGTTCCTCCTTATTACGATTCATTAATTGCGAAAGTGATTTGTAGAGCGAATGATAGAGAAGATGCAAGAGCTAGACTTGAGAGGGCTCTAGATGAAATGTATGTTCTGGGTATAGATACAAATCTTGATTTGCATAGAAAGCTAGTAAACGACCCAAATTTTATAAAAGGTGGTATAAGCATAAATTATTTAGAAAATATAAATAAGGATAAAGGATAAGATGGGTGATGTAGAAATTCCTTATGACCCAGCCAAGATAGAAGAAAAAATACAATCATACTGGAACGAAAATGATACCTTTTCAGTTACTGAAGATCCAAATAAAGAAAAGTTTTTCTGCTTAAGCATGTTTCCATACCCCAGTGGATCTATTCACATGGGCCACGTTAGAAACTACACAATTGGAGATGTAATTAGCAGATTTCAGCGCATGCTAGGAAAAAATGTTTTACAGCCAATGGGCTGGGATGCATTTGGTTTACCAGCCGAAAATGCTGCTATCAAGAATAAAATTCAACCTGCAGATTGGACACAAGAAAATATAAAACATATGAAAGATCAGCTTTCTGGGATGGGGTTTGCTTATGACTGGAAAAGAGAGTTTTCTACCTCTGATGAGAGTTATTATAAGTGGGAGCAATGGTTTTTCTTGCAATTGGTCGAAAAGGGCTTGGCCTATCAAGCAGAGGCAGAGGTTAATTGGGACCCAGTTGATCAAACAGTTTTAGCGAACGAACAAGTTGTTGATGGAAAAGGATGGAGATCGGGAGCTGATGTTGAAAAAAAGACCCTTAAGCAATGGTTTCTAAAGATAACAGATTATGCTGAAGAGTTACTTGAAGGTACAGATGAACTTAAAGGCTGGCCTGAACAAGTAAGAATCCAACAAAAGAATTGGATAGGTAAATCTGAAGGCATGGAATTTAGTTTTGCAATTGAAGGATCAAAAAAACTTATAGATATTTTTACCACTAGACCTGACACAATAATGGGCGCTTCTTTCATAGCTATTTCTTCTTCTCATTTTTTAAGCCTAGAAATGGCGAAAGAAAATAATGAGGTTCAAGACTTTATAAATGAACTTAATAAAGTTAGAACCACTGAAGCAGATTTAGCTAAGCAAGAAAAGAAAGGTATGGAAACGCAATTTAAAGCTATACATCCCTTCACTAAAGAAAAGCTTCCTATATGGATTGCTAACTTCGTCTTAAGTGATTATGGATCAGGAGCTCTTATGGCAGTTCCTGGACATGACCAAAGAGATTTTGAGTTTGCAAAAAAATATAAATTACCAATAAAACAAGTTATAGAGGGGAATAAAGGAGATGACATAAGTAAAGAAGCTATTCTCGAAAAAAATAATCTAATCAATTCAGGTGAATTTAATAATCTGTCTTTTGAAGAAGCTTTCAAAGCAATTGAAAATAAAGCCAAAGACCTTAAATGTGGAAAGAGATCTACTAATTACAGACTAAGGGATTGGGGTGTGTCGAGACAAAGATATTGGGGATCGCCAATTCCCATCTTAAAAAATGAAAAAGGATTTGTTCCCGCAAAGGATCTTCCAGTAAGACTCCCTTTAAATGTAGAATTTAAGGGTGTCAACTCTCCTCTAAAAGACATGAAAGACTTTATAAATATTGAACAAGACGGAAAATCTTACGAAAGAGAAACTGATACTTTTGATACTTTCTTTGAATCCTCATGGTATTACGCAAGATTTGCAAGCTTTGATAACGAACACTCTATGTTGGATGATAGAGCTAAATATTGGCTACCGGTAGACCAATATGTTGGAGGTATAGAACATGCTGTTCTTCACCTTCTTTATTCAAGGTTCTTTTTTAGATGTTTAAGAGACCTAGGAATCGTTGAAGGAGATGAACCTTTTAAGAATTTGCTTTGTCAGGGAATGGTGTTAAAAGATGGTTCTAAAATGTCTAAGTCTAAAGGCAATATAGTTGATCCTGAAAGTCTAATTCAGAAATATGGAGCAGATACTGTTAGGTTGTTTGTTATGTTTGCTGCACCTCCAGACCAATCTCTTGAGTGGTCTGACCAAGGAGTTCAAGGCGCCTATAGATTCATTAATAGAATTTGGAAACTTGTTCATGATCATATAAATGCTGAAGTTCCAGAATTCTCTGAAATTAAATCTAAAGACCCAGAAATAAAGAAACTTCAATTAAAAACTCATCAAACATTAAAGAAGGTAAAAGATGATTTTCTAAGAAGACACAGCTTTAATACGGCCATCGCATCCATTATGGAATTGTCCAATGCCATACCCAAAGAGTTCGTAAATTCAGATGCGGATACCAACAAAAGGAAAGTAGCTGATGAAGCAATCAAAGCAATCATTCTAATGCTTGCACCTATAACCCCGCACTTATCTCAACATTTATGGTGGGAATTAAACCAAGATGGTTTGGTTGTAGATACCCAATGGCCGGAAGCAAAAGAAAAGATGCTTGAAGAAGATTTTATTAAAATAGTAATTCAAGTAAATGGGAAATTGAGGTCAGAAGTCAATGTAAATTCCGATTCTGAGGAAGAAGATATAAAAAGTATGGCTCTAAAAGACGAAAAGATTAAACAATATGTCTCTGATTCAGAAATTAAGAAACTTATTTACGTTCCAGGAAAACTCATAAACATAGTTCTATGAAACTATTAAAAAAATCTCTTTTTTCTTTCCTTTTAATATCTACATTCCTCTTATCTGCATGCGGATACTCTCTTAGAGAAAATTCAAATGAATTATCTCAAAAGAACTTGATAGTTCTATCAGATAACTCTGATCTTAACTTTGAGTTAATTTCTCAATTAAAAAATAAAGGTAATACTATCTTCAGAGTCAAAGATGCAAATAACGGTAAAAACCTAACTATTAAAATAAAATTACACGAATTGAAGAAATTTTCTGGAGCTATAGGGGCTGGTGCCAGAACAACACAAGTAAGGCTTAGCTATACTATCTCTTATGAACTTATTAGTAAAAATGAAATAATTAAAGAGAATACTTTCACATCTCAAAGTTATTTAAGTTTTAATCAATCAGACCTATTAGCCGTGGAAAGGGAAGAAAAAATTCTAATAAAAAACTTTATAAAAGATGCTATTAAGAATATGGAATTTCAATTAGCATTGAACAGCAATGAAGGCGCACTCAAAAGACCTTAGAAACTTAGTTCAAAAAGAACTTAAACCCGTTTATATATTTTTTGCAGAGGAGTCGATACAGCTCTCTTCGTTAACTGACCAAATTCTCTTATCAGCGAAGAATTCTAATTTTGAAGAGAAAACTACGTATGTAATTTCGAAAGATACTGATTGGACTTTTCTAGATTCTAATAATGAAAATTTAGATTTGTTTGGTTCTAAAAAGATAATTGAAGTTAAGTTACTAGGGTCTGGTCCAGGTAACAGGGGAGCTAAAGCACTAAAGGAATATTCTTTAAAACCTGACCCTAATAAATTAATAATCGTGTCTGCTGAAAGTCTAGATAAAAAATCTCAATCTTCAGCATGGGCTAAAGCTTTGGAAAAAGCTGGTTTAATGATCATTGAAAGCCCTATTCCTCTAAATTCAATGCCTAAATGGATTCAAGACCAAGCAGAAGTTTCTAATATGAAGGTAAAGAATGAAGCAGCGATATTACTTTCGGAAAAAACTGAAGGCAATCTATTAGCAGCAACTCAAGAAATTATGAAATTATCTTTACTTTACCCCAATAAAGAGATTGGTTTAGGAGAAATGGAAGCTTGTATATCAAACGCTTCAAAATTTGGGATATTTGATTTATCTAATGCATTTGTTTCTGGAAATAAAAATAGAACCTTTAAGATCATAGAATCTTTAAAATCAGAAGGTACGCAACCGACTCTTATTTTATGGGCCCTTACCAAAGAGATTAATAATTTATATAAGGTCATGGAAGATAAATCTACAAAGAATATTTGGGGGCCTAGGCATTATTTAGAAACCTTAACTAAGAGAGTCAATCAACTTTCTAAAAGTAAAATTAAGCAATCTATGCTAGAAATCGCTCAAATAGATGCTTCGATCAAAGGGCTCTCATCAAAAAATCCTTGGCAGGCAATTAGAGACTTAGCTATTACTTTTTAAATCTTCCTCTAAGATTTTTAAAGCTTTATACCAATAATATTCTTTGTATTCTTTTTCAGGTAAAACAATATCGTTAACCTTATAAACAGGTTGTAACTCTTTTGTTGAGCTTGTTACCCATATCTCATCAGCCTTACTTAAATCATCTACTTTTACTTCTTTCTCTGATACATTAAATCCTTCTTCCGACAATCTGTTCAAAAAATAATTTCTAGTTACACCTAATAATATATTTTGTTCTTTAGGAGGCGTAACAATTAAGTCTTCAAAAACAAAGAAAACATTAGATTTAGATCCTTCATTTATTTTCTGCCCATCATGAAATAGTATTTCATCAACATTTGATTTATCTCCATCATGAAATGGAATTATATTGGGAAGCAAGGTTGTTGCTTTTACATCGCATCTCTTCCATCGAATATCTTGCTCTAAACTTAGTTTAAGTCCTTTCTTTTGCGGATTTTCTCGATAGGGGTTTATATCCAATTCTGTTGAAACCATAAATACAGTGGGCAAAGTTGCATCATCAGCGACATGCGACCTTATAGGGTCTACTCCTCTTGATATTTGAATATAGATCGCTTGGTTAGAAAATTTATTCTTTTTTATTAATTCCTTTATAAGTAAATCTAGATTGTTTATGGAATCAGGAATAGGAATATTTATGATAGAAAGAGAGTTCTTTAACCTTTCAAAATGTTCATGAAATAAAAAAAGCTTATTGTTATAGGAAGGAATAACTTCATAAATACTATCACCAAATAAAAACCCTCTATCAAAAGGAGAAATTCTTACTTCGTCCTTAGATATGAATTCTCCATTTAAAAAAGCCCACATAAAGATTTCTTTTATTCTTCAATCAAGAATCTGTAGGTAAGAAGCTTAATGTTGGACCATGCTCTTCCAAAAAAACCTAGTGAGTTCACTTCTTCCATTGCTATAGCATCTATAGTTGCCAACGACTCTCCATCTAAGATGAGGTCAATTTTTCCAACGACCTGACCCTTATTAATGGGAGCTTGCAAATAATCGTTTAAAGTGATTTTTGGCTCTACTCTTTGGAAATCTCTAGGTGAAAGAGTTAGATATAGATCCTCTGCAGAAGATAGATTAACTTGTTCCTTTTCTCCGCCCCAGACCTGTTCTTCGAGTAAAGATATGTCGCTAGTAAGAATTTTTTTAGTCCTAAAATACCTAAATCCGTAATCTAAAAGTCTTCTGTTATCTGTTAATCTTGCTTTTTCTGAGGAGCTTCTAATGGTTACTGCAATTAACCTCGTATCATTTCTTACACCAGAAGAAACCAAACAGTAACCAGCGCTTTGGGTATGGCCCGTTTTGATTCCATCTATAGAATCATCCTGCCATAAAAGACTATTTCTATTTCTTTGTTTAATTTCATTAAAAGTAAAATACTTTTCTTTATAAAGAGCGTAGTGTTCAGGGAAATTGTTAATTAGATTGGCTGAAAGAATTGCTAAATCTCGTGCAGAGGAGTAATGATCAGGATCAGGCCATCCACTCTCATTTCTAAATTGGGTGTTGTCTAAACCCATATCGCGCGCATATAAATTCATTAATTGAACAAAACCTTCTTCGGATGCAGCTACATGCTCAGCAATAGCACAACTAGCGTCGTTTCCAGACTGGATAACCATGCCCTTGATTAGATCTGACATTGAAACTCTAGTTCCTTCTCTTATAAACATTTTAGAACCTTTTTTTCTCCAGCAATTCTCACTTATAAGAACTTCGTCAGATAAACTTACAAAGCCTTTCTCAGCCTGATCTACAGCAATATATCCTGTCATAATCTTGGTAATACTAGCCGGTTCTATTTGTTCATCAGCACCCTTCTCCGCTAATATTCTTCCTGAGATAGAATCCATCAAGATGTAATTTGTTGCATTCAATGAAGGAGGATCAGGAATGAAGCTTTCTTCAGCTAATATTGATAAAGAAATAAAAGCGCAAATTATTATTTTGAAAAATTTAAAAGGCTTAAACATGTTAAATATTCCTACTATAAATAGATTGATAATGAACGACTAAATTCTATAACAGCCATAACATATAACTTGCTTCTATTGTATCTCGATAAAGAATAATAATTGTCAAAACCCAACCAATGTTCATAACCTTCATCTATCTCTAAAGATATAGGCACAAATTTTAGATTACCAGATATGCTTTCCTTAGGCTTAAGACCTATTTCATTTAGTTCAATTGGTGTCATATAAGGTTTAAATTGAGATTTAAAGATTATTTCATTGGAAATACTATCTGCTTTGACAGCTATAGGAGTATTAGGTTTCCAGTTCCCTTTTTTGCTTAAAAAATTAGCTACGCTACCGATGGCATCAACAGGATTTGTTAAAATATCCCTCACTCCGTCCGAATCAAAATCTACGGCATACTTTCTATAGCTATCTGGCATAAATTGACCATATCCCATTGCTCCTGCTATGGAACCTTCTAAGGATTCAGGATCAAAGCCTTCTTCCCTACTTAATAGTAAAAATTCTTCAAGCTGAATCTTAAAAAACTTTGATCTTCTAGGGTAATTGAATGAAAGCGTCATCAAAGAATCCAATACTCTTATGTTTCCTGTTATTCTCCCATAACGAGTTTCTATACCAATTATAGAAGCAATAATTTCAGCAGGAACTCCATAAAGGTCTTCAGCTCTCTTTAAGTCCTCTTTGTATAAATTTATGAAATCTTTGCCAGCAGCTATTCTAGACTCTGAAACCATCATTTTCTTATATTTAGACCAAGTCATTGTACCTTCAGGCTGCCTATTCATTATCCTCACTACTTTTTCTTGATAAACAGCACTGTTTAATAGCTGGGAAAGCTGGCTTCTGTTAAATCCATGCTTATTAGATATCTCTTCAATATATTCTTTAACGTCTTCTCTAGAAGAGTAATCAAAGCCATCATTTGAGGAAATATTTAAACAAAACGTAGTTACAGCAGCTAACAGTATCGACCCTCTAATTCTCATGTAACAATCTTCTTCATTGATAAAATAACTCCAAAAGCAAGTAAATGCACAATAATCGAAGTTCCTCCTTGGCTAATTAAAGGTAAAGGCACTCCCACTACAGGAATTATACCTATAACCATTAATACATTAATTAAAATAAATAACATAAAGATAAAACCTAAAGAACTGCATGTAATTCTTTCAAAGTTAGTTTCAGAGTTAAAACTAATTCTAAACACTCTCCAAATTATAAATCCATATAAAAAGAACATAACTAATATCCCTACTAAACCGAGCTCTTCTGCTATAACCGAAAAAATAAAATCAGAATGACTTTCAGGAATAAAATCTAACTGACTTTGCGTCCCTTCGAGATAGCCTTTTCCTGTTAATCCTCCTGATCCTATAGCAGTTTGTGATTGATTTATATTCCATCCTGTGCCTAGTGGATCCGCTTCTGGATCTAAAAGTGTTAGTATTCTTTGTTTTTGATATTCTAATAATAAATTAGACCAGATGTAGGGCGTAACTATAGCTAATCCAAATAAATAACCTAAAATAATTCTATAAGGTAATCCAGCAAGAAATACAGGTATTAATCCCGAAACAAAAACAATGAGACCAGTTCCTAAATCAGGCTGTCTATATACCAAATAAAAACATATAAAAGCAGCTATAGTAGTAATAAACCAATCTGAAGTTCTATGGCTAGATTCTCTCCTACACAAGTAAGCCACTAAAGATAAAGGTAAAATCAACCTAATTACTTCGGAAGGCTGGAAGTTAAAAAACCCTAAATCAATCCATCTACTTGTTGCGTAACCATCAGCTGGGTTAATCAATACATAAATCAATAACAGTAAACCAAACCAATAAGAATTCATTAATATATTCTTATATGACTCAGGTTTTAGCTGAGCAACAATTAACATCAAAGATAAGCCGATTGAAATATAAAACAGTTGCCTGATTATCATTCCAATTGACTGTCCACTGGCGCTGTAAAGCATAAATAACCCAAACGCAAGAATAGTTAAAAGGGATATAAATAGAGGCAAGTCTTTAAATATCTTTGAAAATGAATACCTGCTAGTTATTAAAGGATTATTGATCTCGTAATCAAGAGGAGCTCTTCTAGACATCTGCAAATATTTCCTTTTGATATTTCTGAATTAATTTTAAAGCTATTGGTGCTGCAACAGAGCTGCCTGACTCTCCATTTTCAACAATCACGACTACAGTTAAATTAGGATTAGGCAATGGTCCGTAGCTAACAAATAAAGCATGATCTCTATCCGTCTCTATTTTGCGGATACCTTCATATTCTTCTTGTACCGTTAGCTCTTGATCAACGAGGCTCTTAATTTGAGCAGTCCCAGTTTTTCCTGCAATTGTCATACCGTCTTCCTTATATAAGTTATGTGCGGTTCCATTCCAGGAGCTAATAACAGAAATCATAGACTTTTCTATAGATTTCCAATTTTCTTTTTTATTTAATTCAATGGAAAAAAGGAGTTCTGGTTCAATAAGTTGATCTCCTATACGTTCAACTAATCTAGGTCTGAATATCTTTCCTTGAGTTGCAATGGCTGAAACGGAAGTAGCTAGCTGAAGCGGGGTTACAGTTATATACCCTTGGCCTATCCCCATATTTACTGTATCTCCAACAAACCAAGGCTCTCCAATGTTGCCGAGTTTCCAATTTCTATTAGGTAAAACACTTGAAGATTCATTAATAAGATCTATACCTGTATTTTTACCAAAATTAAATAAACTTAGAAAATTAGATATCTTATCAATGGTTAACTTGGAAGCTAATTCGTAAAAATAAACATCTGAAGACTCAACTATTGCTTTATTGAGGTTTACCTTACCATGACCCTCTTCTTTCCAGCCTCTATATTTTCTTCCCTCACCATTAATCTGGAAAAAGCCTTCATCATCAATTACTGTGCTTTCTTCAATAACCTTCTCTTCTAAACCTAGAAGCCCCAAGAAAGGTTTAATAGTTGAAGCTGGAGGATAAGATCCCGAAATTGCTCTATTAAAAAAAGGTGCATATTTTTCTTGCTCTTTAGGGTAAGGCGAACCTTTTTCTGTTTTATTTAATACATTCGGATTGTAATCAGGAGAGCTAACAAGAGCTTTGATAAAGCCAGTATTAGGATCAATAGCAATAATTGCGCCTTTGCGACCGGATAATTCTTCCCTAGCTAGTGTTTGTAAACTTAAATTTAATGATAAAAAAAGATTTGAAGGCCTTTTTGGAAAAGACCTCCTCAGCTCTCTAATTTGATTACCATAAACGTCAACTTCAATCGTCCTAATTCCTCTTTCTCCTCTCATCTTAGATTCATATTTTTTTTCGAGTCCAACCTTTCCTAAATAAGAACTTAGCTGATATATAAAATCATCATCTTGCCTTGCTTCTTCTTTTGTCACTTCTCCTAAATGACCAACAACATGAGAAAAAACATTCTTATGGGGAAGAAATCGACGGAGTTGAGTTTTTATGTATATAGAAGGCCATCTTGCTTTATTGACTTGATATTTTGCTAACTGCTTTGAGTTAAGATTAGAAAATAAAATTACTTCGTCATATCCATTAATAATTTCGTCGTTGCTCTTCTCAATTTCCACCCAATCTTCAGAAAGCATCTCCTTTAAATCTTCAATTTCATTAGTCGATTTATCAAACAAAGATTTTTTCACAGCCAATTGATGAGTGACTATATTTTCAGCGACAATTTCACCGCTTGATAATTTTATCAATCCCCTTGCAGGATATATTGGAATAGTTATGATTCTGTTTTTTTCTGACTCTGTGAAATATTCTTGTCTATCTATAACAGTAAGTTTGATAATCTTGGTTAGGCCAACAACTATCAATAAAAAGACTAAAAGGAATAATACACTCGATCTTTGCTTTAATCTTCTTAAATCATTACTTCTGTTGGTAAAACCTTGATCAATTTTCATATCTATCTGTGATAAGGATGATTTTGGGTTATAGCCCAAGCCCTATAAACTTGTTCAATAATTATTACTGGCACAATTGAATGAGGAAAAGTTAGATCTGATAATGACCAAGATAAATGACTCTGTTTTATACAATCAGAGCTTAATCCATCTGGTCCACCTATAAGGAATGAAATATCTTTTGAAGACGACAACCAATCCTCAAAATTATCCTTCAATTTCAAAGTATCCAAACTTTTACCTTCTCTATCCAAACTTATAACTAGATCTTGTTTCTTGGTATTAGATAAAAGAATCTCGCCTTCCTTTTTAATAGTCTGTTCAATATTATAATTTTTATTTCTTGGAATGGGCTTACATCCTTTCCAATTTATATTTATAGATTTATTAAATTTAGACTGATAAGAATTAAAGGCTTGTTCGGCCCAGTCAGGTCTACTCGACTCAATACAAATAATATTAATTAACATTACAAATCAGGATCCCATAAACTCTCTAAATCATAAAACTCTCTAGCTTCAGCAGACATTAAGTGAACAATCACATCTCCAGCATCCACTAAAACCCAATCATCTCCAACTTGCCCTTCAACTTTGACGTCCTTAATCCTATTTTGCTTTAATCCATCTATTACTTTTTCACCAATTGCCGCTATATGTCTTACCGAAGTTCCTGAAGCAATTATCATAAAATCAGTTAAAGAGCTTATCTTCTTAACATTTATAGCTACAGGATTCACTGCCTTAATATCTTCTAAACTTTTAATTATTTTATTCTTTAAAGATATAGTCATTATTTATTGGTATAAGTTCCTTTTTGTTATTAGTTCATTGACCTCCTCTAAAAGAAACTCCGAAACGTCTTTTCCTTCATTAATCTTATTCCTTATATTAGTTGAAGAGATTTCTATCGGTCTAATTCGTAATAAATAAATCTTTTCACTACCTGAGTTTAAAGATTCTTTATCAATTGTATGACTCTTAGATAAAAGTTTATAAGCTTCACTGTCGAAGGGTATTTCATGATTTGGTCTCACCATTACAATTATGTTGACCATTTTTATAAAATCTTGCCATTGGTACCAACTATCAATTTCAGAAAAGGCATCTGAACCCATAATCCATACCAGGGAATGATCAACATTTTCTTCAATAAGTTCTTTCAAAGTAGATATTGCGTAGGAAGTATCCTTTTTTCTTATCTCCCTGTTATCAATTACCACCTTATCAACATCTTTAAAGGCTGAAGTAACCATCCTAAGCCTTTCTTCTGAGCTAACAGAAACTGGCTTATGTGGAGGTATGCCATTTGGAATAACTATCACCTTATCTAAAGGAATCAATTCAAATAGATTCTTTATGATTTCAGTATGACCCTTATGTACAGGGTCAAATGTACCGCCGAAGATACCTATGAATTTAGATTTAGACTTATTCAAGATCCTCTAAGTTGAGAATTGCCCTTTACTATAAATTTCTGAGAAGTAAGACCCTCTAATCCTACAGGCCCTCTTGCATGTATCTTGTCTGTAGATATTCCTACTTCTGCACCTAAACCATACTCAAAACCGTCTGCCCAACAAGTAGGTAAGTTATGCATTACAGAACTTGAATCTACTTGGTCAAAGAAAATTTTAACTTTCTCGCTATTTTCTGTAACTATAGAATCTGTATGATTTGAACCGTACTTATTAATATGTTCTATTGCTTCTTCTAACCCTTCTACAATCTTTAGTGACAAAATAGGTGCTAAATATTCGGTTTGCCAATCCTCTTCATTTGCGTCCTTTACTTCTATAATTTCATTAGTAGCTTTGCAGCCTCTTAACTCAACACCTTCAGAACGATATTTTTCTAATAGTTTAGGCAACACATTAGAAGCTACATCTTTATGAACAAGCAGTGTTTCCATTGCGCCGCAAATACCGTATCTATAAGTTTTTGCGTTAAAGGCTATGTCAATAGCCTTATCCAACTCACAATCTTGATCTACATAAACATGACATATGCCATCCAAATGTTTAATCACCGGCACCCTAGACTCTTCAGAAATTAGTTTCACCAACCCCTTGCCGCCTCTAGGTATAATCACGTCAACCCATTTATCCATATGCAGTAAAGTTCTAACGGCCTCTCTATCAGTGGTTTCAACCAACTGAATACTTTCCTTGGGAAGCCCTGATTCTTCAAGACCATTTTGAAGACATTCCCAAATAATTTTATTGGAAAGAATAGCTTCTGATCCGCCCCTAAGAATACAAGAATTTCCAGACTTTAAGCAAAGAGCAGCCGCATCCGCAGTTACGTTAGGCCTTGATTCATAAATAATACCTACAACTCCTAACGGAACTCTCATTTTGCTTACATCGATCCCTGAAGGAGTAGGTTTTAAATCAGTAATTTCTCCTACTGGATCAGGTAAATCAGATACTACCTTTAAGCCTGAAATCATGGAGTCTATTCTCTCTTCAGTCAATTCCAACCGATCAATCAAAGCATCTCCTATCTTCTTTTTCTTCGCCTCAGCCAAATCTTTTATGTTCTCATTTAGAATATCTTGTCGTTTTAAATCAATTGTCTTAGCTATATTTAACAAGGCTTCATTTTTTTGTTCTTCAGAAGTCTGAGCGAGAATCCTTGAAGCATCCTTGGCCAAGGAACCTAAAGAATCCATGTAAATATTTATATCTTTACTGTCTGACATGATGCAATATTCTAATTAAACAATACTTAAAATAAAGATTATAAAGTGTTTGAGTTCAATGAAGTAATTTTGTGGTTAAAGGATAATCCTGAATGGATAGCCTTAGGTGTGTTTGGGGCTGCCTTTATCGAATCCTTTGCCTTAATCGGTGTGATAATACCTGGAGTTGTTTTGCTAGCAGTCATTTCTGGCATGGCATCATCTTCATTAAATGTTTTTGAGCTTGTATTAATAGCTTATGTTGCAAGTTTTTTAGCAGATATTCTAAGTTTCCTAATTGGAACTGGGATTAGTAAATCTATTGATAATTTATGGCCTTTTAATAAATATCCTAATTTATTAGTTCAAGGAAGGAGTTTTGTGAAACGTTTTGGAATCTTGGGTGTATTTGTAGGTAAATTTATTGGACCAATCAGACCATTGCTTCCTCTTACAGCCGGTTCTTTAGGAATGAACTTTAAACATTTCTTAACAGTAGAGGTTTTTTCTTCTTTTTTATGGGCTTTAATTTACACAGTTCCTGGTTATTACGCAGGAAAATCAATTCTAGATAGTGAGTTTAATATAGCTTGGTTAATAACAATCTTAATTGGAATTGTTGTATTACTTATAGTAGTAAGGTACTTTAACAAAAAATACATAGAGGAATAGCTATGACAGAAGTTTATCCAAACCACCCTAACCTTGAAGGCAACTTTGCTCCTTTAAGAATGGAATGCGACATACAAGATTTAATTATTGAAGGTGAAGTCCCAAAAGAATTATATGGTAGTTATTATAAGAATGGCCCTGATCCGCAATTTCCTCCAATGGGAGGTCAATATCATTGGTTCGCAGGAGATGGCATGATTCATTCATTTCACTTTGAAAACGGCAAAATATCCTACAAAAATAGGTGGACACAAACTTCGAAATGGAAGCAAGAGAGAAAAGCTGGGAGATCTCTGGTCAATCCCTTAAATCCTATGGAACCAGATCCTATTTATGATTTTGAAAACAGTGACGGAACTGCTAATACGAGTATAATTTTTCATGCAAATAAACTTCTTGCCCTAGAAGAAGGCCATCCTCCCTTTGAGCTAGATCCAATAACCTTGGAATCAAAAGGGTCTTGGAATTATGAAGGTAAATTACGTTCAGCGATGACAGCGCATCCCAAAATTGACCCCAAAACTGGTGAGATGTTTGGGTTTAGTTATGGATTTGGAGAAAATAAATTAACTTACTTTGTAATCAATGCTTCTGGTGAGCTAACAACTTATTCAGAATTTGAAACCCCTTATTCAAGTATGGTTCATGATTTTATTGTTACAACCGAGCATGTAATTTTTCCTATCTTTCCATTAGTAATAGACTTTAATCTTTTATCAAAAGGACTATCACCTATTGCTTGGGACTCTAATAGATTAAGCCAAATTGGAATTATGCCAAGAAATGGAACAGTTAAAGATATTAAGTGGATCGAAGATGACCCCTGCTTCGTATTCCATCCTATGAATGCATATACTGATGGAGACAGAATTATTGCCGATATGATGCAATTTGAAGAGGCTCCCCTTTTCCCTCATCTAGATGGATCTACACCTGATAATAAAAAAGCTGAAGCAAAGTTAAATCGTTGGGAAATAGATCTTACTTCTAACTCTGGTTCTATAAAAAAGGATTACCTAGACGAACACAGAGGTGAATTCCCCAGATTAGACGAAAGATACAGTATGTCTAATTACCGTTATGGTATTTATGCTTCTAACGATGGAAATTCTTCTCAAGGAATTAGTTTTAATTCAATTACAAGATATGACCATGAGACTGGCAATAAAGAAGTTTTTTCTTTATCAAAACACGATGCAGTAGAAGAACCTATATTCGTACCTAAATCATCTGATTCTAGTGAAGGCGTTGGGTATGTAATAGCTTTAAGTTATTTAGGAGAAGAGAATCGCTCTGATTTAATGATTTTTGATGCTGAAAGTTTGTCGTCAGGACCTATAGCAAGAGCAATGCTTCCCCATAGAATTCCTTATGGATTTCATGGAAATTGGCGACAAGGAACCTAGATTAGCCTCCTAATTTCTTAATAATGGACTTTAAGTAGTCAAGTTTCTCTTTACTATTCTCAAATTCCAACATGGTTTGCTTTTCTAAAGGAGTCAGGGGAAGTAAGCTTCCAAGAATATAGCTAACATTTGTAGCATTCTTAAGGTCTATTTCTAGATTTAATTTTTTTATTTCTGGATGGTCACTTATCTCAAGCAACATACTCCATATTTCTTTATAAGAAGGCTCTTCTGATAAGTCTTCACCAGTTTCTTTTATTTTAGTAATTTTTGCGATCAACAATTCATCGTCCTGTTTCCATCTATCAGAAATCTTAGCTTTGCTTAATCCTTTAACTGTTATACCCAGAAGTCCATTTTGCAGCTGATTAAAATCTACAATCTCAACGTAAGTACCTACATCATGGTGATCAGGAAGTCCTTTCACAGATATAGGATCTTCATTCTTAGTTAAAGCAATACAAAATCCTTCCTCTTTAGCTAAACTGGTCTTGACCATATCCAAATATCTTGGTTCAAAGATTTGTAAAGGCAAATAAGCTCCTGGGAGAACATTAATTGATAGAGGAAAAACTGGGCAAGAGTTTATTGCTTCATTTTTATCCATCTTACGTTCTATCAATTAATTTGTGTGAAAGGCCTTCGAAGTCAGCGTTCGACATCACAACTATCAAAGTATCTTGTTCTATACTTTCTAGTATGTCTTTAGAAGTTTCTTCAATTGAGTCAATTAATCTAGACCTATTTGAATCTAACTTTATCAATTTATCTAACTGCGTCCTATCTTCACTTTTCCAAAATACCACATCAGCTTCTTTAGTGGCCTCTACCAAAACATCATCGTGATAACCTGATTTCATGGTGTTAGATCTCAACTCTATAGCCGCAATAATCTTATGTTCCTTATACTTCTGCCTTAAACCTGACAAAGTCATCTCAATAGCAGTTGGATGGTGAGCAAAATCTTCCATCACTATAATATTCTCACTTTCTAAGAGAATATCTTGTCTTTTTGAAACACCTTTGAAATTTGATAAAGCTTCTAAAGATTGATTTAAGGATATGCCGTATTTATTTGTTGCCAAGATCGCGCTCATAGCATTTCTAGCATTATGCTCTCCTAACATTTGCCATTCCAATTCACCTTCCTCACTTCCAACTTTAAATTTTAATTTTGAATAATCAGATGCAATAGCTTTATATGTATTTTGAGCTTTATCTCCAAATCCATAGCTTTCTTGTTTACTCCAACAGCCCATATTTAAAACTTTAGCTATGTTTAAGTCATCAGTAGGAAAGATTATTTCTGCCTTCTCGGGCATTGATCTAATTAAATTATGAAACTCTCTATGAATAGCAGAAATATCTTTAAAAATATCAGCGTGATCAAATTCAATGTTATTAACAATCAGAGTGTCAGGCTTGTAGTGAATGAATTTTGATCTTTTATCGAAAAAGGCTGTGTCGTACTCATCAGCTTCAAGAATAAAAATATCTTCCGAACCTTTTCGTGCAGATTTTTTGAAATCTTTTGGTTTTCCGGCAATTAAATAACCTACATCTTTATTTAAAAACTCAAAAATCCAAGCGATCATAGCTGTGGTGGTTGTTTTTCCGTGAGTGCCTGAAACGGCTATAACCTTCTTCTCTTTAAGTATAAAGTTATATAACCATTGGGGTCCTGAAACCAGATTAGCTTTTCTATTAAGTAATTCTTCTAAAGCAGCGTTTCCTCTTGAGATAGTGTTTCCAATGACATAAAAATCTGCTTTAGGGATATCGGAAGGATCATAACCAGAAATAATATCAATGCCCATTTCTGATAAATGGTCTGACATAGGAGGATAAATATTTGAATCACATCCGCTTATCTCAAGTCCTGCTTCTTTTCCTAAGATAGCCAATCCACCCATAAAAGTTCCACATATTCCTAATATATGAATTTTCTCTTTTGCCATAAAATTGATTATACCTATCAAGAATGATTCCAAGATAGACTTGTTTTCAGTAACATCACACCCATGAAAGCAAAAAATGCCTTATATGCTCAATCTGGAGGTGTGACTTCCGTCATAAACGCTACTGCTTGTGCTGTTATTGAAACGGCTAGAAAGTCTAAAAAAATTAACAAAGTTTATGCAGGAAAAGACGGAATAATAGGTATCCTTAATGAAGATTTGATAGATACAAGCATTGAGGAAGTTAAGGAAGTTAGAAAATTAATGCATACTCCTGGAGGAACTTTCGGCTCATGCAGACATAAACTTCAAGATGCGCAACAGAATAAAAGAGAATATAAAAGGTTAATTGAGGTATTTAAAGCTCATGACATAGGTTATTTCTTTTATAACGGAGGTGGTGATTCGCAGGATACTTCTAATAAAATAGCAGAATATACTAAAGAAGCTGGATTTCCTGTTACTTGTATAGGTATACCCAAAACTATAGATAATGATTTACCTTATACAGACAACTGCCCTGGATTTGGATCAGTTGCTAAATATATAGCTACTTCCACTAAAGAAGCTGCTTTGGACGTTAAAAGCATGTCCAGCAGCTCTACAAAAGTTTTCATTTTTGAGGTTATGGGAAGACACGCAGGCTGGTTAGCTGCTTCTTCAGGACTCGCGCAATCTAAAAACAGTCCTGCTCCACACATTATTTTACTTCCGGAAGTTCCTTTCAACGAAAATAAGTTCTTGAAGAAAGTAAAAGATTCAGTAAACAAAGACGGTTATTGCGTGATAGTTGTGTCTGAAGGAACTAAATATAAAAACGGTAAATTTCTTGCGGATGCCGGAACAATAGATTCTTTTGGTCATAAACAACTTGGAGGCGTAGCACCTAGAATAGCTGAAATAATAAATAAACAACTTGGACTCAAATACCATTGGGCAGTTTCGGACTACCTGCAACGATCTGCTAGACATATTTCTTCTCAAATTGATTTGGATCAAGCTTACGCCGTAGGGAAATCGGCTGTTGAATTTGCTACTGCAGGAGAAAACGCCATTATGCCAGTTGTTGTAAGGAAAAAGTCTAAGCCCTATTCTTGGGCAATTGGAAAAGTCAGTTTATCCAAAGTGGCTAACGTAGAAAAGAAAATGCCAAAGAATTACATATCAAAAGATGGATTTGGAATAACACAATCTTGCAAAAATTATCTTAGACCATTAATACAAGGCGAGGCATTGGTTCCTTTCGAAGAAGGGGTTATACAAACAGCTTCTTTAAAGAACAGGTTAGTTAAGAAAAAGCTTAAAAGGTTTAAAATCTAATTAAGAACTTTAAAATCAATTTCAGCGTTCTTAAGTCTATCTATTAAAACTTCTCCCAATCCTACTGCAGAAGTTAGAACTCCACCGTATTCATTACCTCCAGGGAGATCATCAGATCTTGCTAGAGCTAGAGCTGATTCACAAACTAATTTTGCAGTTGATTTATATCCGGGATCCCCAGATCCATACATAGTGCAAATCTTCCTTTCTCCATCTTCAGATTCTGCAACAAAAGTTGATCTGAACCATCCATTATCTTGTTGTTCTTGACTTGGACCTTCTCCAGGTTTTGGAAGAAAAGGCCTGACTAAATGCTTTATAGGGGTGCTAATGACCAGAAAAGCCATCAACAGACCGTAAGAAGCTAACCTTGCCATCCGTTTAGTCGAAAATAAACCGTGTTCGCCGAAAGTAAAATTATTTCCATAGGGTTTTTGATTTTGTTCCATTAAGGCAGCGGATCTTCTTACAACTCTGGTATTTGCCATGGCCATTAACCCCATTCCAGTCCATCCATCGATTCCCTCTACTTGCTTGATACTGAAACCATCTTTCGATTTTTCTCTTTGTTCTGCTGAAACAGTTTCCTCTGGATTTAAGACAAAAGGGTCTCTCATTTCTTTATTTAGACCGTCCATAGTAAACATGGTTTCGGTCGTCCCACCTGAAGCCCCGCCTAGAGCTTCTTGGTATACGTCTACTCTTGAAATAGGTTTATTAAACTGAGAGACGGTAAAGTAGACTCCAATATCGGAAGGTATTGAATCGTAGCCACATGAAGGAATAATTCTTGTTCCTTTTGATGCTGCCTCTTCATGATGTTTATCAATTAGACCTTTAACCCAATGATTCTCACCTGTTATGTCTGTGTAATGAGTTCCATTTTCAACACAAGCCTGAACTAGCAAAGAACCATATCTAGCAAATGGTCCTGCAGTGGACAAGACAACTTTAGTTTGACTTGCTAAAGATTTTAAAGACTCTAAATCACCACCATCTGCAACAACAACATCGCATTCAAGGTTAAAATCAGATTTTACCTGAGCTAATTTTTCTTCATTTCTTCCAGCCATAGCCCAAACTAAATCTTTGTAATTATCTCTTAAATACTTACAACAGATTTGGCCTGTGAAACCAGTAGCTCCGTACACAATTATTTCGTATTTTCTATCCATTATGCTTTTAGTATTTTTCCAACCCCTCCAAAAGTTATTATAGTCTCTCCTTCTACAGTAATATCACCTTCTACAAAACCTATAGATTTTCCAACTTTAGTAGGTTTAGCCCTTATAAGTAACATACTGCCTATGGGCGCCGGTGCTATAAACTCTGTGTGAAAACTTACAGTTGTAACTAAACTATTTCTATCTTTCATCATTGCAGAAGTTGTACAAAAATCAGCTAAGGCCATAAGAGCTCCACCGTGGGCTGATTCATAAAAATTACTATGTTCTTCTTTAGCGAAGAAGATCATAAATAATTGATCGTCCTCTTTTTTATAAAATCCTGGGCCCATATTTTCAATGTGCTTTTGAGGAATCTTTAGCTCTTTAAAGCCTTCTGGTATTTTTTGGTCTATCATCTTTAAATTATAATCCTAGAATCATTTAATTAAATTATGAATATTAAAATTCTTCTTGGTCTAACTGTCTATTTATATTTGTTAAGCTCGAATTTATGGACAGCAGAGTATTTGTCTATAAAAAAGGATTGGGAAGGTATAGAGAGAGAATACTTAATTTATCTACCTGACAATTACGAAAAAAATAAACAAAAGTCTTTTCCAGTCATATTTGGTCTGCACGGCTACACAGGAACTGCGAGCGGATTCCAACAAGAAACTACTAAAGGCATGAACCTACTTGCTGAAAAGGAGAATATCATTATCGTTTATCCTCAAGGTTCTCATTTCAATGTAGTTTTTCAAAAAAGATCAACATTTGTAAGTTCATGGAATGACCTCGTAAGTAATGAAGAGCAAGAACCAAGTAAACCGAAAAAATGTAAGTTGGACAGACCCAACTACCCAAAGCCTCCAGAGTGTTCGGAATTTAGTTTTTGTGCCTGGACTTCGTGCTATGACGATTTGGGTTTCTTAAAATCTGTAATCGAAGAGGTTTCTTCTAATTATCGAATTGATATAACAAGAAGGTACATGATTGGAATGAGTAACGGCGGTGCTATGACTTATAGATTTTCTTGCTTACACCCTGAATTACTAAGTGCGTCAGTCGCTGTTGCAAGTTCAATAGCAATCTCTAATTCTTGTGAAAATAAAACTGATCTTCCTTTACTAATTATTTATGGATCTTCTGATACAACAACACCTCATGATGGCTCTTCTTCGTCGGATGGTTTTTTTTATGAACCTACGTCTGAGTTATTTAATAATTGGGCTAATGCCATGAATTGCAATGATAATTTAGTTATCTCAGAACTTAAGTTTTCTAAGGTGAAAGGATTAATCTGTTCAAAAAGAAGTAAATGTGATTCTCCTAATCAAGAAGTCCAAATCTGCGAAATTCCTGGAGGAGGTCATTTTTGGCCAGGCCAGAATGAAAGTGTTGGATTTTGTAGAGACTCGTTACAGAATAACCATGTTCGATCTTATTACGAATGTAAAAGAGAATACAAAGATCTTAACTGGGGTAATGAACTAATCTGGGATTTTTTAAAGAAACATAAAAGGACATAAAACATGACAAGTATTTTAGAAGGGGTAAAAGTATTAGATTTTGGTAGATATATAGCGGGTCCTTTTTGTGGTGCTTTGCTCGCTGATTACGGAGCAGAAGTTATCAGAATAGAAAGGGTTGATGGTAGCGAAGATAGGTACCTAACTCCCGTAACTGAGGATGGCCAAGGTGCTATGTTCCTGCAACTAAATAGAAACAAGTTAGGAATGACACTTAACCCGACCAAGGAAAAAGGGAAAGAAATAGTAAAGAAACTGGTTAAGAATTCTGACATTGTAATTGCCAACCTTCCTGAATCCACTCTGAAGTCAATGGGGCTTGACTATGAAAATTTAAATAAAATAAATCCAAAGATAATTCTTACTTCCAACACAGCTTTTGGAACTACAGGTCCTTACGCTGAAAGAGTTGGCTTTGATGGAGTTGCCCAAGCTATGTCTGGGGCAATGGATATGACGGGTAATCCAGATGAACCTACCAAAGCTTATGCTCCATATGTGGATTTTTGTAGTGCGTCTTTAGCAGCTTTTGGAACACTTCTTGCTTATATCGATAGAGATAAAACAGGTAAAGGACAAAGGGTACAAACTTCGCTCTTGCAAACTGCATTAACAACAACGAATAGCTTACTAATTGAACAAGAACTTCTTAAGGTAAACCGGATAGCTACATTAAACAGGTCTCAGACTTCTGGGCCTTCAGATACTTTCAAAACCAAAGATGGATGGATTTTAGTGCAAACGGTTGGGCAACCTCTGTTTGAAAGATGGGCGAATCTCGTAGGAGAAGAAAAATGGATTGACGATCCAAGATTTAAAGATGATCTAATAAGGGGAGAGAATGGAACCTTAATTAGTGAAAGAATGGCTAAGTGGTGTAGCGAAAGAACTAATCAAGAAGCCATAAAAGAATTAGAAAAATCTAGAATACCTGTAGGCGAAGTTCTGAAAGCTGAAGAAACATTACAGGAACCTCATATCATTAAAAAAGAAGCATTCATAAAAATGCAATACCCTACTTTGGATAAAGATTATTCTGTAGCTGCACCAGCTGTAGAATTGTCTAAGAAACCTGGCAATATACGAACCCGATCTCCCCAACTTGGAGAGCATAATAAACTAATACTTTCAGGACTTGGGTATAGTGAAGAAGAAATAGAAGAATTAAAAGAAAATAGAATAATTTAGGAGGCAATATGGACTTTAAACTTTCAGAGCAGCAACAGGAGCTTCAAGATATAGCAAGGAATTTTGCTCAAAATGAAATGGTTGAGGTAGCTCTATCCATTGAAGAAACAGGAGAACCTTTATCTAAAGAATGGTTAAAGAAGTATTCTGAAATGGGGTTTTTGGGTATTAACGTTTCAGATAAGTATGGGGGTTTAGGGCTATCTAACCTAGATGCTTTGTTGGTTATGGAAGAGTTTGCGAAAGTTTCTTCTGCGGTAGCATTTCCCATATTTGAGAGTTGCGTAGGTCCTGTGAAAGCAATTGAACATTTTGCTTCAGAAGAACTTAAGGAAAAAGTCATACCGGAAGTTTGTAAGGGTAATATTGTTGTGGCGGTGTCCATGTCTGAACCAAATGCAGGATCAGCGTTAACAGACCTTACTACTAAAGCTGAGATTAAAGATGACAAAATTATTTTAAATGGAACTAAAAGATGGTGTTCCGGTGGAGGACACTCAGAAGGATACGTAGTTTATTGCAAGATGACTGACGACCCTGGAGCAAAAGGCATTGGAGCCGTCTATGTAGAGAAAGACACCCCTGGTCTTAGTTTTGGGCAACAAGAAAAACTAATGGGATGGAGCGGGATACCTTCAGCAGATATCTTCTTCGATAACGTTGAAGTTCCTATAGGTAATATAATTGTTGAAGCAAATGGAGGTTTCCAAAAATTAATGGAAGCCTTTGATCTTGAAAGATGCGGTAACGCCACTATGTGCCTAGGCCAAGCTTCTGGAGCTTTAGAGAAAGCCTTAAAGTATGTACAAGAAAGGGAACAGTTTGGAAAACCTATAGTTGAATTTCAAGCAGTGCAGATGAAATTGGCTGAAATGGCCATGAAAGTTGAGGGCTCCAGATTGCTGATACACAGAGCTGCACACAATGCTCAAGAAGGATTTCCAAGTATCTTTGAATCAAGTGTAGGTAAATGTTTCTCCAACGAAACTGCTAGAGAGGTAGTTGCCTCTGCGATGCAACTAATGGGTGGTTATGGTTTCAACAAAGAGTATCCTATGGAAAGACATTACAGAGATGTTTGGGGGTGGGGAATTGCTGGCGGAACAATAGACATACAAAAAATTAATATTGCCTCAGCCATGGTTGGAAAAAGATTTGACCAGAGAAAATAATTACTTCAAATCTTGAATAATATTCTCTAGGTTAGAAACTAACTCTTCCTTTTCCTGTTCATTTAGAAAATCACCTAAAGGAACTCTTTCACCTTTAGAGGTTACGACTATATGGGCTGGGTACCAAGGGTGTGTGGGCCTTTCAACAGAAATGTAAGACCAAAGACGGAAGTATTCCCACACTTTCTTTATTTTATAAGCGCCTTTTTCTATTATTAGCTTATCCTTGGATAGAGTTATGACTTCTTGTTGCGAAGTTTTGTTGAGCACTAAATACACACAAATGCCAACAAATAATACCTCTAAGCCGGCAAAAGGAAGTATTAAAGTAGCACCCACGTAAGCAAATCCTAATCCTATGGTTAAGCATGTAAAAGCAATAACCAATATAAAAACTATGCTTGATTTCCAGCTTATTGATTGGTTTGGCCGTATCAATATACGATGAAAATCCTTTTCCTTGTTACTTTCAATTTTGACCATAGGTTTAGGGTCTCTATAATACACCGCCCTAAACGTCTAACGCTATATGAATAACGGTAACGATAAAAACACTGATCTCAAAAGCATTTACGAAGATGTAATGCTGCCTAATTATGCACCTGCGGATTTTATACCTGATAGAGCACAGGGTTCCCGCGTTTGGGATAAGAACAATAAAGAATATATCGATCTAGGTGGTGGAATAGCGGTAAATAGTCTTGGTCATTCAAACCCGATGTTAATTAAAGCACTTAATGACCAAGCTAATAAGCTTTGGCACACAAGTAATTATATTTCGAACGAACCTGCGATAAGTCTTGCAAAGAAATTAACGGAGCTGACTTTTGCTGAAAAAGTTTACTTCAGCAACTCTGGCTCTGAAGCAAATGAAGCAGCTATAAAAATGGCAAGAAAATTTCATCATGATAGAGGAGAAAACAGAGATGAAATAATTGCATTTGAGAACTCTTTCCATGGCCGATCAATCCTGAACATATCTCTTGGAGGTTCGGAAATTCATAAACAAGGTTTCGAACCTTTATTAAGTGGCATTAAGCATGCTAAATATAATGATATTAAGTCCGTAGAAAATTTAATCTCAAATAAAACTGCAGCAGTAATTATCGAACCTGTTCAAGGAGAGGCAGGCGTTTATCAAGCAGACAAAAACTTCCTTAAATCACTGAGAGATTTATGTGATGCAACTGGAACCCTGTTAATTATGGATGAGGTGCAAAGTGGTGTTGGTAGAATGGGTTATCTATACGGTTACATGAAATACGAAATAGACCCAGATATTTTAACGTCAGCAAAAGGGCTGGGTGGAGGAATTCCAATTGGAGCAACTTTAACAAAGAACGACATAGCCTCTTCCCTCTCAACTGGTACTCATGGTTCTACTTTTGGCGGTAACCCTATGGCTTGCGCAGTTTCAAATAAAATCATAGAAATAGTTTCTGATACTAAGTTCTTGATTGAAGTGCAGAAAAAGGAAGAACTAATGATGAACTTATTATTAGAAATCAATTCTGAGACAAAAACCTTCTCTGGTTTAAGATCTTCTGGTTTATGGATTTGCTGCGATATAAAAAATGCAGATGCTTTTGATTTGTTAGATAAATGTTATGAAAATGGTTTAATCCTTGTTACTGCAGGAAATAAAGCTTTAAGATTTGCACCAGCGTTAAATATATCGGAAGATGATATTAAACAAGGCTTAGAAAACCTGACTAAAGCTTTAAATCAATTGTAAGGAAAGGTTATGGAATATAGAAATTTAGGTAAATCAGGACTAAAGGTATCTGAACTCTCTTTTGGGTCTTGGGTGACATTTAACAAGCAGGTTGACACGAAATTAGCTGAAAAAATGTTCGGTACTTGCTTGGATGCTGGGATTAACTTCTTCGATAACGCTGAAGGTTATGAAAGAGGACAGTCAGAAATTGTTATGGGGAAAGCTTTAAAAGCACTAGATAAACCAAGAGACTCTTATTGCGTATCTTCTAAAGTTTTTTTTGGAACCAAGGAAAAACCTCTACCTACTCAAATTGGATTAAGCAGGAAGCACGTTAGCGAAGCATGTGATCAAGCATTACAAAGACTCCAAGTTGATTACTTGGATCTTTATTTCTGTCACAGAGCTGATCCGGATACGCCTATCGGAGAAACAGTTTGGGCAATGCATAACCTCATAACACAAGGTAAGGTGCTTTACTGGGGAACCTCTGAATGGACTGCAGAAGAAATTACGGAAGCATATGATTTTGCTGAAAAGCATCATTTAACTCCTCCAACAATGGAGCAACCTCAATATAACCTTTTAGATAGAAAAAGATTTGAAATTGAATATAAACCTATTTTTGAAAAATTTGGTATGGGTACTACTATTTGGTCCCCTTTGGCTTCAGGGGCTTTAACTGGAAAATATCTTGATGGCATACCTAAGGGCTCCAGAGCTTCTTTGGAAGGTTACGAATGGTTAAAAAAATACATGATAGATTCAGATAGAGGTCAAGCGAGGATGAAAAAAGTTGCTGAATTGATGAATATTGCAGAAGAATTAGGAGAAAGCCTATCTAAAATTGCTATAGCTTGGTGCCTGCTAAACGAGAATGTTTCTACGATAATTTTAGGTGCTTCAAAGATTGAACAGCTTGAAGAAAACTTGAAAGCTCCAGAAGTCTTGCCCTTGTTAACTGAAGCAGTGCAAAAGAAGTTAGAATCTATTTAATTTTTAATCTCAATTCGAAATCTATATCGCCTGTTTGATTGTGTTCCTCGAGCATACTTTGTAAAGGAGCATAAAACTTTTCAGGCATTATTGATGTCTTTCTTACATTCATATCAACATGAGCTAATATATTTTCCGTAAAGGCAGATACCTCTCCAGACTCATCCAAAATAATGCCTGCATAATGAATTAATTTTTGATTAAGGTTCACAATTCTAAAGTATGGATATGCTTTTTCCCCTTCTAATAGCTCTTTCAAGTAACGAATATCAGTTTCAAGAGTGAAGCTAGAAAAACCCTCTTCAAAATATTCAGCAGTAAAGCCCATATCTGAAAAGAAACCATAACATCCATCTTCAAAAATATGTTGGTAATAAACTACGTTCATATGATTATTTAGATCACACATATCTTTAGTAACTTTAGCCGACGGACCTTCAATAGGAAATTTATCTTTCATATATATCCTTATTTAAAAAAATTAATTTTCTTCTTTATTATTATCTTTAGTTAAAACTACTTCTACACCGTCAACATTTCTAAAACCTTTTGGAAGCAGATTTCCTCTTCTCCCTCTGTTCCCTATAAAGTTTTCAATATCTTTTGGTTTGATGGTGAAATGTCTTTTTCCACTGAGCAACTTTAACTCTCTGCCTTCACCTAGGACAACTATTTCTTGTAAATACTCTTCACCAGAATCAAAATTTGCCTTTGGGATGTTTATAATCTTATTTCCTTTCCCCTTTGCTAATTGAGGTAATTCAGTTAAAGGAAAAACCAACATTCTGCCTTGATTTGTTATAGCCGCAAGAAGATCTTTTTCAAGATCTTTAATAGATCTGGGGTCTAAGACTTTCACATTGTCTTTTACTCTAATCGCGGCTTTACCAGATTTATTTTTTGTCTGAAGATCGCCCAAATTTGCAACAAATCCATAACCTGCACTTGAAGCCAGAACAACTTTAGATTCTAAGGTTCCCGAAACAACGCCTGCGAAAGTTTCTCCTGACTCTGCATTAATTTTTCCGCTTAAAGGCTCCCCTTGTCCTCTTGCAGAAGGAAGAGAATGGCATGCAACTGTATAAGCCTTACCTTTAGAGTCTAAAAAAACTGCATTCTGATTATTCCTCCCTTTAGCTGAAGCAAAGAAACCATCTCCTTCTCTGTAATTCAAAGATTGTGGCTCGACATCATGACCTTTTGCTGCCCTAACCCATCCCCTTTCAGACAGTATTACTGTGACAGGATCAGAAGAAATTAATTCAGATTCATCAAATGCCTCTGCCTCTTCCCTAAATACAATTTGACTGTTTCGTTTATCTCCGTAAATTTCTGCATCAGCTTTTAATTCTTTCTTAATGAGAGTTTTTAATCTTGCTTTCGAACCTAGGAGTTTTTCTAATTCTTTTCTTTCCGAATCTAGATTACCTTGCTCCTCTTTGATTTTAATTTCTTCTAATTTAGCAAGCTGACGCAATCGTATTTCTAAAATGGCATCGACCTGAATAACGCTAAGTTTAAATTTCTTTTGTAAAACTTTTTTTGGTTCATCTTCATTTCTAATGATATTTATGACCTCATCTATATTTATAAAAACTGCCAACAAACCTTCTAATATATGTAATCTATCAAGCACCCAATCTAATCTGTACTGAAGCCTTCTGGTTACTGTCTTTGTTCTAAAAGATAACCATTCTTTAAGAACTAGCTTTATATCTCTGGTTTGAGGCTTGCCGTTTAACCCTATTAAATTCATGTTAACTCTGTAATTCTTTTGTAAATCAGTGGTAGCAAAAAGATGATTCATGACAGCCTCTTTATCTACACGGTTTGATTTAGGAACTAAAACTAATCTTGTAGGGTTTTGTTCATCGCTTTCATCCCTTAAATCAACAATCATGGGAAGTTTTTTTGATTCCATCTGAGAAGCAATTTGTTCAAGAATTTTAGAGCTTGAAGTTTGGTGCGGGAGAGCAAGAATTACTATTTCTCCATCTTCAACCTCATAAGTAGCCCTCATCTTTACAGCCCCCCTTCCTGTCTTATAAATTTCTTTTAATTCTTCCTCAGAAGAAATAATCTCAGCTTCAGTGGGGTAATCAGGGCCTGGAATTATTTTGTATAACTCTTCAAGACTGACTTTTGGTTCTTCAAGGATCTTAATACAAGCTTTTACAACTTCATTTAAATTGTGAGGTGGTATGTCGGTAGCCATACCTACAGCTATTCCGGTAGCCCCATTCAACAATAAATTGGGAAGCCTTGCTGGCAAGACTGATGGTTCCAGTAAAGTGCCGTCAAAGTTGCTTGTCCAATCTACAGTACCTTGTCCTAATTCTTCTAAAAGGCTTTTTGCATAAGGCGATAATCGACATTCTGTATATCTCATGGCCGCAAAAGATTTTGGATCGTCTATAGAGCCCCAATTTCCTTGACCATCTATCAAAGGGTATCTAGTAGTGAAAGATTGAGACAATAGAACCATTGCCTCATAGGCTGCGCTATCTCCATGAGGATGGAATTTGCCTATTACATCACCTACTGTTCTGGCGCTCTTTTTGTATTTGGCAGCAGCACTTAAACCTAACTCAGACATAGCGTAAATTATCCTTCTCTGAACCGGCTTTAAACCATCACCTATATGAGGCAGTGCCCTGTCCAAAATTACATACATAGAATAATCTAGATATGCCTTTTCGCTGAATTGGCTTAAAGATAATTTTTCTAGTTTTTCAGACATTCGCTAAATTTCCCTTATCTTCTAACCATTCTTTTCTGTCTTGAGAGCGTTTCTTTGATAGTAGCATGTCAACTACTTGATTTGATTTATCTCCATTTTTTACAGTCAGTTGCACCAGTCTTCTGGCTCCAGGCAACATAGTAGTTTCTCTTAGTTGAGACGCGTTCATTTCTCCCAAACCTTTGAATCTTTGGACTTCAATTTTAGTTTTCTTATTTTTCTTTTGTAATTCAGAAACAAGCTTATCCTTTTCAGGATCGTCTAAAGCGTAATGGACATCCTTGCCCTGATCAACTCTATAAAGAGGTGGCATAGACACATATACCCTTCCAGCTTCAACTAATGGTCTAAAGTGTTTTAAAAATAAAGCACACAGTAAAGTGGCTATATGCAAACCATCAGAATCAGCATCAGCCAATATACAAACTTTTCCATACCTTAAGCCCTCTAAATTATTGCTGCCCGGATCAACCCCTAAGGCAACTGCAATATTATTTACTTCCTGAGAAGCTAAAAGTTCACTCACCTCTACTTCCCATGTGTTCATAATCTTTCCTTTTAGAGGAAGTATGGCCTGAAAGTTTCTATCTCTAGCTTTTATGGCCGATCCTCCAGCTGATTGACCTTCAACTAAAAATAATTCGCTTTCATCCGGGTCGTCGGAAGTGCAGTCAGTTAGCTTACCCGGCAGAGCAAGGCCTGAACTAAATTTCTTTCTATCTACCTTTTTGTTATTTTTCTTTCTTGCTTGAGCGTTAGTTATGCTTATTTGAGCAATAGCTTCTCCTTCTTCAGTGTGTTGATTCAGCCATAAACTGAAAGCATCTTTAATGATTGCTGAAGCTACACCAGAAAATTCTTTAGAAGATAATCTTTCTTTGGTTTGGCCAGTAAATTGAGGGTCTCTTAATTTTGCGGAGAGTATAGAGCTACAATTCAACCATACATCCTCTGCGGTTATCTTAACTCCCCTTGGAATTAAATTTCTGAATTCACAGAACTCTTTTAAAGCTTCTGTTAGCCCAGATCTTAAACCATTTACATGGGAGCCCCCTTGGGTTGTGGGAATTAAATTGACATAACTTTCTGAAATGGGATCGGAAATTCCCTGTACCCATTGCAAGGCCCAAGTTAAGCCTCCTTCGTCATTAACATGCTCGCCCTCAAAAGGCTCAGCAGGAATTAAATCACCACCTTTATTACTGCTAGCTAGATAAGCAGCTAAACCATCAACAAAGCACCAAGTCTCGGATTTCCCTGACTCCTTATCCTTAAAAGATATCTTCAGACCAGGAGATAATACTGCTTTCGCTTTCAAAGCAGCCATAAGTTGGGATACAGAAAACTTAACGTTATCAAAATATTGAGGGTCAGGAAGAAAGGTTACCTTTGTCCCAGTATTCTTTTTACCGACTTTGTCTACCTTTGCGAGTTCTTTCTTTTTTTCGCTATCTTCAAACTCTAAAAGATATTTATGACCCCCTCTTTTAATTTCAGCAGTCAAATTTAGAGATAATGCATTCACAACAGAAACACCTACACCATGTAATCCACCTGAAAATTTATAATCTTCATCAGAAAATTTTGCGCCGGCATGAAGTCTAGTAAATATAAGCTCAGCTGCTGGGATACCTTCTTCAGGGTGGATGTCTACCGGCATACCTCTTCCGTCATCTTCAACGCTGAGAGAGCCATCTTTATTTAATTCAACATCAATAGTCGAAGCATGACCTGCAAGCGCTTCATCGATACTGTTATCAATAACTTCTAATGCTAGGTGATTTGGTCTAGAGGTCTCGGTATACATACCCGGTCTTTTTTTAACCGGATCAAGTCCAGAGAGGACTTCTATTGATTCAGCATTGTATTCTCTAGCCATTGAGTTTTAGCTTATTATACCTTATTAACAATAATTGATCCTTAAAAAGGCTTATTTCACATACTTTTCACAATATATTCATAATATTTATATACATATATAAATTATATTGATATAATAATTTTATAAATTTAACCGTATAGACAAATTAATGAAAAAAATAGAAAAGAAAGCAGTCAAGTTTTATAAAGCAGCACTTCCTACTATATATCTGTCACCAGCAGTATTCTGTGCTTATAGCTTTATAACTTTCTTTCAATGGAGCAGCTAAGAATCAGCTTGTTGAAGCAAGCCTATTAAGTCACTTACTTTCCTGTGACTATGCATTTCTCTTAATAAGTTTAATAATTCTTTTTTAAGTTCAATATCTTCTTTTAAATCTACTTCTTTGTGAGCTTTAACTAAGATAGCTCTGAGTAACTGATTCTGCTCGTCTAAAATAGTTTGTTCAACACCCTCTTCCACTTTAACTTCATCAATCTCTTTTATTAAATCTTTGCTGTAAGTTTGTTTTGTCTTTCTTAACCAATTAATAATGCTATCGTTTTCTTCGGCTAAGGAAGAATAGGACTGATTAAATTTCATTGCAGAAATTAAAATTAGTGCCCCCCAGGAGTTCAATCTGGATTGTTCATATTCGTCTTCAATTAGAGGTGAAAACCTCGTTAAGATTTCTTGAGCAGCATTCATAAGAGCTATATTTATTTCAGGTTTCAATGTAAATCTCCTTCTAAAATATCCAAAATGATCTCTAAATGAATATCTCCAGGAATCCACGGAGAGAAAAGATTAATAGGATCAACGTTCTTTCCTGTTTTAAACTCATTGCCTGCGGAAATCCATATTGCCATTCCTTTTATACAAGCAAATAATTCCCACCAGTTTAGATCGCTTTTATCGATAGTTATTTCACTGGAACTTTCCCAAATAGATAAGGCTTCTTGTCTATCTATTAAATAAGCTGGCTTTTGGCGATCTTGCCAGCTCCAAATTGGAGACAGTGCCCAACCTAAATCCTCTAAAGGATCGCCTATATGTGCCATTTCCCAATCAAGAATTCCTGTAATCTTATTGTCTTTAAATAAAAAATTGCCATTTCTATAATCACCGTGAACCAAGCTCTTCTTTTGTGGGTCTTTGGGTGGATCTTCATACAACTTTCTTATTCCAGCTTCTAATATAGGTTCTATCGAAATGGAGTCCTCCTTTATGACATCAACCCATTTATCCAATTCAGATTTCCAACAAGGGTCCTCGGAGTTATTTTCAAACTGACTGATAAAGTTGTCGTTTATATCTTTTTTGGAAATCTCTCCTAATATAGACCAAAACTGCTTGCCTAATTTCTCTTCGTGAGGGGAATAAGCATCAGGAGTAAAAGGACTAGCTTCTACACCATCTAACTGCTGCATTAACATGAAAGGAGCCCCTAATGTTTCTTCATCTTCTTTTATATCTACCATAGCCGGAACAGGAACAGCTGTACCTTGATAAGCTGAATAAGCCAAATATTCAGTAGATTGAGAAGTTTCAATTAAAGAACTTTCTTGTGTTCTTCTAAGAATCAATTTTTCTTCAGACCCGGTCTTATCCTTGACCTGAATTCTAAAAGTTTCTCTACTAGCACCTCCAAAAACTCTCTCGAAAGACAATAAAGTTAATTCTTTATTTGTGAATTTAGAATAATAAGAGATGAACTTAGATGGTAGTTCTTTATTAGATTCCATACTCATTTAGAGCCGTCTAACAGCTCTTCGAATCCGCTAGGCGAGTGAGGGCCAATCAATAACTCCTCCAAAACTCCCAAACCTTTTTTTTCTTCATTATTTTCGTTCAATGTAAAGTCACATATGGCTTGAATATGTAAGAAAGGAGGATCATGAGGATCTTCATTCAAGTCATACGAATCGTAAGTAGATTGATTTTCTCCTTTGTAATGACCATGACCCCAATCAGGGTGCATATACCCTAAGCCGCACATATAAATATGGTATTTTGGTTGTAAAGTCCAAGAAACTTTAGAACCATCATTCTTTTTTGCACTAAATTTAGCCTCAGCGATCCTTCTAGTGCCTTTTTTATAAATAATCTCTTTACTTAAATCAGATAACACATCAACTTCCTCATCACGTTGAATAACAGAATGAGAATGTGTTGGACTTCCTAAAGAGTCATCCACGAAATATAGATGTGATGTTAGGTCATCAAAGTTTGCGGGTGCCCATAGCCAGTAGAATTGAGGTATCTGAAGAGGAGGCAACAATTGGCTATCAGGAAGACCAACCGGTCTAACACCCCAGGACCTATCTCTAGAGCCTTTATATTCATCTTTTAAAACTTCAATTTCTTTATTTTTATAAGAAATACTGCCATTCCAAGTACCATGCTGAGTCATTCTTGTCGAATCCATGGTGGTTCTTGGGCCATTTTTTATGACCATTCTAGGTTCTTGCATAGGCTCGAACCTACCTACAAAATTTAAGTCAACTTCTATATCTTTATCTGGATCACTTACTATTACTCTTAATTCTTTAAGGGGTTCAATAACTTGAACTTGCAAGGATCCAACCGAAGTATCAAGCCTTTCTTGGTTTAAGACATCAGAGTACCTAAAATTATGCTGCGTGCCATCGAAGACTAAAACGAAGCTTCCATCAATAAGATTAAGATTAGGATAAACACACAAAGCAGTAGCAAAAAAAATTGTTCCATCCTTGTTATAGCCGTTAAAAAAATATCTATCGTAAAAGTTTCTTTCTGTTCCGACTTCAGCGACAGGTATAGGTAATTGATGTATGGGGTAATCATCCCCTTTAGTGATCATTTTTAAATACTTACTTTCAATTCAGAGATGCCAGCAAGAAAGTTAGAAGGCACTCTTACTGGCTCAGAAGTAGAGTGAATATTTGGATAACGTTCAAGCATTTCTTCAAATAAGATCCTAATTTGCATATGACCCAACCTGTTGCCTAAACACAAGTGCTCACCTGCCCCGAAAGCTAGATGCTTCTTTGCATTCTGTCTGTCAACTTGGAAAAGGTGTCCATTTTCAAAGATATCTTCATCTCTATTTGCTGAACCGTACCACATAACTACTTTGTCACCTTTCTTTATGTTTTGACCGCGAATTTGAGTATCTTTTGTAGCAGTCCTTCTAAAATAAATAACTGAAGTTACCCATCTCAACATCTCGTCAGTAGCATTTGAGATTAGTGAAGGATCTTTCAATAATTTTTCTCTTTCTTCAGGGTTCTCAGTCAAAGCCATTAATCCTCCTGTAATGGTATTTCTCGTGGTCTCATTACCTGCAATTACCATTAGTAAGAAAAATCCATCTAAAAGTTCTGGAGGAAGTTCCCCTCCTTCTACTTTAGTGTTAGCAACAACACTCATTAGATCATCCGTAGGGTTCTTTCTCCTTTCTTCAATCATGTCCCTACCCATTTTAAAAAGTTCCATGTAATTAAACCAAACTTGCATAGACTTGTCTGGGTCAGCGTTTATAGAGGCATCTGTTAAATTATTAACTAAGTCTCTAATCCTTGGTCTTTCTGATTCTTCAATGCCCATCATCTCGCACAAAACCCACAAAGGAAGTTGCTCAGATATTTCAGTTACAAAATTAAACTCTCCTTTATCAGAAACATTATCAAGTAATTCTCTAATCTTTAATCTCATATCATCTTCTAAGCTTCTTATGGCCTTAGGAGTGAAACTTGGAGCAACCATTTTTCTATAAATTTGATGATCGGGAGGATCCATTCCAATCATGTTTCCTACTATTGCTGCTACTGCACTTGGATCGACTACTTCGGGATCACCCATGGTCATCAGATGGCCTCCAACTGCAGAGGAGAAAGTTTGTGGATCTTTAGAAACAGTAATTATGTCTTCGTGTTTGGTTAATGCCCAAAAACCAGGTTCAAATTCAAGGCTCTCTTCATGCCAATATACTGGGGCCTCTCTTCTTAATCGTTCAAAAAGTTCAAAAGGCTGTCCGTTGATAAAGGTTTCCCACTTATCTAGCTCGCATATTTGACCTATATCAAATATTGGTTTTGCCATATTTAGATTAATTCCAAAATTGATTCAGCTGAACTTACATCTAAACCTGGACCAGCCTCAATATTAAGAGCTGAAACCACGCCATCATCAACAACCATTGCATATCTTTGGGATCTGGTTCCTAACCCAAAACCGCTTCCATCCATCTCTAGACCTATTGCTGAAGTAAATTCACAATTGCCATCTGAAAGCATCATCACATCTTCACCTACCCCTCTATCTGCTCCCCAAGCACTCATAACAAAAGGGTCGTTTACAGAAATGCAAGCCACAAGATCAACACCTTTATCTTTTAGCGCTTGGCTGTTTTCTATAAAACCAGGTAAATGTTGTACGCTGCAAGTTGGTGTAAAGGCTCCTGGAACAGCAAAAAGAACAACCTTCTTTCCTGAACACAATTCATTAATTGCAGTTGGTTTGGGGCCTTCGTTTGTCATCGTAGTTACGTTAACTGCAGGTAATGTGTCTCCTACTTGTATAGTCATATTTTCTCCTAAATTTTAGGTTCAGTATAAAAACTCTTTTGAGGGTTAACAAATAAAATTTTGGAGAGTGAGAAATAGGTGTTATAGTATACTAATACACCTAAAGGTAATTTATCGTATGAACTATAAAAATTTAACAAAATTAATTATTTTTTCGTTATCTCTTTCTTTTGTCTCTACCTTCTTGAAAGCTGAAAATCTTGAAGAAGTTTATGAATTAGCACTTAAGAATGACCCCCTCTTGAAAGCTGCAGAGGCTTCTTACAGGGCTGGCAAAGAAAATAAAGTTCAAGGAAGATCTGGTTTACTCCCCAATTTAAGTGTTTCAGGAAGCACTAATTGGAATGAATACAGAGTAATGGATCAAATAATTGATCAATACAACTCTAATAATTATTCTGGAAGGTTATCTCAGCCACTTTTCAGGATGGATAAATGGTTTCAATTCAAAAGAGGAAAGTCATTATCCGAAAGTTCTGAAGCTGAATTTGCATACCAGCAGCAAGAAACCATGATTCGTGTAGCGTCTGCTTATTTTAATGTTTTAAACTCAATAGATAGCCTAAATGCTGCAAGAGCAGAAGAAAAAGCAATAGGAAGACAGAAAGATTTGGCTAAAAAAAGATTTGAAGTAGGATTGGCTGCCATAACGGAAGTTCAAGAAACGCAAGCTGCTTTTGATTTAACAGTGGTTTCAAGAATTACCAGAGAAGCTCAGTTAGACTCGGCAAGAGAGTCATTGAATTCCATAGTTGGGAAGGAAGTTACTTTGCTGTCCCCCCTGAAAGATGACTTCGAAATCTCACTTCCGGATCCTTTAGATAGAGATAGTTGGGTAACAATGGGATTAAAGAACAACTATCAATTGAAATCAGCTAAACTTCAAAGAGATGCAGCTAAACATAGTGCAAGAGCAGCCACTTCAAACCACCTCCCTCAGATAGATATAGTTGGTAGGGTTACGAAAAGTACTTCTAAGCAAGGAAAGTTTGGTGGCTTTATACAAAACCCATTATTTGGAGTAGAACAAGACACAAGACAATACGCTATCCAAGTAAACATACCTTTATATGCAGGTGGGTCCATAAGCTCTGCAAGAAGACAGGCATTTGCTAATTATGATAGAGCTAAAGAGCAATCGATTTATACAGAAAGATCTACTATAAGAGATATTAGATCTAATCACTTTGGGGTTCAAACCCAAGTAGCAAATGTGACAGCAAGAAAGCAAGCTCTTGCTTCAGCTGAGTCTGCATTAGAGGCAACTCAAATAGGTTATGAAGTTGGGAGTAGAAATACTGTAGACCTACTAGACTCTCAAAAAAGGCTTTATCAAGCACAAAGGGATTATGCTAGTTCAAGGTATGAATACATAATTGCTATGCTAAGATTAAAGGCTTCGGTAGGCTCCTTAAATCCTGGAGATTTGATTTCAATAAGCAATAGAATGGATTAAGTTATGAGTGATTCAAAAGAATATATTCCTCCCAAGGTTTGGAAATGGGAAAACCAAAGTGGAGGAAAATTTACCAACATTAACAGACCCGTTGCAGGCGCAACTCACGAAAAAGAACTTCCCATAGGTAAACATCCTTTACAACTTTACTCCTTAGGCACTCCTAATGGAGTCAAAGTAACAGTACTTCTCGAAGAATTGCTAGCATTGGGCCATGAAGGTGCTGAGTATGATGCCTTTTTAATTAATATAGGCGAAGGTGATCAATTTAGTAGTGGCTTTGTAGAGATAAATCCAAACTCTAAGATTCCTGCTTTATTAGACGTCAGTACTGACCCGCATACACGTGTATTTGAATCTGGTGCAATAATGGTTTATCTGGCTGAAAAGTTTGGGGAATTTTTACCAGAAGAACCTTCAGCAAGAGCAGAATGCATGTCGTGGCTTTTTTGGCAAATGGCAAGTGCACCATACTTAGGAGGCGGATTTGGTCATTTTTATGCTTATGCCCCAGAAAAATATGAGTACCCTATTAATAGATATGCCATGGAAGTAAAACGGCAACTAGATGTTTTGGATAAGAACTTATCATCTAGAAAATACCTATGTGGAGATGAATACAATATTTCCGATATAGCTGTTCAGGCCTGGTATGGAAATGTTGTACTTGGAAATGCTTATGAAGCAGCTGAGTTTCTAGACGTTACTTCTTATAAACATGTGATCCGTTGGGCAAAAGAAATACAAGAAAGACCTGCTTATAAAAGAGGTTCAAAAGTAAACAGACCTTGGGGACCTAAAGAAACTCGAGTTGCAGAACGACATGATGCAAGCGACATTAAGTAACAGAAAAAATATATTAAAAGTATTTATAATTTTTCTATTTTCTGTATTTAGCCTTTTCTCTCTAGCAGATGAAATAAGAGAAGGAGTTATGAGGACTCCCGACGAAAGGTTTGAAAACCTTAAAGATTATCCCTTTAAACCTAACTATATGATGATAGATGGTCTAAGGATCCACTATCTTGACGAAGGACCAAAGGATGCTGATCCTATAATTCTTTTTCATGGAGAGCCCACTTGGAGTTATTTATTCAGAAAAATGATTCCTGTTCTTACTGGGGCTGGGCATAGAGTGGTAGTCCCTGACATGGTTGGCTTTGGTAAGTCTGATAAATTTGAATCTAAGTTTGACTACAGTTACAAACATCACATTGAGGTAATGAAGGAGCTTGTTGTGAGATTAGATCTAACAAATGCTACTCACTTTGGGCAAGACTGGGGAGGGCTAGTAGGCTTAAGAGTTGTCGCAGAAATGCCAGATAGATTTGCACGAGTTGTTGTTTCAAATACTGGTATGGTTGCGAGTGAAGGCATAAGAGCTTGGCTTACGAAACATATGATGCAACTAACAGTCTGGTGGAATGGACCAATTACTTTTGAAGAGCTTAAAAAGGCAGCTCAAGAGGCACTTAATTCCGGAAATCCCAGTGACGGTGTTTCAATGTTTACTAAATGGATAGCATATTCTTATTACTCAGAAAATATGGATATAGTAGGCATCATTGAAAACTTTGGAGGATTAAATCTTACTGAGGAAGAAAGGAGAGGCTATGAAGCGCCCTATCCTAATGGTAAGTATAAAGCTGGAGCTCATGTATGGCCTTATCTAATACCAACTCAGTTACAAGAAAATGAAAAATACTGGAAAAAAGTCTATGAAAAATGGGATAAACCTTTTCTTGTTGCTTTTGGAGGTGAAGAAAAAATAACAATAAGAATGAAAGATGATTTTGTAAATCGAATTCCTAATCCAACAATAATAACTTTAGATGGCGCTGGGCATTTTGTTCAGGAAGAAGTGGGGCCAGAACTGGCTGAGATCATCGTAAATTTTATAGAAGGAAAAGAAGTAGCAAATTTAGCAGATTCAAAAGATTAATATCTCTCAGTGCCTGAATTACCCGAAGTAGAAACAACATTAAGAGGAATTGAGTCACTTATACTTAATAAAACTATTTCTTCAATTATCGTAAGGCAGGCCTCTTTGAGGTGGCCTGTACCAACTCAACTTCTTAAAGATAAATTAATAAATAAAAATTTTTCAGGTATTAAAAGACGTGGCAAGTATTTGATACTTCAGAGCTCTGAAGAATTCTTAATTATTCATTTAGGCATGTCGGGCAGTTTAAGAATAGCTCAAAAAGAAAACTTAAAAAAGCATGACCATATCGACATCATATTCGAAGATGAATCAATTCTTCGCTATTGCGATCCTAGACGATTTGGATGCTTCTTATGGACAGACAATCCAAACAGTCATTTTTTACTTAAAAATCTAGGGCCAGAACCATTAGGAAATTCCTTCAATGGTAAATATTTATTTGATCTTTCAAGAAAAAGAAGAACTCCTATAAAAAATTTCATCATGAATTCAAAGATTGTTGTAGGAGTAGGTAATATCTATGCTAGTGAAGCACTTTTTAAAGCAAAAATTAGACCTACTAGACAAGCAGGAAAAGTTTCTTTACAAAGCTACGAAACATTATCTGAAGAAATAGTATCGATACTAGGACAATCTATCGATCAAGGAGGGACTACATTAAGAGATTTTGTAGGAAGTGATAATAAACCTGGTTATTTCAAGCAACAATTAGAAGTTTATGGTAGGCAAGGTAAAGAATGTAAAATTTGCGATTCAACCTTAAAAAACAAAATTATCGGGCAAAGAAGCAGTGTGTTTTGTCCGAAATGTCAGAAATAAATTATTTAAAACGTTTTTTTAAAGCTTTTTCTATAACCGGATCTACGAAAGATGAGATCTCTCCTCCCATCGAAGCAATTTCACGAACTAAAGTTGAAGATAAGAAAGAAAACTTTGCTTTTGGTGTTAAAAAAACACTTTCTAAGTCAGGAGACATTGCTCTATTCATATTGGCTAATTGAAATTCATATTCGAAATCAGAAACAGCTCTTAAACCTCTAATAAGAATATTGGAATTCTCTTCTTTTGCTAAATCCACAACTAAGCCAGTGAATCCTATAGCTTTAACACGGTCATTGCCTTTAAATATTTCATCAACATGATTTATCCTCTCTTCAAGACTAAAAACAGGTTTTTTAGACTCACTAGTAGCAATAGCTATGGTGACTTCATCAAATAAATGAAGTGCCCTTTCAATGATGTCTATATGACCAAGTGTTATAGGATCAAAAGTACCAGGGTACAAAGCTTTTGCCATAATAATCTCCTTCTTTGTATTTATTCTCTCACATATAGTAGGATCGAATAAGTAAAATTAAACAAATATATTTTTAACTGCGATATCTCTCAAATTGCTTTTTAAAATATGGACTGTGAAGATAATTTATGTAATATTCCGTTAGGCGCTCAAAAATATTAGTTGAATATTAAGGGGAAATATAAATGGCTGATAATAACGAAAACAAATGCCCTGTTATGCATGGGGCTCTTACTAGTAATAGTAGTGGCGGGACATCCAATAAAGACTGGTGGCCTAACCAACTAAACTTATCTATTCTTCATCAACATGATAGAAAATCAGATCCAATGGATGAAGGATTTGATTATGCTGAAGAATTTAAAAAACTAGATTACAAAGCTCTAAAAAAGGATCTAAATGATCTAATGACTGACTCTCAGGACTGGTGGCCAGCGGACTATGGCCATTATGGTCCATTCTTTATAAGAATGACTTGGCATGCTGCAGGAACTTATAGAACCGGAGATGGCCGTGGCGGAGGTGGAACTGGAAATCAACGTTTCGCTCCTCTAAACAGTTGGCCTGATAATGGAAATTTAGACAAAGCTAGAAGATTGCTCTGGCCTGTTAAGCAAAAATATGGAAATAAAATTAGTTGGGCTGATTTATTGATACTTGCAGGTAACGTAGCTATTGAATCCATGGGAGGAAAAACTTTTGGTTTTGGTGGAGGTCGTCCAGATATCTGGGCTCCTGAAGAGGATATTGATTGGGGTTTAGAAAAGGAATGGCTTGCTAATGAAAGATATTCAGGAGAAAGAGACTTAGCTAACCCTCTTGGAGCAGTTCAGATGGGGTTAATTTATGTTAATCCTCAAGGGCCTGATGGAGAGCCTGACCCAATAGCTAGTGGGAAAGATGTTAGAGAAACGTTTAGCAGAATGGCTATGAACGATGAAGAAACTGTTGCCCTTGTCGCTGGCGGACATACTTTTGGTAAAGGGCATGGTGCAGGACCCGAAGATAATGTTCAGGTCGAACCAGAAGGCGCTTCTCTAGAAAATATGGGTTTTGGTTGGATGAGTAATCACGCATCAGGTCAAGGAAGCGACACGATTACAAGTGGCTTTGAAGGAGCTTGGACAGCAGATCCTATTAAATGGGATAACGGCTATTTTGATCTCTTATTTGGTTATGAGTGGGAGAAAGTAGAAACACCTGCAGGAAAAATTGTTTGGCATGCCATAGATCAGAAAGAAGAAGATATGGCACCTGATGCCGAAGATTCTTCTATTCGTGTGCCTACTATGATGACAACTGCGGATATGTCCATGAGAGAAGATCCAGCTTATAAAAAAATCTCTAAACGCTTTCATGAAAACCCAGATGAATTTGCTGATGCATTTGCAAGAGCATGGTTTAAATTGTTACATCGAGATATGGGTCCACGATCTCGTTACCTAGGCCCAGAAGTTCCTCAAGAGGAATTAATTTGGCAAGACCCGATACCTGAAGGTAATGCTGATTACGATGTTGGAAGTGTCAAATCTAAAATAAATGAGAGCGGATTAACAATTCAACAAATGGTAGAAACTGCTTGGGCCAGCGCATCCACTTTCAGAGGTTCTGATCTCCGAGGTGGAGCAAATGGAGCAAGGATTCGTCTTGCACCACAAAAAGACTGGGAGGCAAATAAACCAAAAGAACTATCGGAAGTTCTAAATGTTCTTG
>CACDOC010000006.1 GCA_902554355.1 uncultured SAR86 cluster bacterium | reverse complement strand
AAAGATGAATCTGAAAATGATAGATTCATAAATTACCGAAAAAGATTAAATGACGGTGAAAAAGTTCTAGCAGAAATGTGCGAAAGCGAAGATCTTTTCTTGGCAAGTGATAGGCTTGCTTATTTGGCCCATTGGATTACCCCAAAGATAGAAAAGAGAAGGTACGACACACGGTTTTTCATTGCCCAAGCTCCTGAAGGGCAAGAGGGTATTCATGACGGATCCGAAAGCGTAAATAGCATATGGATAAAACCAGAAGAAGCTCTTAAACAGTTTGAAGAAGGTAAGTTGTTGATGATTATGCCTACTATTAAAAATTTAGAGAGCATCTGTGGCTTTACTAATACTAAGGAACTTTTAGAAAATAAGAATGCTATAAACCCTTATGACATAGCTACCATAGAGCCCAAATTTTTTATGGAAAACGGTAAGATGGTGGGACTGATGCCTGGAGATGAAGGTTACGAAGATCATTAAGAATGCAGCCTGAAGAGATAGTACAAATCAGCCCTTTAATTAGGAGGATTACGGCAGGTAATGCCAGTGTATTTACTGGACCTGGAACTAATACATACTTAATTGGCAAAGAAGAAATTACTGTTTTAGATCCTGGACCAGCAATGGATTCACACATAGATTCAATAACATCTGCAGAAGGTAAGATTAAGCAGATCGTAGTAACTCACACTCATCCTGATCATTCTCCAGGAGTTAGATTGTTGCAAGAAAGATTAGATGTTCCAGCATACGGAATGCTTACAGAGACTTCGAAGGGTCAAGATCGATCTTTTAAACCTGACAAAATTTTAAAAGATGGAGATATATTTGAAGAAACTGAATTCTCTTTGAAAGTGGTTCATACCCCAGGACACGCTTCAAATCACCTTTGCTATATTCTTGAAGAAGAAGAGTTTATTTTTACCGGCGACCATATAATGAACGGATCTACAGTTGTCATTGGCCCACCTGACGGCAACATGAAACAATATTTAGAATCTCTAGAAAAATTGAAACAATTCAAGTTATCGAAGATAGCTCCCGGCCATGGAGAAGTACTTGATAGTCCTCATGAGGTAGCTGAGTGGATTATTAATCACAGGCTTCAAAGAGAAGAGAAGGTCGCCTCAGCTTTGAAAGAAGCCACTAAGGGCAATCCTGAATCTTTAGTCTCAAGGGTATATGACGATGTGGACTCTTCACTTTTCCCTATTGCTAAAGCTTCTTTGTTAGCTCATTTAATAAAGTTAGAAGAGGATAATGTCGCCTCTAAAGAAGGTGATGATTATGTTTGGAAAGGAGTTACTTAATTTTTACTCCTGTGCCCGCTAAAGCACAATAACCATCTGGATTCTTTGCCAAATACTGTTGGTGGTAATGCTCAGCGTAATAGAAAGGTCCTGCATTGGTTACTTCAGTAGTTATTTCGCCTAAGCCATTACTATCCAATTGGCTTTGGTATTGAGACTTCGTTTGCAGTATCACTTCTTCTTCAGAATTATTTAAAAAATAGATCCCAGATCTGTATTGCGTGCCAACGTCGTTACCTTGTTGCATCCCTTGAGTTGGGTCATGGTCTTCCCAAAAGGTTGTGAGTAAATTCTCATAAGATAATTTGGTAGGGTCGTAAACTACTAGGACCACTTCATTGTGCCCTGTCATGCCTGTGCATACTTCTCGGTATGTAGGATTTTTCGTAAAGCCACCTGAATAACCAACAGCCGTGGTGTAAACACCTTCTAATTCCCAAAATCTTCTCTCTACTCCCCAAAAGCAGCCCATTCCAAATATTGCTTGCTCAAGACCTTCCGGAAATGGTGCTTTTAGGGGGGTTCCTTTTACAAAATGTTCTGGTGGAACTTCAATTTCTTCTTCTCTACCTTTTAGCGCTTCTGACTCGAGTGGTAGTAAACTCTTCTTATTTAATAAATCCATTAAAGACATTATTTGTTCTCTCTATTATGTATTAACTCTTCCACAACCGAAGGATCGGCTAATGTAGTAGTATCACCTAGGTCATTAACTTCATTGGATGCTATTTTCCTAAGTATTCTTCTCATGATTTTACCTGATCTTGTCTTTGGTAATCCAGGAGCCCATTGAATTATATCTGGTTTAGCTATGGCTCCAATTTCTTTGGCAACTAACTGAATTAGATCATTCTTAAGGTCTTCACTCGGCTCTTCACCCAACATTAGAGTTACATAACAATATATGCCTTGACCTTTTATTTCGTGTTCATATCCAACTACCGCAGCTTCGGCAACTGTCTCATGTAAAACCAATGCGCTCTCAACTTCTGCAGTACCTAATCTGTGTCCAGAAACATTTAATACGTCATCTACTCTACCTGTTATCCAGTAGTATCCATCTTTATCCCTTCTTGCCCCGTCGCCAGTTGTGTAATAACCAGGGTACATAGAATAATAAGTTTCTATGCATCTTTGATGGTCCCCATAAACGGACCTAATTTGAGAAGGCCAGCTTGATTTAATTACAAGATTTCCTGATCCTTCTCCTTCTATTTCTTTTCCATTCTCATCAAGAAGTGCAGGCTCAATACCCAGAAAAGGTTTAGTGGCGCTACCAGGCTTAAGTGGAGTTGATCCAGCTAAAGGAGTTATCATCATTGCTCCTGTCTCAGTTTGCCACCAAGTATCAACTATAGGGCATTTAGAATCGCCTACCACTTTGTAATACCATTCCCATGCTTCAGGATTTATAGGCTCACCAACAGTACCAAGAACTCTCAAGGAATCTCTGGAAGAAGATTTAACGCACTCATCTCCTTGCGCCATTAAGGCTCTAAGGGCTGTTGGAGCGGTGTAAAAAATATTAACTTTATGTTTGTCTATGACTTCCCAGAATCTAGATGCGTTAGGGTAAGTTGGAATTCCTTCAAACATTAAGGTTGTAGCAGCATTGGCAAGCGGACCATAAACAATATAAGAGTGACCCGTGACCCACCCAACATCTGCTGTACACCAATAGATTTCATCATCTTTATAATCAAACACTAGTTTGTGAGATATGGATGCCTGTAAAAGATAGCCTCCAGTGGTATGAAGAACACCTTTAGGTTTCCCAGTGGATCCAGAGGTATACAAAATAAATAATGGATCTTCAGAATCCATTGGTTCAGCTTCGCATTCTGGTGGAACTGAATCAATTATCTCTTGATAATCAACATCCCTCCTATCATTCCAATTCACATCCGCATCTGTTCTTTTTACAACAAAAACTGAGTGTACGTTTGGGCAGTCTTCTAAAGCCGTATCTACATTATTTTTTAGAGGTATTTTTTTAGAGCCTCTCAACCCTTCATCTGCAGTAATAACACTCTCACAATCTGAGTCTAAAATTCTGTCCTTGAGGGATTCTGGAGAAAATCCTCCAAATACTACTGAATGAATTGCACCAATTCTTGCACAAGCCAACATAGCATAAGCCGCCTCGGGAATCATGGGCATGTAAATACAAACCCTATCTCCTTTGCTTATTCCTCTTTTCTTCAAGGCGTTAGCAAATCTACAGACAGACTCATGCAATTGTTTATAAGTAATCTTTAAAGAGTCTTGAGGATCGTCTCCTTCCCAGATAATTGCTGTCTTCTCACCATTATTCTCTAGGTGCCTGTCAATGCAATTTACGGAAGCGTTTAATTTAGCCCCTTTAAACCAGCTTACGTCGCCTTTCGTTAGATCACTTTCTTTTATTACATCCCATTCTTTATCCCATGAAAGGTAATTACGTGCTTGTTGATCCCAAAATTGATCTGGGTTGTTGATTGATTCTTTATAAAGTTCTTCGAACTCATCATTAGAAATAACGGCATCGTTAATAATTTCTTCTGAAGGTTCGTATATTCTTTCTTTAGCCATGGTATAAATTTAAATTAAAGTAGGAGCAGGATTAAAATACATCTTAGCTCCTTCAGGTTTATTGAAGTAATCCAATAACTTTTCTAAAAGTAAATCGTAATCTTTCTTGCTAGATTGTAATTCGAGATAATCTGAATTAACAATCAACACGGGCGACCTATCATACTCAAAGAAGAATTCCTTATAAGTTTCGTTAAGCAACTCTAAATAGTCATAACTTATACTCTTTTCCATTTCAATTCCTCTATGCATTACTCTCTCGTAAAGAGTTTTTGTCTCTGCTTGCAAGTAAACAACTAAATCTGGAGTGGGTAAATCTAAAGATAAGTACTCGTAAATTTGTTCATATAACTTTAGTTCTTCCTTGGATAAAGTCGCTTTAGCAAATAGCTTGTCTTTATCCAGTAAGAAGTCAGAGACTCTATTATCAGAGAAAATGTCACCCTGTTTCAATTCTTGAATTTGTTTCACTCTTTGAAACAAGAAAAATAATTGAGTTGCTAGGGCTGCCTGCGATGGGTTTGTATAGAAATCAGGTAAGAAAGGATTTTCAGAAGGCTTTTCAAGGAAAGTATCATAACCAAATGAATCAGCTAGTAGTTTTGTAAGCGTTGTTTTCCCTGCTCCTATAGGGCCTTCTACAGCAATAAACTTCGGTACTTTCTTATATACACTTAAATCTATTAATTTAGTTTCCATAAAAGATTCTTTATGAAATTAATATACAGTATCTATTTTAAAAAAAGGATTTATTTATTTTTATAAAAACGCTTAGATTTAGGTTGGTTTTCTTTCCACCATTTACCTGCACCACCTAGATTAAGTCCCGCTTCCTCCCTCAATAAAAGAAAATCATACCCTGCTCTGAATCTTCTATGAGAAAAAATTAGCTTTGATTTTGGAGGAAATTTTAGAAGTTTAATCTGAAACTCCCATATCTCCTTAATCATATTTTCTGTTCTTTTGGGGATAAAACAATCTTCTCTGCACTGTTTAAAAATAATGTTTGAAGCTCTTAACAGAATGAGTGATTTAATTTTTCTAGAATTTATTTCTCCCATCCTGTTTGTCAGAGCCGGCCACAATAATACGGAGAATAGGAAGGCTGGAGTTAAAGGTAAGTCTTTTTTAACTCTGTCGTCAGAGTTAGATAAAGCTGTAAGAAAAAAAATATAGTTTTTTTCATTAGAACATTGCTTAGCAGTAATAGGTAGTAAGAACTTTAAGATATGAAGTTCTAGAAGGAGTATAAAATTTTTCTTTGCATTACCAGCCAAGAAGAGTTTAAGAATTTCTTCATATTTTCTAGCTGGCGGTATCTCTTGAAGCATGTGAGCAAAATTAAAGAGGTCTTTTTTTAAAGTTTTCTTTATTTTTAGATTTAGATTGCTTAGGAATCTAACTGCTCTTATTACTCTTATCGGATCTTCTCTAAATCTTAATTTACTGTCTCCTATTGATTTTAGTTCTCTATTATTTAAGTCATTAAAACCACCCGTATAATCGATAATCTTCATATCATCTATATCTAAATATAAGGAATTGATAGTGAAGTCCCTTCTAAAGGCATCTTCTTGTATCGTACCGTAGAAATTGTCTCTCAAAACAATGCCTTTATTTGTTTTAGAAGTTCTTTTCCCCCCTTTAGATCTAAATGTCGAAACTTCAGTTATTTTTCTTCCTTTTCGAACATGAACTAATTTAAATCTTGTCCCGATTACCCTACTTCTGGGAATGGCTCTTTTGATTTGTTCAGGCGTTGCTTCAGTGACAACATCAAAATCTTTAGGATCTTTGTTTAGAACCAGATCCCTAATACACCCCCCTACTAAATATGCTTTAAATCCAGAATCTTTAAGACTATGAATTATTTCCTTGGCATGGGAATCAATTTGTTCAATTTGGATTTTATGTTGAGACTGAGCGTATAGCTCGGGAGGAACATCTTCTTGGTTATGGTTAACCAAAGCAAAACTTACCCAAATTGCTGACGTTCATGAATTTCTTCTATTGTTTTACAGTCTATGCATCTTGTTGCGGTCGGTCTAGCCTCTAACCTTCTGATGCCTATCTCAATCCCGCATGAAGCACAATAACCATAATCATTTGAATTTAAGTCGTCTATTGATTCGTTGATCTTAGAAAGTAACTTTCGCTCCCTTTCTCTAGTTCTTAATTCAAGAGTAAATTCCTCTTCATGAGTGGCTCTATCGGATTCGTCTGGAAAATGACTAGCATTTTCTTGAATCTTATCTGCAGTTCTATCTTGTTCAATCTGTAATTGCTCTGCCCAACTATCAAGAATAGCCATGAAATGTTGTTTTTGTTTAGCATTCATATACTTCTCTTTCTTTTTGAGAGCATAAGGTTTTATAGAAGCAAGAAATTGAGCTTCTTCATATTTTTTTGTAGAAGTGGCTTTTGCGGTAGATTTCTTTGCAGTAGCTTTCCTAGATACGCTCTTTTTATTTGTCACTTTCTTAGGAGCAGCTTTCTTAGGAGCAGCTTTCTTAGGAGCAGCTTTCTTAGGAGCAGCTTTCTTAGTTGTTGCCTTCTTAGTTTTTTTATTTTTAGTAGGCTTTTTCGGCATAATTAGATGGTAATTTTTTTTTGGCTTTCTTTAAGCGCGCAGCAATTTATCAGAATATTTTTTTAATAGCTAGAAATAATTAACTTTTATTTTTTTGTACTCTTCTTTCGATAACCTTGGACCCACATGACTGACAACTTTCGAAGCAGCATAACATCCAAATTTAGCTCCATCTTCAAGGCTCTGACCTTGGCTTAGGCAATACAACACTGCTCCAGCAAACATATCTCCCGCACCGTTAGAGTCAATAGCTTCAACTTTATGTCCTGGGATATCAATTTGATTTTTTCCATCAAACCCTACACACCCCGAAGAACCTTGAGTAATTAAAAAATTGGGTGATGTTTCTTTTAATAGCTCAAATGCATTGTTGACACTATCGGTTTCGGCGTAAGCAAGAGCTTCTTCTTCGTTACAGAAGATAAGATCGCATTGAATTTCGAGTAGAGATTGAATGTCTTTTCTAAAAGCATTAATTATATTGGGGTCAGAAAATGATATCGAAACTTTTATTTCATGTTCTTTAGCAATTTCTAAAGCTTTTCTGCATACTTCTATCCCCTTGGGAGAAGCAACAAGATAACCTTCTAAGAAAAGATAATCTGATCTTTTAATAGCTTCTTTATTGATTTCGTTCATAGACAATTCTGAATTAATTCCCAGATTAGTGCACATGGTCCTCTCTGCATCAGGAGAAACCATAACTAAACACCTTCCTGAAGATAGATTTGAGGATACAGGTGGATTGGAGTGGGAAACTTTATTGGATAATAGATCTTCTATGTAGAACTTTCCGTGATCATCATCTGAAACAATGCATGACATATGACAATCGGCACCAAAAAGTGAAGCTGCAACGGTGGTGTTTGTACCTGAACCACCACAAGCCTTATCAAGACTTATATTCATTGCTATAAGTTCATTTATTAAAGTCTCTTGATCTTCTCTATCTATTAGAGTCATAGATCCTTTTGGAATCTCATATTTAGCTAGATTAGCTTCGTAAGCTTTATCTATACTAAACGTAAAGTCTACTAATGCACTGCCAATTGTACTTAAATCATACTTCATATTTTTTCCTAAAATATTTTAAAAAACGTAGACTGTTTCAATTTAATAATATTTTCAAGTGATAAATGAAGATTAAATTTACTTTAGGCTCATTAGCATTAATTGCACTGGTTATATTTTTCGTATTATCAGCAGCATTGGTTGCTATTATTGACTCAAGAGTTACCAATAAACTAGAGGGTATATTATGGACCATACCAGCAAAAATTTATGCTAGATCTTTAGATATAGCAGAAGGCTCAAAGGTAAATAAATCTTATCTTATTAGGGAATTAGATATGCTCTCTTATTCCGAGAATGAGAACCCTTCAAAGCCTGGAGAATTTAGGTACCAAAAAAATAATCTAAAGATTTTCTTAAGAGGGTATGACGACCAAAAAAGTGGATTGTTTGATATCTTTATTGAAGAAGGAAAGGTTTCGAAGATAACCAATCAACTAGGTATTTCAGTTGATATTATTAGGCTTGAGCCTATAGCCATTGGAGGAATGTACCCATCCCATATGGAAGATAGGATCTTATTGAATTGGTCTCAGGTACCTTCAATTTTAATTGATACGATTTTATCGATAGAAGATCAGAATTTTTTTAACCATAGAGGAATTTCTTTAAGATCTATTTTTAGAGCCTTTTTTACTAATGTTAAAGCTAGAGATATAGAACAAGGTGGAAGCACCATAACTCAGCAATTAGCCAAAAATTTATTCTTTACCTCTGAACAAACAATTAAAAGAAAAGTAATGGAAGCTATTGCGGCCTTGTTGATTGAATTTCATTATTCTAAGGAAGAAATTCTACTTGCTTACATTAATGATGTATTCTTGGCCCAATCTGGCAAGAGAGCAATTCATGGTTTTGGAATGGGTGCCCAGCATTTTTTTGGTACCTCTGTAGCAAACTTAGAAGCTGAACAGGTAGCGCTTTTGGTGGGAATGTTAAAAGGACCATCCTTATATAATCCTCGAAGAAATCCTAATAACGCAACCAGTAGAAGAAATCTTGTTTTAGATATATTACAAAAGGGCAGATATATTGATTCAAGTTTGTTAGAAGATTACAAGTCAAGGCCGTTAGGGATAGTTTCCCCAAGTTTTAGAAGTGAAACTAAATATCCCGCTTTCCATGATCTAGTTAGGTTAGAACTCAGGGAAAATTACGAAGACTCTGAATTAAGGACTCAGGGCCTGAAGGTACAAACCAATTTAGATCCTGTTTTACAAGATTCTTTGGAATACAATATTAAAAAGACTAAAAATCAATTGGTCAAAAAGTATGGAGATAGACTAATTGAACTAGAAGGAGCTGCGATTGCTGTTGACATATCAACAGGCGAAATTAAAGCAGTTGTAGGAAGCTCAGATCCTGCTAAATTTGGTTTTAATAGATCCATTAATGCAATTAGACCAATTGGATCATTAGTTAAACCCTTTATATACCTAACTGCTTTGAATAAATATGACCAATACAACTTAACAACTATTCTGGATGATTCTAAATTGTCCATTCAGAGCGGGGGAGAAATTTGGGAACCCAATAATTTCGATAAGAAGTTCCATGGGAAAATCCCTTTGCATGTAGCTCTATGGCAGTCCTATAACATCGCTTCTGCCAGACTTGGATTAGACCTGGGTTATGACTCAGTGCAGGAAACTTTTAATAAACTAGGAATAGTTAAATCAATTGAAAGATACCCATCTTTGTTTATTGGATCATTTGAAATGTCTCCTTTTGAAGCTATTCAATCTTATCAGGTCATTGCTGCAGATGGTTTTTATAGCCCTCTCAGGTCCATAAGAGATATTAAAGATTTAAAGGGTGATATAGATTTATCTTATCCTTACAAGATTGAACAAAGAATCAGGCCTGAACCAGTTCATCTTCTCAAGTTTGCCATGAAACAGACTTTTATTTCTGGTACTGCAAGAGGATACCCTAGAAAAAAAATTGACTCTTGGGAAGCAGGAGGTAAAACAGGCACTTCTGATGATCAGAGAGATAGCTGGTTTGTTGGTTTTGCTGGTGATCTGTTAGTTTTAGTGTGGCTTGGATTTGATGATAATCGCCCAACTCCACTTACAGGTAGGTCAGGAGCTCTAGAAGTATGGAAAAATTTTATTAATGATATTCAGCCCTCTTCAATAGAAAGAAATGATTTTCCGAGGATAAAATATATTTGGACTGATAAGAAAGATGGGTTAGTTAGTGGAGAAAAGTGCAAGAACTCGCTACTAGTTCCATTTATTATTGGGACTGAACCAAATACAATCCCATCTGTCAGAAGTAAATGTGCTACAAAACCTAAAAGAAATCAGTCAGATGTTATGCAAAAGTTAAAAAAAGTTTTTGAGGAAGGCTAGGGTTGAATAATTTTAGACTCATAATTTTTTTATCAGTGGTTTTTGTTCTTCTATCTTGTGCATCTAATCAAAACAACAAATATATAACTTCAGATTCTATTTCAGTCGAAGAATTTTCTTCTTCTGTTGAGTTATTAGTTTCAGATATTAATTTCTTAGAAGATGAAATTTTTAAAATAAATGCTAAAAACCCTTCTGTTCAAAGAATCTTGGTTAACTCTGATGCTTACTTGAAAGCAGGTAAGTTAATACAGGCAAACTCCGAACTTGAAAGAGCTTTAAGAATAACTAAAAAAGAAGGTGCTATCTATTTAAGATTAGCACACTTAAGGCTCGTACAAGGCCTTTTAGATGAATCAAAATCTTTTGCTTCTAGAGCATTATTAATTAATGAAATTTCTTCCTGGGAAAGGCTCCTATTAAACGTTTATCTTAAAAGTTCCACCTAGATACAATTAAAACTTGCTTATATAATGCGCTGCCTAAATTATTAGGCTATTTGTAAATGAGCAACAATCTAACAAAAGTAGGAATTCTTGGTGGGTCAGGTTTTACTGGAGAAGAGTTATTAAGAATTCTTTCTAATCACCCTAAAACTGAAGTTATAGCAGTTAGTTCTAGGGAGCTACTTGGACAAAGCACAAGTAAAATTGTGAAAGAATCTAACCTAATTTTTGTAAAGCCTGATGATGATATTTTCTATGATTGTGAGGTAATCTTCTTTGCAACACCTCATGGTGTATCTATGAGCATGGTGAGCTCATTCTTAACAAAGAATATAAAAGTTATAGACCTTTCAGCAGATTTTAGATTGAAGAACACCAAAATTTGGGAGGAATGGTATGGCTCTCTTCATACTCAAGAAGAACTTTTATCTGAATCTGTCTATGGATTAACGGAACTAAATTTACAAGAGATAAAATCAGCAAGACTGGTTGCAGTTCCAGGTTGTTATCCTACGTCCAGCCTTCTAGGGGTTCTTCCTATTTTAAATTCTAAACTTGAAGTCGATTCAATTATCATTGATGCCAAGTCTGGTATTAGTGGTGCCGGCAGGAAAACAGTTCAAAATGGATTATCAGAGGAAATACAAGAAAATTTTAGAGCATATGGTTTGGAGGGCCATAGGCACTTACCTGAAATACAAGAAATATTAGAACTAGTTGCAGGTTACCCGATTAAGATAAATTTTTTACCTCATCTTATACCTGCTATGAGAGGAATTTATTCAACAATATACATACAGTTAAGAGAATTGCTGGACCTAGATATTCAAGACTTATACGAACTATATTATGAAGATTCAGCAAATGTAAAGATTATGGAATCTGACAAAGTACCTGACATCAAGTCAATTGCCAAAACGAATAATTGTAATATTTCAGTTAATTATTCAAATATAGAAAATCAAATTATTGTTATTTCATCTATTGATAATTTACTTAAAGGGGCTGCTGGACAAGCTGTAGAGTGTTACAATTTAATGAATGGTTTTAGTCAAAGCACAGGTCTAGAAAATGGTTGAGAGTTATGTGCCCTCAGTTTTGCAGATCACTGACGGAGCAGTCAATAAAATCCTTTCGCTTAGTAATTCTGAAGATGACAGTAATGGCTTAAACCTAAGGGTGTATGTTACTGGGGGCGGCTGTTCCGGTTTTCAGTATGGATTTTCTTTTGACAAAATAATTGATGAAGAAGATACATGTATAACTAAAGACGGAGCGAATTTAGTTGTGGATTCGTTAAGCCTACAATATCTAGAAGGCTCTACGGTCGATTACACTGAAGACTTGATGGGGTCCAAGTTTATAATTACAAACCCTAATGCAACAACAACATGTGGTTGTGGTGAATCTTTTTCTATTTAGAAGGTTCGTATATCCTTCCTAAATAAACCTCTCCATTACTCCCAGTAATGTCACTTAAATTAAATTTCTTATTCTCTATTCTTTGCTTTGCTAACCACCCAAAGCATATAGCCTCTAAGAAGTCAGGATCAATTCCCAGATCTAACGTTGTTCTAATTTCTGATTTACTTTGTTTCTTTAACTCATTACAAAGAAATTCGTTATGCACACCTCCTCCACATAAATAGATATTCTCATCAGATATTTTAAGGATATTTATAGATTCGATTAATGAAAGAGTCGTTACTTGCAATAGAGTTGCTTGAACATCTTCTGGTGATATTTCTTTAGATAAACTTCTTAGATTTTTCTGTATCCATTTATAACTAAAATAGTCAGGACCTGTACTTTTTGGGTAATCGCGTAAGAAGTATTCATCACTCATCATAATTTCTAACAATGATAGATTTATAGTTCCTGAAGAGGCCCAAGAGCCTTTATCATCATAATTACCAATATCATGCGCTCTGCTCCAAGAATCCATTAAACAATTTCCCGGGCCGCTATCGAAACCAATTTTTTTAGGATAATCCAAGAATGTAATGTTTGTTATACCCCCAATATTAATTATCACCTTTCGGGTTTTATCTTTCCCAAAGACTTTCTCATGAAATATTGGTGTTAGAGGGGCGCCTTCACCGCCAGCTTCTATATCGTCATGCCTATAATTTCCAACAGTTCTTAGGTTTAAATCATCACTGATCTTTTGTGGATTGCCGATCTGTAGGGTATAAGGAAATTTTGATCTTGGCTCATGCTTAATCGTTTGGCCATGTGAACCTATTCCTTTTACGGCCTCAATATCTATACTTAATTCAGTTAACATTGCTTTTACAGAACCAACAAGTACATCTGCCATCCTAAAATCTAAACTATGTATTAAATCTTTCTTAACTTTTGTCGATTGCGAGGATTGGATAATATCTTTCTTGAGATCCTTAGGAATCTCAAAATTTTTACAACCTAAAACTTTTATTTCCTCTGAAGACAGGTCTAAAGCTGCGCAGTCTATAGAGTCCGCACTTGTTCCAGACATTAAACCTATATAAATTTCAGCCACTTGGAACCTCTTCAATTAAGTTTAAGGAAATCTCCTTATAGTTGTTAAGTTGTTTAGTGAGATGATAAGCAACTTGATTAAATTGATTCTTTTCACTTGATCTTATAGGAGTTGCATTGGGGAATTTAACTTTTAAAGGGTCAGTGTGTTTTCCGTTGACGTGAAACTCGTAGTGAAGATGTGGTCCAGTAGCTAAGCCTGTACTTCCCACATAACCTATAGTTTGACCCTGCTTTATCTTTCTTCCTACTTTAGTTCTTGAGTGGTATTTATCTAAGTGGCAGTAACGAGTTGTGTAATCTTCGGAGTGTTTAATCTTAATTTCATTACCGCACCCACCATTGTATTGTGCGAAAGAAATAGTTCCGTCCCCCGTTGCCCTTACTGGAGAACCTTTACTAGCAGCGTAGTCAACTCCATTATGAGATCTAATTGTATGAAGAACTGGGTGTTTTCTTCTTAAATTATATTTAGAACTTATGTAACTTAATTTTACAGGTGACCTAAGAAAGGCTTTTTTTACATTAATCCCGTCAATAGAGAAATATTCAGATTTTCCATTTGGTAGATCAAATCTAACAGAAGTAATTTTTTTATTTCTGTTATGAAATTCAGTGATAAGTACGTCGCCATCTAAAACCTTTTCTCCATCTACAAGAATCTCTTCATAGATTAAACTGTAAGTATCCCCAGGTCTTATGTCATGCGTAAAATCAATATCCCAACCATTTATATAAACAACATCCATCAAAACACTATCAGGTATGCCTTCTTTGATTCCAGACATATACATCGAGTCCTCTATTACTACATGTTTAAAGACTTGAACTTTCTCAAGCTTTTGTTGGAATTTAATTATCTTATAAGTTCCTTCAAATTTTTCAGCTTGTACGCCTGATCGAAAGTCATCTATATACAACAGATCCTTAATTTGATTATTTTTATCTAGAGTAACTCTTATTCTGTCGCCTATTTCTATATTAGATAATAAGTTGCTATTTTCTGAGTTAATAAGATTAATGATGTTCTCATTTTTTACACCAAATCTAGTCAGTATGGTAAATAAAGAGTCATTTCTTTTAATTACCGCTTCTTTTGAAGTTAAAAATGGTTTGTATTTTGCTTCTTGTTTTAAGATCTTTATTTCTAATTTTTTAGAAAGATCTGAAACTTTTTTTTGATTAGAAAGATCAAAATTTCCAAGAATACTAAGACTAATTAACATTAGCAGACCAAACAGAATAGCAACGAAGTGCCTTTTCGGAAAATTTTTGAAGATGGTTATAAACCTTTTAACCAGCATAAACTCGAATGATACCTGAAAATAGACATATAATAGATGCAAGAATGAATAAAAATGAATTAGAGATCCTCATTCGCGGATCTGAAGAAATAATACCTGAGGATGCTTTTTTAAAAAAAATTAAAGGCGAAAAGAAGTTAAGGGTCAAAGCTGGATTTGACCCTACTTCACCTGATCTTCACTTAGGGCACACGGTTCTATTAAATAAGATGAAACTATTTCAAGAATTAGGACATGAAGTAATTTTTCTTATAGGGGATTTTACTGGGTTAGTTGGAGACCCTTCTGGCGTTAACGAGACTCGACCTGTTTTGACTGAGGATCAGATAAAAAATAATGCAGAAACTTATAAATCTCAAGTATTTAAGATATTGGACCCAGAAAAGACTGAAGTTAGATTTAATTCTGAATGGATGAATAAAGTCCATCCTTCTGAATTTATCAAACTTCTATCTTCTTATACTGTAGCTAGAATGCTAGAAAGAGATGATTTTGCGAAAAGATATAAGTCTCAGCAACCTATTTCAATTCATGAATTTTTATATCCACTTCTTCAAGGATATGATTCTGTTGAGCTAAAAGCAGATATAGAATTGGGAGGAACGGACCAGAAATTTAATTTACTTCTTGGAAGAGAGGTCCAGAAACATTATGGAATAGACCAACAAGCAATTTTTACTGTCCCACTATTAGAAGGTCTCGATGGAGTAAAAAAAATGTCTAAATCGCTTAATAATTATGTAGCTCTTGAAGATGATCCGGATGATATGTTTGGGAAAATTATGTCTATTTCTGATAAGTTAATGTGGCGATATTTCTCTTTATTAAGCTTTAAAACGTCTAGCGAAATAGATAATTTAAAAAAAGCTCAAGAAGATGGTGAAAATCCTAGAGACATTAAGTTCCTTTTAGCTGAGGAGATTGTTGAAAGATTTCATGAAGGAAAAGGGAAAAAAGCGAAAGAAAATTTCATCGAAAGGTTTCAAAAGGGAAATACACCTGCGAATGTTAAAAACATATTATTAGACTCTGAGGGACATGCAGAGTTATTAACAAGAATTCTTAAAGATAGTGGTATGTCGAAAAGCACCTCAGAGGCTATGAGGCTTATAAAACAGGGGGCGGTACAGGTGGATGGCGAAAGGGTTTCAGATGATAAATATACCTTAAATAAAGGAAAAGAAAGCCTCATTCAGGTAGGGAAAAAGAAGATAGCTAAAATTACCTTAAAATAAACCCAAAAATACCTTTTTTACAGTCTATTTTATTGTATACTGCGCGTCCCTAAAGGTTTTAGGGTAGTTTTTTAAAAGTATTAATAAGTAATTCGTGTGGGCGCTTGTAATTAAGCGCAACTTACCAAATCAGGATTATTGCTTCGATTTATCGGAATAATTTTTCTGGTTTTTTTGTGCCTGTAAGAAGGCACTTAATTTTCAAAATTCAATTGAAGAGTTTGATCATGGCTCAGATTGAACGCTGGCGGTAACTTTTAAACATGCAAGTCGAGCGGTAACAGACATAAAGATTCAGCTTGCTGAATCTGGTGCTGACGAGCGGCGAACGGGTGAGTAACGCGTAGGAATCTACCCAGTAGCGGGGGATAGCCCGGGGAAACCCGGATTAATACCGCATACGCCCTAAGGGGGAAAGGGGGCAGCTTGCTGCTTTCACTATTGGATGAGCCTGCGTAAGATTAGCTTGTTGGTGGGGTAAAGGCCTACCAAGGCAACGATCTTTAGCTGGTCTGAGAGGACGATCAGCCACATTGGGACTGAGACACGGCCCAGACATCTACGGATGGCAGCAGTTAAGAATATTGGACAATGGGGGCAACCCTGATCCAGGTATACCGCGTGTGTGAAGAAGGCCCTAGGGTTGTAAAGCACTTTAATCAGTGAAGAAGCATTTTAGATTAATACCCTAATTTGTTGACGTTACCTGAAGAATAAGGACCGGCTAACTCCGTGCCAGCAGCCGCGGTAATACGGAGGGTCCAAGCGTTAATCGGAATTACTGGGCGTAAAGCGCGCGTAGGCGGTTTAGCAAGTTGCATGTGAAAGCCCTGGGCTCAACCTAGGAACTGCATTCAAAACTACTAAACTAGAGTACGAGAGAGGAGAGTAGAATTTCTGGTGTAGCGGTGAAATGCGTAGATATCAGAAGGAATACCAATGGCGAAGGCAGCTCTCTGGCTCGTCACTGACGCTAAGGTGCGAAAGCGTGGGTAGCAAACAGGATTAGATACCCTGGTAGTCCACGCCGTAAACGATGAGAACTAGCCGTTGGATAGATTTAACTGTTCAGTGGCACAGCTAACGCATTAAGTTCTCCGCCTGGGGAGTACGGCCGCAAGGCTAAAACTCAAATGAATTGACGGGGGCCCGCACAAGTGGTGGAGCATGTGGTTTAATTCGATGCAACGCGAAAAACCTTACCTACCCTTGAAATCCAGCGAAGTTTTCAGAGATGAGAATGTGCCTTCGGGAACGCTGTGACAGGTGTTGCATGGCTGTCGTCAGCTCGTGTCGTGAGATGTATGGTTAAGTCCAGTAACGAGCGCAACCCCTATCCTTATTTGCCAGCACGTTAAGGTGGGAACTATAGGGAGACTGCCGGGTGAAACCCGGAGGAAGGCGGGGACGAGGTCAAGTCATCATGGCCCTTATGGGTAGGGCTACACACGTGCTACAATGGGAAGTACAGAGGGATGCCAAAGCGCAAGCTGGAGCTAAACCCTTAAAACTTTTCTTAGTCCGGATTGGAGTCTGCAACTCGACTCCATGAAGTCGGAATCACTAGTAATCGCGAATCAGCATGTCGCGGTGAATACGTTCTCGGGCCTTGTACACACCGCCCGTCACATCATGGAAGTGGGTTGCACCAGAAGTGGTTAGTCTAACCTTTGGAAGACGATCACCACGGTGTGATTCATGACTGGGATGAAGTCGTAACAAGGTAGCCCTAGGGGAACCTGGGGCTGGATCACCTCCTTAAAAAAATAATCGCTTGTTATAGGCGTTCACACGAATTACTTATTTGTCTTCTTCTTTAACTGAAAGATGAAAGACGAGTTCTTTAAAATTTTTATAAGTTCAATCAAGTCATATCTAGATTTTTTTAGGTATGCAAATTAACTACTCATATTAAGGTTTAATTATTCTTTTAATCCGAAACCTTAAGTGAGTAACTGCAAAGTAATTTGGCGTTATAGTAGATAGAAATGCTTGAAAATATCATTAAGTTAATTGATGTAATATGGTCAAGTAATGAAGTGCAAACGGTGGATGCCTTGGCAGCTAGAGGCGATGAAGGACGTAGTAACTTGCGATAAGCTTCGGGGAGTCGGTAACAGGCTTTGATCCGGAGATTTCCGAATGGGAAAACCCACCTAGGATAACCTAGGTATCTTTATCTGAATTCATAGGATAAAGAGGCAAACGCGGAGAATTGAAACATCTTAGTAACCGCAGGAAAAGAAATCAATTGAGATTCTGTGAGTAGCGGCGAGCGAAAGCGGAACAGCCCTTAAGCTTTATATTGGTTAGTAGAATGGTCTGGAAAGGCCGGCCGAAGAAGGTGATAGCCCTGTATATGAAAACTAATTTAAAGTGAAATCGAGTAGGTCGGGACACGAGAAATCTTGACTGAATATGGGGGGACCATCCTCCAAGGCTAAATACTCCTAGCTGACCGATAGTGAACCAGTACCGTGAGGGAAAGGCGAAAAGAACCCCGGAGAGGGGAGTGAAATAGAACCTGAAACCGCTTGCATACAAGCTGTCGGAGCTATTCGCTTGCGAATAGTGACGGCGTACCTTTTGTATAATGGGTCAGCGAGTTAATTTCTGTGGCAAGCTTAACTTTTTTGAGGAAGGCGCAGGGAAACCGAGTCTTAATAGGGCGACTTAGTCTCAGGTATTAGACGCGAAACCGGACGATCTATCCATGGCCAGGGTGAAGGTGAGGTAACACTTACTGGAGGCCCGAACCCACCTATGTTGAAAAATGGGGGGATGAGCTGTGGATAGGAGTGAAAGGCTAATCAAGTTCGGAGATATCTCGTTCTCCCCGAAATCTATTTAGGTAGAGCCTCTCATATTACTGCTGGGGGTAGAGCACTGTTTCGGCTAGGGGGTCATCCCGACTTACCAAACCGATGCAAACTCCGAATACCAGCAAGTACAGTGAGGGAGACAGACTGCGGGTGCTAACGTCCGTAGTCGAGAGGGAAACAACCCAGATCGCCAGCTAAGGTCCCAAAGTATGATTAAGTGGGAAACGTTGTAGGAAGGCCCAAACAGCTAGGAGGTTGGCTTAGAAGCAGCCATCCTTTAAAGAAAGCGTAACAGCTCACTAGTCGAGTCGGCCTGCGCGGAAGATGTAACGGGGCTAAATCATACACCGAAGCTGCGAACAAAATACATTATGTGTTTTGTGGTAGGGGAGCGTTCTGTATGCCACTGAAGGTAAATCGAGAGGTTTATTGGAGGTATCAGAAGTGAGAATGCTGACATAAGTAACGATAAGAGGGGTGAAAAACCTCTCCGCCGAAAGACCAAGGTTTCCTGTCCAACGTTAATCGGGACAGGGTGAGTCGACCCCTAAGGCGAGGGCGAAAGCCGTAGTCGATGGGAAATAGGTTAATATTCCTATACTTCTTGTTATTGCGATGGAGTGACGGAGAAGGCTAGGCCAGCAAGGCGATGGTTGTCCTTGTTTAAGGTTGTAGGCTGGAGATTTAGGAAAATCCGGATCTCTAAGGCTGAGAACTGATGACGATTATTTCTTAGGAAATAATAAGTGGTTGATGCCATGCTTCCAGGAAAAACTTCTAAGCTATAGGTAGCAAGGAATCGTACCGTAAACCGACACAGGTGGTCAGGTAGAGAATACTAAGGCGCTTGAGAGAACTCTGGTGAAGGAACTAGGCAAAATGGTACCGTAACTTCGGGAGAAGGTACGCCCTCATTACGTGAAGAGACTTGCTCTCGGAGCGGAAGAGGGTCGAAGATACCAGGTGGCTGCGACTGTTTACTAAAAACACAGCACTCTGCAAACATGAAAGTGGACGTATAGGGTGTGACGCCTGCCCGGTGCCGGAAGGTTAATTGACTGGGTTAGCCCTTTTGGGCGAAGCTCGTGATCGAAGCCCCGGTGAACGGCGGCCGTAACTATAACGGTCCTAAGGTAGCGAAATTCCTTGTCGGGTAAGTTCCGACCTGCACGAATGGCGTAACGACGGCCACGCTGTCTCCACCAGAGACTCAGTGAAATTGAATTTGCGGTGAAGATGCCGTATACGCGCGGCTAGACGGAAAGACCCCGTGCACCTTTACTATAGGTTCACACTGGACTTTGAGTTTATTTGTGTAGGATAGGTGGGAGACTTTGAAGCAAGAGCGCTAGCTCTTGTGGAGTCGTCCTTGAAATACCACCCTATTAAATTTGAAGTTCTAACTTAGACCCGTAATCCGGGTTGAGGACAGTGTGTGCTGGGTAGTTTGACTGGGGCGGTCTCCTCCTAAAGAGTAACGGAGGAGTGCGAAGGTAACCTCAGCACGGTCGGACATCGTGCAATGAGTGCAATGGCATAAGGTTGCTTAACTGCGAGACTGACAAGTCGAGCAGGTACGAAAGTAGGTCATAGTGATCCGGTGGTTCTGAATGGAAGGGCCATCGCTCAACGGATAAAAGGTACGCCGGGGATAACAGGCTAATACCCCCCAAGAGTTCACATCGACGGGGGTGTTTGGCACCTCGATGTCGGCTCATCACATCCTGGGGCTGAAGCAGGTCCCAAGGGTATGGCTGTTCGCCATTTAAAGTGGTACGCGAGCTGGGTTTAGAACGTCGTGAGACAGTTCGGTCCCTATCTGCCGTGCGCGTTGGAAAATTGAGAAGAGTTGCTCCTAGTACGAGAGGACCGGAGTGAACGAACCTCTGGTGTTCGGGTTGTCATGCCAATGGCATTGCCCGGTAGCTATGTTCGGAAAGGATAACCGCTGAAAGCATATAAGCGGGAAGCCTCCTTCAAGACTAGTTTTCCCTGGACCTTCGGGTCCTAAAGAGCCGTTCAAGACTAGGACGTTGATAGGCAGGGTGTGTAAGTGCTGCAAGGCATTGAGCTAACCTGTACTAATTGCTCGATCGGCTTGACCGTATTACATCAAGTAATTTCTTGATATAACCAAATTGTTAATTGATTGAATTTATAAGTTTATGTCTGATGACCATAGCAAAAGTGAACCACCTGATACCATCTCGAACTCAGAAGTGAAACCTTTTAGCGCCGATGGTAGTGTGGTTGCGACCATGTGAGAGTAGGACATCGTCAGACTTTTTTTAAACCCTTCTGGTTTTTAATCAGAAGGGTTTTTTTCTGCAACTAATAATGCTCCTAAAGCAGAAGCATACTCACCGTTCTCAGGAAAATGAGGGGAGAAACCCATAATTGATGCAGCTTGTTCTAAAGAATTCTTTAATCCATTGAATGAAGGAGACCTACCAACAACAACTATTTCCTTTGCATTAAAAGTTGTTGCAACTGAAGTTGCTATTCTTGCAGCCGTTTGACCTACTAAATTTACTATTCCTGCAGCTATATCTTGTTTAGATATTTCAGAATCTATTTTTGAAATTTTTCCAAAATTTACTGCGGTTGTATCTGACGGTAATTCACCAATAGGCCCCGAAACAACATCTTCTAAAATTAAATCTACCCCAGATTCATTACCTGCTTTAGCTAATTCTGCAATTTCATCTGGATGAGTAGTATTTAATAATAATTTAGATAAACCCAAGACAGTTCCTCCACCAACACCTGTACCTGAACAATGCATATAGTTTCCATCTTGAGCAAGAATACAGGCTGTTCCTGATCCAGCGCTGACAATAATAGTAGGATTTTCATTGCTAAGACCAGATAAATGCATGGCTCCTTCACCAACAGCATCAATTTCATTCACATGTATGATTTTCGTTGATTCAATTTCATCCCCCAAATTTAAATGTTTTCCACCTGTTACAGCCAATAAGTTCACGTCAGTCTTAAAATTAATTTCGGATAAAAAATCTTTTAGAAGACAGAGGTCTGGGTCCTGTTTAGTTAGTGTCATTTCATGAGATAAGACTCCATTATCTCTTTTAATTATGTCAGTAACCGTAATTCCAAAATCTATAGAAATATCCATTTTTATTGATTATTTTAGTTGGTATTAGTGAAGATAGTTATTTATTATAGATGCATATGAGGATAGGTGGGAAATGGATTTAAGGCAGCTTGTAATGGTCTCCAGTTTGAGGGACCCAATTGTTGATAGTCTCTGTAATTTATTTGATATAAAAGTATCTTTCAATGACCCTGGAGTGGCCCATTTTGGACTTGAAAATGCGGTACTTCCTGTAGGTACAGATTTTTTAGAAGTAGTAAGTCCTGTTGAAGAAAATACAACTGCTGGCAGGTATTTAGATAGAAGAAATGGTGACGGTGGTTATATGGTTATTGTTCAAGTTGATGATTTTTTAGCTGCAAAACAAAGCGTTAAAGAAAATGATATTACAGTTGTATGGGAATCTGATCACCCTGAAGCTAGAGCTATTCACCTTCATCCTAAGCAAATGGGGGGAGCGATACTATCTTTGGATTGGATGGACCCTAAAGAAAGTTGGAAATGGGCTGGACCTAACTGGGATAAATTTGTAAATACCTCCTTAGTTAATAGGTTTGTAGGAGTAGAAATACAAGCAGAAAATCCAGAAGATATGAAAAATACTTGGAAGTCTGTATTAAATTTAAAAAGTGAAAGAGTAACCGGAAATCAAATTAATTTAGATAATACTTGGATAAGGTTTTTAGAAGACGAGGACGGAAGAGGCTCTGGAGTTTCAGCCTTTTGTTTGGAAGCCAATGATAATGATAAGTTATTTGAGAAGGCTTCTGATTTAGGCTTAGTTTATGAAGATAATATTATGATAGGGGGCGTTAAATTCTTACTTTCATGAAAAAATACATTATTACTTTATCTTTCTTTCTAATAGTTTCTTGTGGAGGTGGAGGTGGAAGCTCTGCGCCAACTCCTAATCAAGGATCAACATCAACTCCCACTTCAGTGCCTGCAACTACACCAGCTACCCCTTCTTGCGATGATGCCTGTTTCCAGGCAAATAAAGAAGAATTTGAATCTCTTTACGAATATTCTACGCAATATGGTCTGGGAATGACTAACGCTTCCTCTGCTTACGCAAGAGGAGCAACAGGTGAAGGCATGATTGTAGGGGTAGTAGACTCAGGTTTAGATAATAGTCATCCTGAAATAACCCCTTTAAAAGTACAGTCAGGTAGTTACTTAAATTACTCAAATTACACACCTACAACTAAACAAAAAAGGCATGGTACGGCTGTATCTTCTATAGCAATAGGGAGACGTGCTGATGACGGATCTCCAATGCATGGAGTCGCATTTGATGCAAAAGTATTCTTTATAGCTGTTCAATTGGGTTCAGCACCTGAAGATTATGACCCTGTAGATTTGGGAGACTCTTCTGGTGGAGGGTCACCCGACTATTCAGGTATAGATAATTTTTACGATCAAGTTTTTGAAATCTTTATAGATAATGGAGTAGACGTTATTAATAATAGTTTTGGTTATACTGGAACAATAATTGAGTATACCGAAGAGCAATTAAGGACCAATTTCCCTAATACAATAGAAAGAATAAGCCAGACAAATGTTTTAGATGCAAATAAGACTCTATTTGTATGGGCAGCAGGAAATACAGGCCAATACGCTGATCAAGGTGCTGATTATTCCAGTCCAGATGTTTTTCCAGGTATGCCATATTATTTAACCGAGTTACAGGGACATTCTCTAGCTGTAGTTTCCGTAGATGAAGATGGCGTCATATCAGATTTTTCAAATAGATGCGGAGTAGCAAAGGATTTTTGTTTAGCGGCTCCTGGAGAAGGAGTTGTTGTAGCTTATGCCACATCTTACAGTGATACTGGTATCTTCGAAACTTCAGATAATTGTGTTTCTGATAATTCATGTTATGCGGTGGGTGGAGGTACTTCTTACGCTGCTCCCTTTGTATCAGGAGGAGTGGCTTTGCTAGCACAGCATTTCAATAACCAGTTAGGTAATACGGAGATACTTCAAAGGATTTTAATGACTGCAGATAAATCGGGTATATATGCAGATGAGTCTATTTATGGACAAGGATTGATGGATTTAGATGCTGCATCTAAGCCCGTAGGGTCAACCATGGTTGCCACGAGTATGTCCTTAGAGAATAACCTATACTCATTTATCTCTTCATCAATGAGTCAAGTAGGGTCAGTTGCTGGAGATGGATTAGTAAATGCTATTAGTAATAAGGGATTTGTTGTTTTCGATGAATTAGGAGCACCTTTTCACAAACCCCTTAGTTCAACTTTTGCTCAGAACTTACCTTCTTTAGCTTGGTTAAGTTCAAGTCAATCAAATGCTTCACAAAGGATTAGAGAGATAGATACAGATTTAACAGGTACCACTATTCTTACTCTGGGGTTAGCTTCGAATAATTATGGAGAGCACGATTACACTCAAAGCTTATGGGCTAAGAATGATAAGAATTTAAGATACCTAGCAGTTCATGGGAAGTTTTCTAAAACAAGCAGTTATTTTATGGGCAATGGAGTTAATCCTGCCTTATATTTAGGAATTAACAACGAAGACTTAGCTAATAAAATGGGTAAATCTTTATTACGTTCTTCACCTTTCTTACAACTTTCCTCTAGAGGTAGTTTTCTAGGTGCTGGTATTCAGGTTAATCCGCAAAGTTCTGTATCCGCTGTAGCTTTTAAAGGTAGGAATCCTGAAGAAGAGTATTTATTAATTAAACAACCTGAAAGTTTAGGCCTATTATTTGAATACAAGAAAAATTATTTTAATACCCAATTTTCTTTGCAAACAGGCTTAATAAGTGAACCTAAAGGTTTCTTAGGAAATTCAATAGGGGGTGCCTACGGAAATATAGATAAATCAAATACCTTATTTTCCGGATTGCAGGTTTTTCATGAATCTAATAATTTTTACACTACAGGATCCTTCTTCTACGGAAAAACAGATACAAATTTTAAAGAGCAAGGGTTAATTTCAAACTTAGAAGGCTTTAAGTCATCATCTTTTTCTTTAGGACTATTTTCTAAGAAAGGCTTTGGTGAATACGATTCTTTTGGTTTTCAGATTGAACAACCCCTTAGATTGCAAGAAGGAAAAATGGACTTTTCTATCCCGGTAGGAAGAACAAAATATAGAACAGTTTTATTTCAAGATTACAGTATGGACATTAGTCCTTCAGGGAGAGAGCTAGACTTTAAATTAATTTATAATTGGCCTTTCTCTTCAGGAATTGTTTCTTCTAGGCTTGGATTCGTTAAGGATAGCAATCACTTCTCCAACCAAGAAGACCAATTCTATTTTTCTACAAATATTGAATACAGGTTATCAGAATAAGCCGTGAGCGTGATGAGCAGCTAATTGCTCTTCAGATTGCTTGTCTATTTCTTTAGAAGATTCAAGAGGCTTATTTAATTCAGCCCAATCTATTTCAAAGTCGCTTTCAGCTTCTATGTAAGAAGTTAGATTAAGTTCCTCGTAAAGAGGTATAACCTTATCGGTTAGCAGACCAATTTTCTTTAAATTAGGCATAACCCTACTAAATAGCATGTTATTAAACATGTCTTGAGTTTCATCATTCACAATCATTTCGAGAATCTCTTCTTCCTTCATTCCAAACCATCTAGCCGGAAGTTCTGTGTTGATTATTCTAGCTCTCATGACCACACAAGCTTCGTATGCAAACATAGCTCTATCTTCAACTTCTTGTTTCGAAAGAGTCTTTAAGAAGTCTTGTAAGTAATTCACTCCAAAAGTCACGTGCCTTGCCTCGTCTCTAATTACATAATGGACTAGTTGCCTTAAAAGAGGACAGTTTGAGGTTTCTTTAGTTGTTTGAAATGCAGCCAGAGCAAGTCCTTCAATTATTATCTGCATTCCAATAAATTTAAGATCCCACCTTTCATCAGACAAAATTTTATCAATCAAGGCTTTTAGGTTCTTATTGATAGGATATTCTAGACCATGGATTTCTTTTAAATATCTAGCAAACACTTCTACATGTCTAGCTTCATCAAATGTTTGGGAGGCGGCATATAGTTTGGCTTGATAAGTTGGAGCGCAGGAAACTAATTGCGAAGCCACTAACATTGCACCTTGTTCGCCATGAAGAAATTGACTCAATGTCCAAGCTTGATCATGCCTCATATATTCTAATCTTTCTTCTTCAGGTAAAGCCGCTAGAGGACCTTCCATTCTGGCTATTAAGTCAGCTTTTATAGGAGGTTCGCCTTTTTTAAGGCCTTTAGACCAATCAAGATCAATGGAACCATTCCAGTTCAGTTCTTTGCCTAGTTCATAAAGTTTCTTAATTCTAGTATCAGCATCCGTGTAATCCCAATTGTAGTGACCTACTAACGGTGTATTAAAGATTTCAACTACATCTTCTAGATGTTCTTCTTTAAACCCGGCAGGTAAATCAAATTCTCTAGGGTCAGCAGGAGGATTTTCTACAACTTTTATTTTCATAACTTTTATTAGGCTGTTTTAGAAGAATATTCTAACGGTTTAGACATTTCGTCCCAGTCTATAACTTTATCGTCTTCAAGATCTTGGAATTGTAGAATATCCATTTGCTCATATTTTTCTTGAGTTTTTTCAGTTAATAAACCAATTCTTTTTAGGTTTGGCATGATTTTGGAGAATAGTAGGTTATTAAACAACCTTGCACTCTCAGATTGATTTAGAACTTCTTGAGCTTCTTCAACATTCCAACCGTAGTGGTTCATTACATTATTTGACCCAAATCTGTTCCTCATTACTACGCAAGCTTCGTATGCAAATTCAGCTCTATCTTCTCTTTCTTCATCAGATAAGGTTTGGACAAATTCTTCAAGATAATTTACTCCAAAAGTAACATGCCTCGCTTCGTCTCTTATAACCAAATAAAAGATGTCTTTAAGTAATGGATCCATTGCAGCCACTCTTTGTCTCTCAAAAGCAGCTAAGGCAAGCCCTTCGATTATTATTTGCATGCCTATAAATTTTAAATCCCATCGTGGATCAGTAAGAATTTTGTCGAGTAGCAATTTAAGACCTGGCATAACGGGGTACGTCATTCCTATCCTTTCACGAAGGTACTTATGAAAAACCTCTACGTGTCTTGCTTCATCAAAGGTTTGGGAGGCGGCGTATAGCTTTGCATTGTATGTAGGAGCACATGAGACCAATTGGGAAGCAACAAGCATTGCTCCTTGTTCTCCATGTACGATTTGACTTAAACCACTAGCTAATAAATGCCATGAGCATTCAATTTTTTCTTCTTCAGATAGATCATCATAAGGTTTAAAGCCTGCCAGTTGTTGGAATTCTGGATTTGTAGGCCATTCCGAATGCGGATGGTGATCTTTAGACCAATCTAGATCCATTGTTGCATTCCAGTTAAGCTTTTTACCTAATTCATAAAGCTTACTTAGCCTATTATCGGCAGCAGTATAGTCCCAGTTGTAAGCTCCAGTTAGAGGAGTTTGGAAGATTTCTACTATATCTTCTATGTCCTGTGGTTGTAATTTACTTTCTAGGTCATCATCTTCAAAATACCTAAGTCCCTTTGGGCAATCTTCTACTTTCGTTATTTTCATAGTTTCAGTCTATATTCCTTATATTTAAATTCAATTTTATACCATATATTCCCTATTGGTGTTGAATTTAATCAACTTTGAATAAATCTGTGAGCTGTTCAAGCATAGCTCCGCCTAGTTCTTCAGCTCTGTGTATGGTTACGGCATTTTTGTAATACCTAGTAACATCATGACCTATTCCTATTGCAATTAAGCTAACATCTGATTGAGTTTCAATTGAATGAATAACTTGCCTGAGGTGCAAGTCTAAGAAGTTAGTTTGATTCGTTGATAGAGTGCTGTCATCAACTGGAGCTCCATCTGAAATTACCATTAAAATCTTTCTTTGCTCCATTCTTGTAGATAATCTGTCATGAGCCCAAATTAGAGCTTCACCGTCTACATTTTCTTTTAATAAGCCTTCTCTAAGCATTAGGCCAAAGTTCTTTTGACCTCTTCGCCATGGAGTATCCGCAGACTTAAAGATAATATGTCTTATATCATTTAAGCGACCGGGGTTTTCAGGTTTTCCATCTTCCATCCACATTTTTCTGCTATCCCCACCTTTCCACTGTTTGGTGGTAAAGCCTAAGACTTCAGTTTTTACATTACACCTTTCTAAAGTTGTACTTATTATGTCTGCGCAAATGGCTGCAACTGTCATAGATCTACCTCTCATAGAACCTGAACTATCCACTAAAATTGAAACACTGGTATCTCTAAATTCAGTATCTTTTTCAACTTTATAGCTTAGCGGTGTTAAAGGGTCTGTAATGATTTTATGTAATCTAGCTGAATCTAATATTCCTTCTTCTTTATTGAACTCCCACGATCTGTTTTGTTGGGCCATAAGGAACCTTTGTAATCTATGAGCCAATTTTGAAACGGTTCCTTTACTTGAGCCCATTAATTGATCTAAATGTTTTCTTAGTCTTAGAAGTTCTTCTGGGCTACAAAGGTCTTCAGCAGTAACTTCTTCATCATAAGCTCTTGTGTAAACCTTATAAGTAAAATTAGCGGTTTGTCCTACTAAAGATTCTAACCAGGATTGGTTAGCAATTACCTCTTGATTTTCATCCACTATAGCGTCTTCATCTACGTCTCCGGCTTCTGCCTCTGTCTCATCAGCACCCTCTTGAGAGTCCTGATCAGTAGATTCTCCAGTTTCATTTGATTCTTCTTGAGAATCATCTTCTGTATTCTGTTCTTCTTTGTCAGAGTCATCTTCCTGAAGATCTTCCTCTTGCAATTGTTCTTTTTCCTCGATTTGTAATGCTTTAAGGAGTGTTCTTGATATTTCCGCAAATTTTATCTGATCATCTAAGCTATCTATTATTTCCTTTTTGAATATTGTTCCTTTTTCATCGAATTCTTTTTCCCAATCTTTTAAGAATTTAGCTGACTTCTTGGTAGAAGATTTTGGAAGTAATAATTTTCTTAGCCAAGCTTCAAGAGCTACCTCTAGAACATCTTCTTTCTCTTCGAATGACTCATATAAAGAACATTTTTCTTCAAACTTCGCATTAATATTTGATGCTAGCCCTGGATACTTTAGCGAACCTAGAACTTCAACTCTAACGTCTTCCATTTCTCGCATTAAAGAATTGAGTCTTTGATTGCCTGCATCTACATGAATGGTTTTATCCCGGAATTTATCTACGCATGCCAAAGAGTCTGCTTTACCTCTAAAAGAGGCAAGTTCCTTATAGGAAGAAGGTGGGTTGGGTAATGAAGAACCCATTCCTCCATAATTAATTTCTATTTCAGGATTCTCAGATATAGCTCTAGAGGCAGAAGAGACTGCTTCTTTTATAGATTCAGCTATATTTGATTTCGAACCCATTAAAGGACTATTCTTCTATTAACTCTTCTGCAACAGAACCTTCCATCTCAGCGTTAAAGCATCTTTGATAATATTCAGCGATGATTACTCTTTCAGTTTCATCGCATTTATTTAAAAAGGTAATTTCAAAAGATTTATTGAGATCTTGGTAGATGTGATTATTTTCAGCCCAGCTAATTACAGTCCTAGGAGACATCAGAGTTGATATATCGCCATTTGCAAAACCCTGCCTAGATAAGTTGGCTATTGAAATCATATTCTTAGCTTCTTCTATGCCTTTTTTATTATCCATGCTAGGAACTTTTGCCAGCACAACCTTAAGTTCTAAGTCTGGGTCTAAATAATTTAAAGTAGATACAATATGCCATCTGTCCATCTGTCCTTGGTTAATTTGCTGGGTTCCATGATATAAACCTGAAGTATCGCCTAAACCAACTGTATTCGCAGTAGAAAACAGTCTAAAGCTTGGATGTGGAGAGATTACTTTATTTTGATCCAGTAAAGTCAATTTACCTTCTACTTCTAATACACGTTGAATTACAAACATTACGTCAGGTCTTCCTGCATCATATTCATCAAAAACTAATGCAGTAGGGCTTTGTAATGCCCAAGGTAATATGCCTTCTCTAAATTCAGTTATTTGTTTGCCGTCTTTTATAGTTATGGCATCTTTACCTAATAAATCAATCCTACTTATATGGCTGTCTAGATTAACTCTTACACAAGGCCAATTTAATCTAGCTGCAACTTGCTCAATATGAGTAGATTTTCCAGAACCGTGATAACCCTGGATCATAACTCTTCTATTGTGAGCAAACCCAGCCAAGATTGCTAATGTAGTATTTTTATCAAACCTGTAAGCTTCGTCTATTGATGGTACGTATTCATTGGGCTCACTGAACCCTGGTACTTTCATGTCAACGTCGATGTCGAACATTTGACCTACATCCAATTGAATATCTGGAGATTCTGTATCTGTATTTTTACTCATATTCTCTATTTATTTTTCAAGGGCGGTTTATTATCCTTATTTGAACCATTTCAGCAACCGGTAGCCTGAAGTACAATAATCAGTCTTATGAGTAAAGAAGGACCTTCAATAGAAGAAATTTGGGTAACTATACAAGAAGAAACTGAAAAAAGAGTTCAGGCTGAACCTGTACTTGCAAGTTTTTTTCACTCTACTATTTTAGAGCATGATTCTTTTTCCTCTGCAGTAGCTGATTTAATTGCTAATGATTTGGGAAGCTCATCTGTTCAACCGATGCTTTTACGTAGCGTAATTAAGGAAGCATTTGACTCTAGCAAAGAAATTTTAAAAGGAACAGGCAGTGACTTATTGGCCGCTAAGGAAAGAGATCCTGCGTGTAAATATTTATCTGAACCTTTGTTGTTTTTTAAAGGATTCAAGGCATTACAGTCTCATAGAGTTGCTAGCTGGCTTTGGGTTAATTCAAGACATACTCTTGCTCATTACTTTCAAAGTAGAACTTCGGAAGTCTATGGTGTTGATATTCATCCAGCAGCAAAACTTGGAGAAGGTATTATGATTGACCATGGCACTGGTGTTGTTATTGGAGAGACTTCAGTTATTGAAGATAATGTTTCAATATTTCAAGGCGTAACATTGGGAGGGACAGGTAAAGAAGATGGAGATAGGCATCCTAAGGTACGAGAAGGTGTATTATTAAGTGCTGCATCAACAGTTTTAGGAAACGTCGAAATAGGAAAAAATGCGAAAGTGGCAGCTGGTAGCGTTGTACTTAAAGATGTTAAAGAACACACAACAGTTGCAGGTGTACCAGCTAAAGAAGTTGGAGAGGCAGGAACGAAGAGACCCGCCCATGATGTAGATCATATGATAGAAGGAAAATGAGGAGTATTTATGAATTATGAAACAATAAAATATGAAATTAAAGATAAGATTCTTACTATCACTTTAAATAGGCCAGATAGATTGAATGCTTTCACCGGTCAAATGATGAATGATCTTATTTCTGCTTTTGACTCCGCCAGTAAAGATGATGAAGTTAGAGTAGTAATAGTTACAGGAGAGGGTAGGGGTTTTTGCGCCGGTGCTGACCTAGGGGCCGGTGAAGATACTTTTAATCGGGATAAAAACCCAAGAGCTAAAAAGACAAAAGATGAAGAAAATTTAGAATGGTTAAGAGACGGCGGAGGCAGAACCACTCTAGCTATTTACGACTGTTCAAAGCCTATAATTGCTGCTATTAATGGTCCAGCTGTAGGAGTTGGAGTAACCATGACTTTGCCCATGGATATTAGATTAGCCAGCGAAGATGCAAAATTTGGATTTGTTTTTGCTAGAAGAGGATTAGTTCCAGAAGCCGCCTCAAGCTGGTTTCTTCCTCGTATAGTAGGCATCAGTAAATCTCTTGAATGGACCTTCTCTGGTAAGGTTTTTGATGCAAAAGAAGCACTTGATGGAGGATTAGTTCGCTCTATTCATACTAAAGATACATTGATGGATGAAGCAAGGAATATAGCTAATGAAATTATAGAAAACACTTCTCCAGTATCTATTTCTTTGACAAGGCAAATGTTATGGAAAATGTTGGGAGCAGATCATCCAATGGAAGCCCATAAAGTAGATTCCAGAGCTATTCATGAGCTAGGAAAAGGACAAGATACCAAAGAAGGAGTCAATTCCTTTTTAGAAAAAAGACCCCCAGAATTTCCAAGCAAAGTATCTAAAGATATGCCTGATTTTTATCCTTGGTGGGACGAAAAGGAATTTAAATAAAATGAAAAAAAAGGCGTTAAACAAATTAATAAAACTGCTAGATTTAGAGCAACTAGAAGAAAACTTATATAGGGGTCAAAGCGAGAACATCGGAGGTTCTAGAGTTTTTGGTGGTCAAGTACTTGGTCAAGCTCTAACAGCAGCTTTAAGGACTGTAGATAAGAAGAGATCTGCTCACTCTTTGCACGCATATTTCTTAAGGCCAGGTGATATGGGTTACCCCATAATCTATGATGTTGAGAGAACTAGAGATGGAAGAAGTTTTACAACAAGAAGGGTTGTAGCCATACAAAAGGGCGAACCTATTTTTGATATGGTTGTTTCTTTCCATAAAAAAGAGAAAGGCCCTTCGCATCAGATTGATATGCAAGATATTCCTGGCCCTGAAGCATGTGTTAGTGAATTAGAGCTTAAAAAACAAATAGCTCACAAAGTACCTGAAAAATTTAGAGATTTCTTCACTAGAGAAAGACCCATTGAAATAAGAAGCCTTCCTGGGGAAGGTATGTTTGACGGTCCAAAAAAGAAACCGCCATACAAACATGTCTGGATGAGGGCAGTAGCTAAATTACCTGATGATGTAATTATGCACCAAGCTATTTTGGCTTACGCTTCGGACATGGGACTTTTAAGCACTTCATTAAATCCACATCAACTCAGTTTTGCAAAAGGGAATGTACAAAGTGCTAGCTTGGATCATGCCATGTGGTTCCATAGACCTTTTAGAGCTGATGAATGGATGCTTTATTCCACAGACAGTCCAAGTGCTAGTAATGCAAGAGGCTTTAATAGGGGTAGTGTTTATACCCAGAAAGGAGTTTTAGTTGCTTCTGCTGTTCAAGAAGGTCTTATGAGGGTAGTTAAGGCTTAAATTAAAGTAGTTTCACCCATTAAATAAAGATCTATTTCTCTTGCAGCAGCTCTGCCTTCATTAATAGCCCAAACCACAAGAGATTGACCTCTTCGACAATCTCCAGCTGCAAAAACTGATGGATTCGATGTTTTGTGAACGTTATGCTTAGCTTTGTAATTACTTCTTTCATCAAGTTCGATGTTCAAAGGCTCACTTACGTAATGCTCAGGGCCTAAGAATCCCATAGCTAATAAAATTAGGTCTGCTTCCCAATCTTTTTCAGTTCCTTCGATCTCTTCAAAGTTTTCAACCTCTATTGTTCTTATCCCTTTTAAATTACCATTTTTATCTCTAAGAAATTCTTTTCCTGAAATTGAATAGACTCTTGGATCATTACCAAAAGTTTGTGTGGATTCTTCATGACCATAATCAATCTTTAATGTTCTTGGAAATAAAGGCCAAGGATTATTTGCAGCTCTTTCTTTAGGTGGTTCAGGCATAATTTCAAAATTAATTAGCGATTTACATCCATGTCTTAGTGCAGTTCCTATGCAATCTGTACCAGTATCTCCACCTCCTATGACAATTACTCTTTTATCTTTTGCCGATATAAAATTCTTATCTTTATGAGATGAATCCAATAAGCTTTTCGTATTAGATTTAAGAAAATCCATAGCAAAATGAATACCTTTTCCTTCTCTTCTAGGAATGGCTAGATCTCTAGGTTTCGTAGCTCCTGTAGTTAATAAAACAACATCATTATTCTTGTTTAGCTCTTCAACACTTATAGAATTATTAGAATGTCCGCCTACGTCAGAATTAGTAAAAAATTCTATACCTTCAGTTTCCATCTGATCTCTCCTTTGGTCGAGTAAAGACTTTTCCAATTTCATGTTAGGTATCCCATACATCATTAGACCGCCTATTCGATCAGCTCTTTCGTATACTTTTACTGCATGCCCAACGCTATTTAGTTGTTGAGCAGCTGATAGCCCTGCAGGACCTGAACCCACAATCGCAATTTTTTTTCCAGTCCTAGAAGAAGGAATCTTCGGCTTAAGCCATCCATTTTGAAAACCTTTATCTGCTATGGCGAATTCTAGATTCTTTATAGCAACAGGGCTTTCAGTAATTCCTAAGACACAAGCACCTTCACAAACAGCTGGGCAAACTCGTCCAGTCACTTCGGGAAAGTTATTGGTTTTCATTAATCTATCAAAGGCTTCTTCCCATCTATCTTGATAAACTAAATCGTTCCATTCTGGTATTAGGTTATAAACCGGACAGCCTTCATCAGATTGGCAAAAAGGCACACCACAGTCCATGCATCTTGCGGCTTGAACGTTTAACTTTTCGTCATCGTGGTCAGTGTAAATTTCTTTAAAATCTAACAATCTTTCTTTAGCAGGACGATAAGGTTCTACTGCTCTCGAAAATTCTTTAAATCCTGTTGTTTTACCCATTATTAGCTTTCTTATTCTCTTTAATCTCAATCAAGACTCTTTTGTAGTCAGTAGGCATAACCTTCACAAATTTTTCTTTCTCTTTATCCCATGACTTTAAAATAGATTTAGCAACTTCTGAACCGGTAAGGTCTTTATGTTTTGTTATGAATTGGTTTAAATCCTTAAAGTCATCTTTAGATAATTTTTCTAACTCAAAAGTTTCTTTATTGCATTTAGTTTCAAAGTCGCCATATAAATCATAAACGTAAGCTATTCCACCACTCATCCCTGCTCCAAAGTTTCTTCCTGTATTGCCGAGAATAATTGCTTTTCCGCCCGTCATATACTCGCAACCATGGTCTCCTATTCCTTCTACAACCACTGAGGCCCCACTATTTCTCACACAAAATCTTTCAGCGGCTACTCCTCTAAAGTATGCCTCTCCACTAGTAGCTCCATATAGTGCTACATTTCCAAGTAGGATATTTTCCTCGGACTTAAATAGGCTTGATTTAGGTGGGTATATTATTAACTTTCCTCCGGAAAGACCTTTACCCACGTAATCGTTAGCATCACCTTCAAGAGTTAAAGTGATTCCTTTGACTAGCCAAGCAGCTAGGCTTTGGCCAGCAGAACCCTTTAGTTTTATATCAATCGTATCTTCAGGTAATCCTTCTGCTTCCCAATTTTTTGCCACTTCGTTAGATAACATTGTTCCTACAGTTCGATTTGTATTAACAATAGGAACTTCAAAGTTTATTTTTTCTCCTTTTTCAATTGCTTCTTTACTCTTTCTGATTAGCTCATTGTCTAGAGCCTTTTCAAGGCCATGGTTCTGATCTTTTGAATGGAATACTTCAGTATTTTTAAAAATCTTTTCAGCAGGTTTAAGGATGTTAGAGAAATCCAAGCCATTTCTTTTCCAGTGGTCTATTGCAATATCTGTTTCGAGACAGTCCACTCTTCCAATCATTTCGTTGACTGTTTTAAATCCAAGATCAGCCATAATGATTCTTAAATCTTTAGCAACCATAAATAAATAATTAACAACATGTTCAGGCTTTCCGTTAAATTTCTTTCTTAATTCTTTATCTTGAGTAGCTATACCGACAGGGCAAGTATTTAGGTGACACTTTCTCATCATTATGCAACCAAGTGTTATTAGAGGAGCTGTAGCAAAACCAAACTCTTCAGCGCCTAGTAGTGCAGCTATGGCTACATCTCTTCCTGTTTTTAATTGCCCATCAGTCTGTAAGACAACTCTAGATCTTAGGTTATTCATTACTAGAGTTTGGTGCGTTTCTGCCACTCCAAGTTCCCAAGGTAGGCCAGCGTGCTTAATTGAAGTTAAAGGAGATGCTCCAGTTCCTCCATCATGACCAGCTATAACTAGATGGTCTGTTTTCGCCTTAACCACTCCAGCAGCAATGGTTCCCACTCCAACTTCTGATACAAGTTTTACACTAATTCTAGAATCTCTGTTTGAATTCTTTAGATCATGTATTAATTGAGCAATATCTTCTATTGAATAAATGTCATGATGCGGAGGAGGGCTAATCAAACCAACCCCAGGAGTTGAATGTCTAATCTTAGCTATGTAATCATCTACTTTTCCCCCTGGTAATTCACCACCTTCTCCTGGTTTAGCTCCTTGCGCAATTTTAATTTGTAATTCATCAGCATTAGTTAAATACCACATAGTTACACCAAATCTTCCAGAGGCTACTTGTTTTATTGCAGATCTCTTAGAAATACCTTCAGAGTCAGGTTTAAATCTAATTGGATCTTCTCCTCCTTCTCCAGTATTTGATTTCCCACCTAATTTATTCATCGCGATAGCTAAAGATTCATGAGATTCTGTTGAGATTGAGCCTAAGCTCATTGCACCTGTAGCAAATCTCTTCACTATTTCTTTCTCGCTCTCAACTTCACGCAAATCTATAGGTTTATTAGAAGTTTTAAAATTTAAAAGACCTCTTAGAGTGCTTTGTCTCGTAGTGCTCTCATTAGCATATTTAGCAAAATCCCAATAAGCTTCTTCACTATTAGTCCTAGAAGCTAATTGCAATGAGGAAATAGTATTTGGGTCCCACATGTGAGAATCTCCACCATTTCTCCAGTGAAAATCTCCTGGATTAGGCAAAGATACGATTTTTCCAGATTCATCTTTAGGATAACCTAAGTCATGCCTTCTTTTTTGTTCAATAAAAAGAGCTTCAAAGTCTATCCCGCCGACCCTACTAGCAGTTCCAGCAAAACATTTATCTATGATTTGATGGGATAACCCAACTGCTTCAAAAATTTGGGCTCCCTTATAAGATTGAAGAGTAGAGATGCCCATTTTGGCCATTACTTTGAGTATTCCTTTTTTTGTTCCTTTTTTATAGGCTTTTACAATATCCTCATAGCTTACAAGTTTCTTGTCATCCAAAAGTCCTTCTTTCTTAGCCTTCCATATAGATTCATAGGCCAGGTAAGGGTTTACTGCATCAGCTCCGTATCCAAACAGAAGGCAATGGTGATGCACTTCCCTTGCTTCACCAGACTCAACAATAATACCGATTCTTGTTCTTTTCTGTTTCTGTACAAGATGATGATGCACTGAAGAACAGGCTAAGAATGAACTTAAAGCAATATTTTCTTTATTTATGTTTTTATCAGATAAAACTATGAATGAGTAACCTTCATCAATAGCTTGTTCCGCTTCTTTACAAATGTTCTCAATATGTTCAAGCATTCCTCGGACACCTAAAGATTTTAGGTAGACAAGGTCGATAACTTTAGTTTTCCATTGATTTGAATCTATTTCTTTGATTTCGGCCAGTTCAGCATTAGAAATAATGGGAGTCTTTAGCCTTAATCTTTCTGCATTTTTGGGATTATTTTCAACTAGATTACCTTCAGGTCCTATTAAGCATTCAAGCGACATAATTACCTCTTCCCGTATTGAGTCAATAGCTGGGTTAGTTACTTGCGCAAATAGCTGCTTGAAATAATCAAAAAGTAGTCTTGGTTTGTCAGAAAGGCACGCTAAGGCAGCATCATTTCCCATTGACCCTAGAGGATCTCTTAATTCAGACACTAGTGGCAGGAGCATGAACTGCATCGTCTCAGTCGTGTAACCAAAAGATTGTAATTTAGCAATTAAATCTTTCTCAGAAATTTCATTTTCAGGGTCTATTTCTTGAATTTCAGGAAGATCTCTAATTTTCTTATTCCAATTTTTATAAGGATTTGATTTACAAATATGCCCTTTAATTTCCTCATCAGGAATCATTCGACCCTCTTCGAAGTCAATTAAAAACATTTTTCCTGGTTGTAATCTTCCTTTAGTTAGAACTTTCTTAGGTTCTACAGGCAAGACACCTACCTCTGAAGCCATTATGACCTTATCATCATCTGTTAAATAGAATCTACTAGGTCTTAATCCATTTCTATCTAAAACTGCACCTACTTTTCTTCCATCTGTAAATACAATTGAAGCCGGACCATCCCAAGGCTCCATCATGGAAGAAGAATATTCGTAAAATTCTTTTTTTTCTTTGGGCATGTTTTTATCAGATTGCCAAGCTTCGGGAATCATCATCATTACGGACTCTTGCAGACTTCTTCCTGATAAAATAAGAAATTCTAAGACGTTATCAAAACTTCCTGAGTCAGTGCAGTCTAATTCTGTGATTGGAAATAATTTTTTAAGATCATCTTTAAACAAGTCACTTTTAACAGTACCCTGTCTAGCTTTCATTGCATTCATATTCCCTCTAAGTGTATTTATTTCACCGTTATGACACATATACCTATTTGGTTGCGCTCTATCCCAAGAAGGAAAAGTATTTGTACTGAATCTAGAGTGGACCATCGCTAGATGCGTTTTAAAGTTTTTATTTTCAAGATCAGGAAAAAAAGGGAATAATTGAGATGGAGTTAACATGCCTTTATATACAATTATTGAAGAGGACAAGCTGCAAGCATAGAGAAGTTTGGATTGCTTTAAGGTTTTATCATTACGTAATAAGTGGGTAAATTGCTTTCTTATTAAATAGAGCTTTCTATCAAATTCTTCGTTATCTATGCCCTCTGAAGAGCCGACAAAGTATTGAGCAATAAAGGGTTGAGCGTCTTTGGAGGCAGGGCCAACATTCGCTCCTTCCGGGTTAACTGGGACTTCTCTCCACCCTAAAGGAATTTGATTTTCTTGCTTAGTTATTTTCTCTATAACTTCAATGCATTTCTCCCTCTCTTTCTTTATAACAGGAAGAAATATATTCCCTACAGCATACTCACCTTTCTGAGGAAGTGTGATATCAAGTTTTTCTGCTTCAGATTGAAAGAAGCTATCAGGGCTAGCTATTAAGATTCCAGCTCCATCTCCTGTATTCTCTTCAAATCCGCAACCCCCTCTATGATCCATCTTAGAATTTACATGAAAAGCATCATCCATAATTTCCCTAGAAGGAATTCCTTTAATGTTAGCAACTAGTCCTACTCCACATGAATCCTTTTCAAATTGAGGATCGTAAAGTCCTGTTTTCGAAGGTAGGCCATAAAGTGGCTTTTTAGTTTTGAATTCCATTACTCTTTAAGGGTTGAATACTCTCAGCATTTGATAGCTGATTAAAAATATATATAAATTTTTATGAGTTGCGCAGGTCCTTAATTGTACCTTTTTTTAATGTATCTTTGAAGAACTAGACTAATGAATGTATAGCTTTTGCTATATCTTCTTCTTTGATATCTGTATTTATTTTAGCCTGTCCTATCTCTTTTAGGAGAATAAAGGTTAGATTGTTACCAACTCTTTTCTTATCAACAGACATATTTTTTATGAGTTTTTTTTCTTCAAAATTAATATTAAAATTTAAATTAGGATTTGCTTTGTTTATTAGATCTCTTGATCTGATTAAGTCATCTTCTGAAAACCCTTCATATATATAAGATAATTTCATTGCCATAAGCATACCTATAGCTACAGATTGTCCATGGCTGAATTCTTTAAAACCACCATAAAGCTCAATTGCATGTCCAAATGTGTGGCCAAAATTTAAATACTTTCTTATACCTTTTTCTTTTTCATCTTTTGCAACAATTTCTGCTTTAATTTCTATTGATGTAGTTATAGCCGTTTCTAAGGCCTTAGGCTCTAACGAAATAATATCTTCCATATTCGTTTCCAGCCATTCAAAGTATTCTTTGTCACTTATTAAGGCATGTTTGATAACTTCAGACAAACCGTTACTTATTTCCATATCTGGAAGAAAACTTAATAGGCTTACGTCTGCAAAAACTTGTACGGGTTGATGAAATGCACCAATCATATTTTTGCCTTGAGGGTGGTTTATAGCAGTTTTACCTCCTACAGAGGCATCTACTTGAGAAAGCAAGGTGCTTGGAAACAGGATAAAATTAACTCCTCTTTGGTATGTTGCTGCTGCAAAACCGGTTATATCACAGGTTATTCCTCCGCCAAGACCAACAAGACAACATTCTCTGCTATATCTCTTAGTAATCAGTTTAGAGTGCATTTTGTCCAAGGTTACCCCATTTTTATTTTCTTCCGATGGGAGAATTTCTATGGTATGAAATTTAGAAGATAAATCCGCTAGGTCTTTAGTTATCCTGTCTTTAAATTCCGAAGGTATATTCTGGTCTACTACCAGAAGTACTTCTCTATCTTTCAAAATCTGTAGGTTTTCTTGATTTACAAGATTAGATCCCACAATCACTTGATAATGGTTACCTTTTATACCTACCTCAATTTTTTTCATTTTAAATTTAACTGTTTAATAATTTCTTCGACCACTTCATTATGACTGTTTTTAGTTTCTTTTATAGTTATGTTTGCACACTCTTCAAATAAAGGGTCTCTTATCTTTTTCAATTCTATGAGAGTTTGCTCTTTATTACTTGATTCTTGAAGCAAAGGTCTTTCTTTATCATTTATAGTCCTTTCTACTTGCGTTTGGATTGAAGTTTCAAGGTAGATAACTGTACCTTTTTTTAAAATATTTCTATTTACTTCACTTAAAACAACTCCACCTCCAGTTGCAATTACGCAATTGTCTTTATCTATATTCTTAAGTAATTCTTTACTTTCACGCTCTCTAAATTTCTCTTCTCCTTCTACATCAAATATCCAAGAAATAGAAACGCCTGCAGATTTTTCAACTTCTTTATCAATATCTATGAAATCAACTTGTAATCTATTTGAGAGCCGTCTTCCCAAGGTTGATTTTCCTGAAGCCATTGGACCGATTAATATTAGTCTCATTGAGTTATTATAACCATTTGATTAACTTTAAATTCATGAATTACCTTAATTCTATTTTAAATATCAGGTTTGTTAGACCTTTTGTAGCAATGGTGTTATTGCTTTTGATGACTCTTTCGAGTTTAAACATCTATATAGATAGTAAATTGCCTGATGAGGAAAAAATAAGAGACATAGAGCTTCAAGTTCCTTTAAAAATTTATACCTCTGACTTAAAACTAATTGGTGAGTTTGGGGAAAAAAGAAGAACAGCACTAAATTTTAATAATATACCTAAACACTATGTTAATGCTGTATTAGCTGCTGAGGATGATTCTTTTTTTGACCATTCAGGAGTAAGTTATGCAGGATTAGTTAGATCAGCTTATAGGTTACTAACCTCTGGTCGGATTCAAGGAGGCGGGAGCACAATAACTATGCAAGTAGCTGGTAATTATCTTACTAGCAGAGATGTAAGTCTTTTTAGAAAAATTAAGGACATTTTTTTAGCCTACAGGCTTGAAATGACTTATACAAAAGAAGAGATTTTTGAATTTTATGTGAATCGTATTTTCTTTGGAAATAGAGCATATGGAATAGCCGCAGCTAGTGAAGTGTATTATGGCAAGCCTTTGGACGAACTAAATCTTGCCCAATGGGCTATGATTGCAGCTTTGCCTAAAGCACCTTCTTCTATAAATCCTTTAGTAAATCCCAAAAGAGCTTTATCAAGGAGAAATTGGATTTTAAATAGGATGCTAAGCCTAAACTTCATTCACGTTGAGCAATTTAATTTAGCTATTAATGCACCGTTAACAGCTACCTATCATGGTTTGGTCTCGGAAGTTGAAGCTCCTTATGTTTCTGAAAGCATTAGAAGGTTCATGATCCAGCAATATGGATTAGATGCCTACTCAGAAGGGTACGAAGTCTACACTTCGATCGATTCTTTTACCCAGAAAGCAGCAAACCTTTCAGTTGCAAAAGGATTACAGGAATATGACAGACGTCATGGTTTTAGAAAGTCTACAAATATTAATGAACTATTTCCTGAAGATTTTCTAAAGATGAATCTTGATGATCAACTTAAGTATATAAGCAAAGATTTAGATAATTTTGATGAACCATCTCTGGTTAAAGTTTTTAATTTTTTAGAAGAATTCACAGAAACTAATAGACGATTTCCTGGAATCGTTTTAAGTGCTGAGAACGGGCTTAAGGTTTTACTTAAAAATGGGAATATAGTTTCCTTACCTTGGTCTGAAAAGATTAATTGGGCAAGGCCTTATATAAATGAAAATCGAAGAGGCGCTAAACCCAAAAGTTATAAAGATCTGCTTAATTTTGGAGATTTAGTTTGGATACAGAAGGAGGCGATAACTGGGGAGCTTTTTTTAACTCAGATACCCGATGTACAAGGATCTTTAGTATCAATTGACCCTAATAATGGTTCAATAAAAGCCCTTGTTGGTGGTTACGACTTCTTTTTAAGTAAATTTAACAGAGCGGAACAATCTTCACCCCTTTTAGGTTCAAACTTTAAGCCATTTCTTTATGCTGCAGCATTTTCAGAAGGTTTTACAGCTTCAACATTAATCAATGATGCGCCTATAATATTTGAAGATGAGGCTTTGGAAGAAAAATGGCGTCCAAGAAATGCAAGCGGAAAATTTTTTGGACCAACAAGATTAAGAGAAGGCCTTTTGCAGAGTAGAAACTTAGTTTCAGTAAGACTGTTAAGAGATTTAGGGCTTGAAAAGGCTATATCCTATGCACAAAAATTTGGGTTCGAGCAATCTAGATTACCTTCAGATTTATCTTTATCACTTGGTACGGCTTCTATGAGCCCTTTACAGAATGCTGCAGCTTATTCTGTGTTTGCTAATGGAGGGAAAGAAATTGAGCCTTATTTTATTGAAAGAATTAAAGATAGATCTGGGGTAATAGTTTTTCAGCGTGAGCCTAAAGAATTAAAACAAATTATTGACCCTAGAGTAGCCTTTTTAATTACAGATATTCTTCAGGAAGCCGCTATAAGAGGCACGGCAAGAAAAGTTTCTGAATTAGAAAGAAGAGATTTTGCAGGAAAAACAGGAACAACTAATGATGCCGAGAGTACTTGGTTTACAGGTTATAACAATTCCTTAGTTACAACAGTTTGGGTTGGTTTGATCAGCCCAAGAGTTTAGGTAACAGGGAATTTGGCTCTTCAGTTGCCCTACCGATATGGTTAAGTTTTACGAAAGAGATAATTGACCGGATACCAAAAAAAAGTGTATTGCCTCCAGAAGGTTTGTCGGTAATTAAGATAGATAAATCTACAGGAGAAAGGGCTGATGAAGATACACAAGATACAATCTTTGAGTATTATTTAGAAGAATATCTACCAGATTAACTAATCAAAGAGGTAATTAAGAAATCAAATTGTTCATTAGCTCTTTTATTAGGTGTATCTTCAAAACCCGATCTAACATATTGCTGTATTAAGCCTTCAGCACAAGCCAGAAGTAAATTAGCTGATGAAGCGGTTGTTAAGGCAAGCTTTTTCTTGCTTTCTTGCTCAAATTTTTGGAGATTTTGTTTTATTTGTAATTCAATTTTGGACATTAATTGTTTAATTCTTTCGTCTAGTGTAGTTTCATCAACAGAAAAGGCTTCTCTAGTTAAGAGTCTTGCTAGACCAGGATTTTTTTCACAAAAAGCTACGAGAATTAGGAGAATTTTTTTTGTTTTAACCAAAGTTTCTTCATCAGAAGTATTTATATTTGCAATAAGTTCAAATAAATTTTGTTCACAAAAGTCTACTAGTCCAGAGTAAATCTTTCTTTTACTTGGGAAATGTCTATATAAGGCTGCTTCAGTAATAGAGCACTCTGAAGCAAGCAAGGCTGTAGTGACTTTTACCGGACCCTTCTTACCTAGCATCTTTGCTAGATTTTGCATAATTTCTAATTGCCTAGGTCTCAACTGGGTCATACTTTTAGCTTATCATAGTTCCTACACCTTCAGCTGTAAGAACTTCAAGTAAGACCGCATGAGGTAATCTACCATCAATAATATGACATGATTTTACTCCATTCTTTTTTGCCTCTAAAGCAGCTTTTATTTTTGGAGTCATGCCTCCTCGGATGACGTTATTTTTAATTAACTTGGTACCTTTGCCAGGAGAAATCTTCGAGATTAATTGATTATTGTCATCTAGAATCCCTTTTATATCTGTTAAAAGTATCAATTTTTCTGCTTTTAAGCTTTCAGCAACTTTTCCTGCCACTACGTCACCATTGATATTCAAGAAACTTCCGTCTTTGCTTACTCCGATAGGAGCAATCACAGGAATTAAATCAAGAGATAAAGCCTTTTTTAGTTCTGTAATTAAAATTCTATCAACTTTGCCTACTAGACCTAAATCAACCTTATCCGGACCTATATATTTAGACGATTTTATTATCTTTGGCTTTATATGATTAAAACCAATTGAATTACCGCCAGATTTTTTTATTAAGTTAACTATTTCCCGATTAATTTGCTTTCCTAGGATTTCTTTGACTACAGCCATAGTGGGCTTATCAGTAACCCTGAGACCAGAATTAAAATTAGAAACTATTCCAGATTTCTTCAGTTCCTTACCTATTTGAGGCCCTCCACCATGAACAATGACTGGCTTCATTCCTACTAAACTCATTAAAGCTATATCTCTTGTGAAGTTCCTTTTTAAGCTGTGATCAGACATAGCAGCACCACCATACTTAACCACTATTGTCTTACCCTTAAATTTCTGAATATAAGGAAGACCTTCACTTAACACTGAAGAAATATTTTTAGCTTGTTTTACAGATATTCCCATTGTCAGAAGTCAGTTAAAGAAGCGTCTATTTTCCTTAAAGTGCCC
>CACDOC010000005.1 GCA_902554355.1 uncultured SAR86 cluster bacterium | reverse complement strand
TCAGAACAGCCATTAAAGGGGGCTAAGATTCTTGGCTGTATTCATATGACTATTCAAACAGCTGTTCTTATAGAAACACTAACTGCGTTAGGCGCTGAAGTGAGGTGGTCAGGGTGTAATATTTTTTCAACTCAAGACCATGCTGCAGCAGCGATAGCTGATTCTGGAGTACCTGTCTTTGCTTGGAAGGGCCAAACTGAAGAAGAATTTAACTGGTGTATCGAGCAAACAATATTGTTTGAAGGAAAGCCCTGGGATGCAAATATGATCCTCGATGACGGAGGAGACCTAACGGCAATGGCTCATGAAAAGTATCCTGAGATACTAGAACACATTCATGGCATAACAGAAGAAACTACTACTGGCGTGGTTCGCCTTAATGAAATGATTGAAAAGGGTGAGTTAAAAGTGCCTGCGATAAATGTTAATGACTCAGTTACAAAATCTAAAAACGACAATAAGTACGGAACTAGGCATAGCCTTAATGATGGGATTAAAAGAGGAACAGACATGTTCTTAGCAGGAAGAAAGGCTTTAGTCATTGGGTACGGGGATGTCGGAAAAGGATCAGCACAAAGCTTAAAGCAAGAAGGTATGGTTGTTCGTGTTACTGAAATTGACCCCATATGTGCAATGCAGGCTTGCATGGATGGGTATGAAGTTGTTTCACCTTATATAGATGGCGTAAACAACAATGACGAGAAATCTATAAACAAAGATTTATTAGAAGATACAGATTTAATTGTTACCACTACTGGAAATTATAAAGTTTGTGATAAGCATATGTTAAAAGCTTTAAAAAAAGGGGCTGTAGTTTGCAACATCGGACATTTTGATACGGAGATAGATACCCAATTTATGAGAGATAATTGGGCTTGGGAAGAAGTTAAACCTCAAGTTCATAAAATCTTCAGAGATACTAAAGCTAACGAATCTCCTAATCTAGATAGTGAAGACTATTTGATCCTTCTTTCAGAAGGAAGGTTGGTAAATCTAGGAAACGCTACTGGGCATCCTTCAAGAATAATGGATGGGTCTTTTGCAAATCAAGTTTTAGCCCAGATGTATCTCTATGAAAAGAAATTTGCCCAAGTAAATGATGAAGATACAAAAAAAGAGCTTATTAAAGTTGAAGTACTTCCTAAGAAGTTAGACGAAGAAGTTGCTTCTTATATGGTAGAAGGTTTTGGAGGAGTAATGACTAAGCTGTCTTCAGAACAGGCTGATTACATAAATGTCCCTGAAGAAGGACCGTTTAAGTCTGATATCTATAAATATTGAGGGATGGGTAAGGAGGAAGCCCTCCAAATCCTAGTTTTAAGAAACCTACTTATGGCCAAGAATAAAGATACAGTAAACCCTTTATGGGGAGGAAGATTTGAAGAAGGGAATGATAGCCTCACCAAATCCTACACTTCATCCATAGATATAGATAAAGCACTTTATGAAGTAGATATAAAGGGCTCGATTGCATACGCGGAAGCTCTGAAACAAGCCAAGGTTATTAGTCCAAAGGAGTTCCAAAAAATTAAAAAAGGCCTAGTTAAGATTCTTTCGGAAATAAAAAGCGATAAGTTTGAATGGGAAGAAGGCCTAGAAGATGTCCACATGAATATTGAATCAGCTTTAGCTAAAAAAGCTGGAAATGCTGCTAAAAAGCTACATACAGGCAGATCTAGGAATGATCAAGTTTCAACTGATCTAAGAATGTATCTAAACATAAAGATTGATGAATCTTTAAAAAATATAACTTATTTACAAAAAAACATTATTAAGCAGGCAGAGAAGCATATTGCTTCAATTATGCCAGGCTTCACTCATTTACAAATAGCTCAACCCGTCACATTTGGGCATCACTTGATGGCTTGGTACGAAATGTTAGAAAGAGACTACATGAGACTCATCGATGCAAAAAATAGGATGAGTGTACTTCCCTTGGGCTCAGCTGCTTTAGCAGGGTCTAGATACAAAATTAATAGAAGTTTCTTAGCGAAGAAACTTGGTTTTCAGAGTTTATCTAGGAACTCCATTGATGCTGTAAGCGATAGAGACTTTGTCATAGAGATTGCTTCATCACTTTCTATTCTTGGTATACATTTATCAAGAATTTGTGAAGAAATTGTTTTATGGTCTTCCTCACAATTTGAATACGTTCATTTATCTGATGAGGTTTGCACTGGGTCTTCAATCATGCCTCAAAAAAGGAATCCAGATGTTGCAGAGTTAATAAGAGGAGGCTCTTCAAAGACAGTAGCAAACTTAATGGGATTACTATCTTTAATGAAGAATTTACCACTCTCATACAACAGAGATTTACAACAAGACAAAGAATTCATTTTTGGGAGTGTAGATTATACGAATGATAGTTTAGCTCTACTTGCTCTGCTTATTAAAGATATGAAAGTAAATATAAAAAAGCTTGAAGCAGATTGTAAGCTCGGACAAATAACAGCAACAGATTTAGCAGACTACCTTGTGGACAAATCTATGCCTTTCAGGAAAGCCCATGAAACAGTTGGGAAAATAGTAGCTTTCGCTGAGTCTAAAGGCGTCCAAATTTTTGAACTAGAAATCTCAGAATTAAGAAAGTTTTCTAAATTAATCTCTGAAGACGTAAATTATTATTTAGACCCCGTAAAATCAATTAATTCTAGAACACTGGTAGGCGGTACAGCTCCTTCGCGGGTAAAAAAGGAAATAAATACTGCAAAAAAAGTTATAGCAAATAGGTAAGATTATGAGACCTCTATTAATAACCTTAACATTAATTTTATTAACAGTTCTTACCGCTTCATGTGGTAATAAGGTTCCTCTAAGCCTTCCTAGTGAAGCGGAAATTAGTCTAAATATCTATGGAAGGATTTAACGAAAAGGAAGGGCAATTATACGTAGACGATTTGCCTATTGCAGAAATTGCGGATACATATGGCACTCCGGCTTACATTTATTCCGGTTCTAGAATTCAGAAGAATTTTAATAAGTATGCTGACGCCTTAAGAGAAGGTGATCTGATTTGTTATGCAGTTAAAGCAAACTCGAATATTCATATACTTAAAAGGCTTGCTCAGTTAGGTTCTGGATTTGATGTAGTTTCTGGAAATGAATTAAAACGTTGTATTGAAGCTGGAGCAGATCCAAAAAGAGTAGTTTTTTCTGGTGTGGCCAAGTCTTCAGAAGAGCTTGAACTTGCAATAAATGAAGAGATTCTTTCTATAAACATAGAGTCGGAAGATGAATTTGACCGAATAATATCTATATCTGAAACATTAAATAAAGAAACTAAGTGTTCAATTAGGATTAATCCAGACATCCCAACAGGCTCTCATAAGTACATTGAAACTGGGCTTAAGACTTCAAAGTTCGGTGTGGACACTGAAACTTTAAAAAACATATCTCTAAAAGCTAAGAACAGGGAGTTTATTAAAATTACTGGTTTAGCTAGCCACATTGGATCGCAAATTTCTGATAACAGTTTAATTATGAAAAGCCTGGAACATTTATTAACTGCTCATAAATTACTCTTAAATGACGGGCATGATATAAATTTCTTAGATGTCGGAGGTGGTTTAGGTATTACTTATAAAGATGAAATTCCTGGTGACCCTAAATCTTTAATTTCAGAAATTTCTAAAGAAATAGAATCATTAAATCTTCATTTGATCTTAGAACCCGGAAGATCGATAACTGGTGCTGCTGGAGCTTTAATAGCAAAGGTTGAATATATGAAATTAACCGATTATAAAAACTTTGCCATCATAAATGCAGGCATGAATGATTTAATGAGGCCAGCTCTTTACGATTCTTGGCATGAAGTAAAAGAAATAAGAAAAAGCGATTCTGATGGAAGACTGTATGAGATAGTTGGCCCTGTATGTGAAAGTGCTGATGTGTTAGCCAAAGAAAGAGAATTGAATATTTCTCAAGGTGACTTAATTGCGTTTATGGATACTGGAGCCTATGGTTCTGTAATGAGCTCTAATTATAATTCAAGACTTTCAGTGCCAGAAATAATCGTTGATGGCTCTTCAGCTAAAATAATCAAAAAAAGACAGAGTTTTGAGGAGTCAATTGCTCTTGAGAAAAATTTATAAACCATGGAGCTAAAGCTTTATATTTATTCTGGTTTAGGGAATATTATTGCCTTAGTTGATCTGCTAAGAGAAGATTTAAACCTTTCTTCTAAAGAGATTGTAAAAATTTCTAAAATAGAAGGTGTGGAATTTGATCAACTGATTAGCATTCTTCCTCCCGAAAGTCCTGATGTAGATCTAGCTGTAGAAATCTACAATAAAGATGGCTCTATAGCTAAGAACTGCATAAATGGTGCCAGGTGCCTTACTAAATTTGTACAAGATGAGGGGCTAATTGCTAACAGAGAGTTATTAGTAAGTACTTTGGGAGGTTTATGGCATTTAAAGGGTCATCACAATGGAGAGTATTCCGTGAAATTCACAAATCCAGAAAACCTAGAAATTAAAGATAATTTGCCTCCTGAAAATTCTAACCACAAGCATGTGATAACATTTAACGATCAAGAAATTGAACTTGGTGTGATTGATTTAGGAAACCCGCATGCGGTTATTTTCAAGGAGCTAAATAAAGGAATCCCTTTAGAGGAAATAGGCCAAGCATTACAAGATAGTGATTGGTTTCCAGAAGGTATTAATTTAGGCGTTGGAAAAATTATTTCTAACAATGAAATGGACCTTAGTGTGTTTGAAAGAGGAGCTGGAATAACCTTAGCTTGTGGAAGTGGTGCCTGTGCAGCTGCTGTAATTGCATTACAAGATAATGTTGTTGAAGCGCCTGTTAAAGTCAACTTTAAGAAAGGAAGTATATTTATAGATTACAATACAGAGGGTAAACAAATAACAGCTAGAGGCAAAGCAGAGTTTATTAAAGAAATAAACGTGACGATTCAATGACCAAGAAAGCTTTAAACGAGAAAGAGGTAGAACAATTTCTCTTGCTCAACCCAGATTTCCTATCTAAAAATTCACATATCTTGAATGCGTTAGAGATTGTGCATGAAACGGGTGGTGCGGTCTCATTAATACAAAAGCAGGTTGAATTACTTAGAGAAAACTATAACTCCACATCAAATAATCTTCTTGGGCTAATAGAAATTGCTAAAAATAACGAAAGTATCTTTTTAAGAACTAAAGATTTAATTTTAGACCTGATCTTATGCAAAAATTCTATAGATATTATTTCACTTACGGAAAGGCGTTTTGAAGGTAAATTCCAAGCCGATAAATGTAAATTATTATTTTTTAGAGAAAACTCAAACCTTCCAAAAGGGAGAATTGTAGACCCCAAAGAGGCTCACGGCGTTTTTGGTAAAAAATATAATGCCGTGGATATATATTGTGGTCCTATCAATAAAAAAGAAGCTGATTATATTTTTAAAAAGAAATCTGGAATTGTGGAATGCATTTTAGTTCCTATAAAGAGTCCAGATTGCCCTGGCTTGCTAGCTCTTGGTTCAAAAAAGGAAGGTGTATACTCCGATGACTACGATTCCATGTTTCTTGAATTCGTAGCACAAGTTCTAGCCAATCTAATAGAAAGAAATAATTACTAAATGCTAAAAGAAAAGATAAATGATTTCTTAGCTTATCTAGAGACAGTAAAACAACTTTCAAATAACACATCCAATAGTTATAAAAGAGATTTATATAAATTATCAGAATTTTTATCGGGATCAAATATCGATTCATGGAAAGATGTTAAAGAGAGTGATATTCGTTCGTACGCAAATAAAGAAAGAAGAAGGGGATTAAGCCCTAGAAGCATCCAGAGAATACTTTCATCTTACAGGAGTTTCTTTAACTACCTTCTGCAAGAAAGAATCATTGATAAAAGTCCTGCAGAAAATATTAGCTCACCTAAATCGCCCAACCTCTTACCCAAAGCTATGGATGCTGACTTGGTACAAAGGTTGTTGGATTTTAAACCAGAAGGAATGTTCGAAGTAAGGGATAAGGCCATGGCGGAATTATTGTATTCATCCGGACTAAGGTTATCAGAACTTTGCGATCTAGATTTAAATAGTTTGGACATTAAGGAGCGTATCTGCAGAGTTGTAGGAAAAGGAAAAAAAACAAGAGACGTACCTGTTGGAAAAAAAGCCATTCAATCTATTAGAGATTGGTTGTTGTATAGAAAAGAGCTTTTAGAAACTAAACAAACTGAAACTGAGGCCCTATTCTTAAACAACAAAGGTCATAGAATTTCACCAAGATCGGTTCAACTTAGGTTAGAGAAATTGTGCGTAATGAGAGGCTTGCCTGGAATTAACCCTCACATGCTTAGACATTCTTTCGCTAGTCACGTATTAGAGTCAAGTGGGGACTTAAGAGCGATCCAGGAAATGCTAGGTCATTCCGATATAGGCACAACTCAAATTTATACTAAATTGGACTTTCAGCATTTATCTAAAGTTTATGATCAATCTCACCCAAGAGCTAAAAAGGGGAAAGCTAATGATTAAATCAATCTCTTTTGATCTTGATGACACTCTTTGGCCCTTAATGCCGAACATCATGAAGGCTGAAGAAGTTACAAATGAATGGATTAAAGAAAACTATCCTGGAACTGCCACACTCTTAGGCACTAAAGATGTAATAGAAATAAGGGATGAATTGATAAAAAATAACCCTAACCTAATGAATCAGATATCGGAATTAAGAAGGTTAATGTTCTACGAACTAAATATTAGGGCAGGTTATAAAAAAGAAGAATCAGAGGAAATGGCCAAAGAGGCTTTTGATATATATTTTAAAGGAAGAAATACTGTAACTTTTTACGATGGTGTTATTGATACACTTAAATTGCTTAAAGAAAAATATTCGCTTGGCGTCGTAACAAATGGAAACGCAGACCTAAAAATTATAGGGATAGATTATTTATTTGATTATTGTTTTTCTGCTGCAGACTTAAACGCGCATAAGCCAGATCCTATAATGTTTGAAGCTGTTATCGATAAAACAGGCTTAAAAGCCAATGAAATTTGTCATGTAGGAGATCATCCTATTAACGATGTACAAGGAAGCTTTGATTGTGGAATTAATCCTATTTGGTTTAATGAATCTGGAGGTGAGTGGCCAATAAAAGAAATCTCCGTAGTGGAATTTTCAAAATGGAATGAGTTTGAGTCGGTATTAGAAAAAAATTTCTAGAGGCTATCCAACATATACTGAACAGCAGCAGTTAATTCTTCATCTGCACAATCCATACACATACCCATAGGAGGCATGCCATTCAGCCCGTTCTTAACTTGTTCGGTTAAATGCTCAATTCCTTCATCAGGCCTGCTTCCCCAGGAAGCTAAATCTGCAAACTTAGGTGCACCAGCTAATCCTATACTATGACAAGTGGCACAGGCATTATTATAAACCTCTTCTCCAGACCTTATTCCTGAAGCTGAAGATGCTACTGTTGTTACAACTGCTTTAGCGCATTCTTCTCCCTCTACGCAAACTGATCCAACAGGAGCTATTCTTTTTTCAATAGCTTTCTTAGCTTCAGACGCACCTAAACTAAGGATAAAAGTTGTTAATATTATTAAGAATAACCTTTGATATTTCATATATTTAATATTAGTAGGTCAGGCCACGCGCATTATAAAACAAGTAATTTCCTTAGTCTTGTGCGAATTAAACTAAATTTAAAAAGCCGGTATATCTGTTTGTGTTCTTCCTAGAATTAGAGCATGGATGTCGTTGGTGCCTTCGTAAGTATTTACCACCTCTAAATTTACCATATGACGCATAATTGGATATTCATCAGAAATTCCATTTCCTCCTAACATGTCTCTTGCTTGTCTAGCTATGTCTAATGCTTTCCCTGTAGAGTTCCTTTTAATCAAAGAGATTAATTCTGGGGAAATATTATTGTCATCCATCAATTGCCCCGCTCTGTAACAACCTTGAAGACCTATACTTATATCAGTTTGCATGTCTGCCAATTTAAGCTGAATAAGTTGGTTCGCACCTAAAGGTTTATCAAATTGTCTTCTATCCATTACGTAATCCCTTGCTGTGTGCCAACAAGTCTCTGCCGCACCTAAAGCCCCCCAAGCAATGCCGTATCTAGCATTGTTTAAACAACTAAAAGGTCCTTTTAAGCCCTCAACGTTTGGTAGCATCTGATCTTCACCTACAAAAACGTCTTCCATTACTATTTGACCAGTTATTGATGCTCTTAAAGCTAACTTACCTTCAATCTTAGGAGCGCTTAATCCCTCCATTCCTTTTTCTAGAATAAACCCTTTTATCTTGCCCTCATCATTTTTCGCCCAAATTATAAACACATCTGCGATCGGGCTATTTGATATCCACATTTTTGCTCCAGAAATAGAATAACCACCTTTAACGCTCTTGGCTCTTGTAATAAGGCCACCTGCATCAGAGCCATAGTCAGGTTCTGTTAAACCAAAACAACCTATGGACTCACCCGTAGCAAGGGCGGGTAAATATTTTTCTTTCTGCTCATCGGAACCAAAAGCGTAAATTGGATACATAACTAATGAAGATTGAACGCTCATCATAGAACGGTATCCTGAATCAACCCTCTCTATCTCTCTGGCGATAAGGCCGTAACTCATGTAATCAACGCCAGGACAATCGTATCCTTGAATAGTTGAACCTAAAAGACCCAAAGAGCCCATTTCTTTAAAGATATTTGAGTCAGTTTCCTCTTTTCTAAAGGCCTCCCGGACTCCAGGCAAAAGCTTTTCTTGACCAAATTGATGTGCGGTGTCTCTAACTAAACGTTGATCGTCTGTTAGTTGTTGTTCCAATAAGAAAGGGTCTTTCCAATTTATCGATTTCCAAGAGTTGCCTGCCATAAATGCCCCGCTTAACTTTTAAAGAAAGTGGATCATATCAGGGCTAATGTATTAATAAAATAGAAATAAGAGGCATATAATCCCTAATGGGCTAGTAGCTCAGTCAGGATAGAGCGTCTGCCTCCGGAGCAGAAGGTCACAGGTTCAAATCCTGTCTAGCCCATAAATCTTGAGGTATACTTTGGTTAAAGAGGGGAAAATTATGGAATATGATCTTTTAATTAAGAACGGAACGATAGTAGATGGAACAGGTAATGACTCTTTCGTAGGTGACGTTGCTGTTCATGATGGAGAAATTAAAGAAATAGGTTCAATTGAATCGAACGCAAAAGAAATAATTGATGCTGAAGGAAGGACTGTCACCCCTGGTTTTGTAGATATTCATACTCATCTAGATGCTCAAATTGGCTGGGACCCTGAAATGACTCCTATTTGCTGGCATGGTGTCACCACAGCTTTGATTGGGAACTGCGGCCTCACTTTTGCTCCTTGTAAGCCTGATGATGTTGAAATTCTCGCTGGCATGATGGAAACAGTAGAGGACATTCCTAAGCAAGCTATTCTCTCCGGACTACCTTGGAATTGGGAGCACTATGGTCAGTACCTCGATATGTTGGAAGAACTTAAACCCTCGCTAAATGTTGCTGGTCTCGTGGGTCATTCCGCTGTTCGCTATTATGTTATGGGTGATCGATCTTTTGATGACCAAGCAACAGAGGCTGAAAAACAGCAGATGGTGGAAATTGTAGAAAAAGCAATGAAAGACGGTGCAGTTGGATTCTCTACAAATCGTTACGAACCACATAAGGCTCCAGATGGTCGTCCAATTCCAGGAACCTTTGCTGAGTGTTCTGAACTTGTAGAGATTGCAAAGGTTGTCGGACCTCGGGATGGTTTAATGCAACTCGTTGGTGCGGATTTTGAAGTGATGAAGTCGGTTGCAGAAACAGAAGGAAGTAGGGTCTTGTTTAGTTATGGTTGTTCAGGTGAAGAAGGGTCTGGAGCTGTTGCTGCTAAACATCTTAACGAAATGAATTTGGAGGGACGTAATATCACTGCCATCAGTCATACACGTGGATCTGGCTTCATGTTTGGCCTCCAATCGGGCATTCCTATACAAGGTCCAACGTGGGATGAATTACGAGAAAAAGATTTTAACGCTAGATTGGAAGCCATCAATAATGAAACTTTTTGTAAGGCTCTAGTGGCAGAAGCGCGCGAACCGAAATCTTGTCATATCCCTCTACAAAAAGTCTACTTTCTGGGCCTCGACGAGATACCCGACCACAACTCTGCGCAAAATCTGATCGAGTTATCAAAATCAGCTTCTGAACACTGGTCTGAAACTTTTTTACGTTTATCAAGAGATAGTCAAGGCCGTGGTCTGTTCAATTGGCGCATGTTTGGAGGTAATCTGAAAGAGCAAGGCGATCTCTTCGCAAGCGAACATCTAATTCCTGGGCTTGGTGATGTTGGTGCGCATGTTTCTCAAATTATGGATGGAGGTTGGGCTAGTTTCATACTCTCTCATTATGTGCGTGAGACTGGGGTATTTACCCTTCCTCAGGCTATAAAGCGAATGACAGCCGATCCAGCAGCAGTGATAGGTCTCAACGACCGAGGCATTCTAAAAGCAGGAATGAAGGCAGACATTAATGTGTTTAGCCCGGAAGAGGTAACTGAGTTACAACCTGTATTAGTAAATGACTTTCCTGGTGACGCACCGCGATACATCCAGAAGTCACGTGGCTTCAAAGCAACGATCGTCAACGGTCAAGTCAATGTCCTTGATGGAGAAGCTACTGGTGCTCGCGCAGGTCAGGTGCTTCGACATTAGACAGTTAATTTCTTTGTTGAAAATTAACAGGAGCAGAGCTAACGAAGGAGTCTTAAGACACCCTGAAAGTAGGCTCAAAATCATAGGTTTATAATAAGTTTATGAATTCTGCTGATGCTCTACTAAAAACTTTGATAGCCAATGGTTTGGAAGTTGTTTTTGCTAATCCTGGAACCTCAGAAATGCATCTGGTTGCAGCTATAGATCACCATCCCGAAGTAAGGCCTGTGCTAGGTTTATTTGAAGGTGTTGTCACAGGAGCTGCTGACGGCTACGCGAGAATGTCTGGCAAAGCGGCTGCTAATTTGCTCCATCTGGGTCCAGGTTTCGGTAATGGATTTGCTAATACACATAACGCAAAGAAAGCCAGGACACCCATGATAAATATTGTAGGTGACCATGCTACTTACCATCTCCAATATGATGCTCCTTTAACTTCTGATTTAGATGGTTTAGCCAAAGCTAGTTCTGACTGGGTAGGAAGAAGTTCTTCACCGGACGACCTAAGCCAACTAGGATCAGAAGCATGGCAAGCTGCACATAAGTTCCCTGGCCAAATTGCTACCATGCTTGTTCCTGCTGATTGTGCTTGGGGAGAGACAGAAAATATAGGCCCTAAACTAGAAATAGAAGGACCTTTAAAAGTAGATGACCAATTGATTGATCAGGCATTTAAATCTCTTTCATCCGGTAAAAATTCTATGCTTTATATAGGAGGCAATTTTTTAGATGAAGAATCAGTTACATTGGCTGGAAAAATTGCTTCTGCTTGTGGATGCAGACTAGCAACAGACACTTTTGTCAAAAGACATCGTAGAGGGGTTGGGATTACTAAAGTAGAGCCGATTCCTTATTTTGCTGAACTTGCTGAAGAATTTTTAAGCGGAGTTGAATCTATAGTGTTTATTGGAACAAGACCACCTGTTTCTTTTTTCGCTTACCCTGGAAAAAAGAGCTTCTTATCGCCTGAAAATGCAGAGCTTATTGAAGTGGCTTCTGCTTTTCAAGATGGGAAATATGCTTTAAACGCTCTAAACGAAATGTTCAAAGGGTTAAAAATTGATAAGCATTTAATTCCTGACGGCAAGATAGATATGCCCACGTCAGGCGAACTGAATCCTGAAAATCTTGGTGCCCTTTTCACTGGACTACTGCCTGAAGAAGCTATTGTTTCAGATGAGGCTGCAACCTCTGGTTTTTTTGTTACACCACATGCATGGAATGCAAAACCTTTAGATTGGCTAGCTTTAACAGGAGGCTCTATTGGTCAAGGACTGCCTCTGGCAACTGGGGCTGCAATTGCTTCACCCGATAGGCCAGTAATTTGTTTGCATGGCGATGGAGGAGCTATGTACACAATACAATCTTTATGGACACAGGCCAGAGAGAGCCTGAATGTAACTAACATTATTTTTTCTAATAGAGCTTACGCTATTTTAAAAGTTGAACTAGATAGAGTTGGGGCCCTAGGAACAGGAGATAGAGCCACTTCTATGTTTTCTTTAGACAATCCAGAAATAAATTGGGTTTCTCTGGCAGAGTCTTTAGGTGTGCCGGCTAAACAAACACTAACTGTCGAAGAGTTCCACAAAGCCTTTTCAGATGGAATAAGCTCTGAAGGCCCAAGCCTTATTGAAATAGTTATTTAATTTTCTTATTTTTGAATAAAGGTTGCCCAGTCTTCAATTGGTCGTCTAGTAGTTCTTAGCTCGTTAACCTTCTCAGATACATCTTGATAACCTATGGCCATGCCACAAAAAAGCATTAACTCTTCTGGAGCTTCTACGAAGGCAGTTACACTTTCTTGCTTCATTGCCCATGCTTCTTGAGGGCATGTATCTAGACCAACTTCTCTAGCTAGTAACATAAACGTTTGAAGAAACATTCCTAAATCAGACCATTGAGGTCTGCCCATTTGTCTGTCTACGAAACAAAAGAAAGCTGATGGCGCTCCAAAAAACTCATAGTTCTTCAATACTTGTTTAAACCTTTCTTCTTTGTCTTCCCGTGCGATTCCAAGCAAAGAATACATATCATCAGCAACCTCATACCTAGAAGTCTTATAAGGTTCTTTGAGGTTTTCTGGATAGATCGCGTATGCAGGTGTTTCAGGCTCTGTCCATTCTGACTGAAATTTATGGAAACTGTTCATTGTTTCGCCATTAATTACATATATTTTCCAAGGCTGTAAATTTCCTCCAGAAGCTGCGCGTGAAGATTTTTCTAATAGTTCTTTAATTAATAAATCATCTACAGGTGTTTCCAAAAATGCTCTAATTGATTTCCTGGAATCTACAGCTTCACTTACATCCATGATTTTTACCTCTTTAACCTAATTCCTTTTCAGCAGTTTCTTTAGCCCACTTATAATTTGCTTTTCCGTTAGGAGCTCTCATTACCTCAGGAACAAATAAAACTTGCTTTGGTAGCTTATAGCCAGCCAAGTGCTCCCTGGTGAAGGCAATTAAATCTTGTTCTTCTACCTGATTTTCATCTTGAAATGAAGCCAATGCAACTACCCTTTGACCAAACCTGTCATCTTTAAGACCCACAACTAAACAATCAAAAATATTTGGATGCCTTTTTACAGCTTCTTCCACTTCTTCAGGATAAACTTTTTCTCCAGCAGTGTTTATGCAATTACTTCCTCTTCCAAGAAGAGTAATAGTCCCGTCTGCTTCTACCGTTGCGTAATCTCCTGGAAAACTATATCTAATCCCTTCAAATTCTTTAAAAGTTTCTGCGGATTTCTTTTCATCTTTAAAATAACCTAAGGGAACTAAACCACTCGTTCCTATTTTCCCCATTTTTCCTGATCCTGGCTCAACATGTTCTCCTTCATCAGTAATGACTATTACTCCAGGATTTAAGACAAACTTAGCAGTTGGAGCCGGTGCATCTCTAGAAGCCACTGAAGACCCCATGCCTCCCTCAGTAGAACCCATGGCATCTACTAAGATCATATCGTTGTGCTTAAGCAATCCATCTTTAACTTCTGAACTCCACATCACACCGCTAGAGATAATGTTATTTACAGATTCTAGGTTATACGGCTTACCTTCATTTTTTGCTTTGTCTAAAGCATCCAACATAGGCTTAGCAAAGGCATCTCCGACTATTACAAGATTATTAGCCTTTCTCCTTTCTGTTTCTCTGAATAGTAAGTCAGGATCAAACCCCAATTGCGGAATGGTAACCACGCATCCGCCAGCAAGCAGAGGTATCATTGCCCCAAGCCACATACCTGTTCCGTGCATTAATGGACAAGCAGGAATGCTTACAGGTAGATTATTAGATTCTCCATTTTCTTTGATTACCTTGGACAGGGCTTCTATATCAACCTTTTCTTGGATAGGAATAAGACCCCAAGCGCCAGCAGTATTTAGCATTGCACTGAGGTGTCCTTCATGCTGATACATTACACCTTTAGGCATACCAGTTGTGCCTCCCGTGTAAAGCATATAAATATTTTCGCCAGATCTTTCTATTCTCTCCATGGGAGAATTACTTTGAATGCTTGTTTCATAATCAACAGAGAAATCTAGAGTATCGGAAGTGCCGTCATCAACTTGAATAAACACTTTTACCTTAGAAAGCTTGTCTTTGATTGCACTTACTTGGTCCGCATAACAGCCCTGATAAAACAAGGCTTCGGAATCTGAATTGTCTAACAAATAAACTAACTCTTCTTCCTTATAACGATAATTTACATTAATGGGGACGCCTTTGATTTTGAAGACAGCATACTGAGCTTCTAAATATTCGTTGGAGTTGTGCAAATAAAGACCTACCTTCGAATCATCACCAAGGCCATTCTCATCCAATAAAGTTGCTAACTTTGCAGCTCTATCATCAAAATCCTTCCAACTGACCTCATTGTCATCACAGATAAGAGCTATCTGATCTGGTATGGCATCGGAGTTTTTTTCCCAAACTGAAGCGTATTGTATTTCCATATAAACTTTCCTTTTTAATCGTTGCTTATCCAGCTCCCATGAGCTCCGTTTGGTACTCTTTGAGGAGTGTATATTTCAGCTATTGGAGCAGCCTCAAAATCTTGTGAATCAATAATTAATAGCTTGGATCTATCAGTTTCTGCTTCATAGGCCAAGCTAATTGCCCACCCATCATCTTCTGCAGAATCTGAACTTCTCGGAACAAACAAGGCTTCGCCTCCTGTGACGTTTTCGCCTAAGTCGTGAGTTAACCTTTTGTTGTTAACTAAATCATATTTAAGCAAATGTCTTCCTATTGTTAACGTGTCTACCTCAGTTTCTAAGGTCGTAAAGTAACCATAGTCGTTCTTAAGACCTATTCTTCGATCATCAATTCTTGGAAAGTCACAAGGAGCATCATCTATTTGTTCTTCTTTCACAGAACCTAGCTCTAGGTCTATTGTCCACTTCCAAAGTCTTGCTACGGTTGTCTCACCTCCATATATATCTTGAAAGCCTCCAACCATTGCTTCTTGCTGTCTACAGACATGTAAAATAATTTTATTTCCCTCTTCGTAGGAATTAAGAGGATGAAAAACATAACAAGGGTCAATATCAAACCATCTTACATCTGAGTTTGAACCTTCTCTTGGCATTACACCCAACCTTGCTCCGAATTCTGGTTTAAAGCCAAAAGGTGAGCCGGTTTCAACTGCTAGATTCATATCAGAAATAATAGGAAGGTCCATAAATACAACGTGATTTTCAGTGATGTTCCAGTCATGCATCATGACGGCTCTTGGTAATTCAATGGGCTCTATTTGAACTAACTCGCCTAAAGGATTTGTTCTGTAGTAAGTTAGATATGGCTCTGACATCATGGAATATGAGAAAAACAAGAGCTCTCCTGTCTTTGGGCAGATTCTTGGATGAGCGGTCATAGCTCCTTTTAGCTTGCCCGAAAAGTCATAAGCTCCTTTTGTATCTAGCTTTTCATCTACCTCCCAAGGAAGGTGGGCTTCTTCCAGCGCCAAAAATCTATCAGCGTGCTTAATTATGTGTGTATTCGCTGGAGATGCACTTAAATCTCCAAATGAACTAATAATATCGAGATCTTTTTCGTAGTAAGGCGTTCTTACATATCTATTCTTATAACTGACTTTCCCATTCTCAAAATTAAATCCATGAAGCATTCCGTTACCAAAAAACCAATGGTCACTGAATCCAGATCTAGGATTCATTCCATTCCTAACATAAAGACCGTTGATTTCTTTTGGGACTTCTCCCTTAACTTCTAAATCAGAAACCGTTAGTTCTTCCTTTACTGGTGCCCAATTTCCCTGAAGATGCCATGCGGTTTCATCCACTTTACTCGCATCAAATAAATTTCGACTCATAATTATCTACTCCCCCTATAGACTTTACAGGATTACAGTTATATCAAAAAAAAGAGTTATCGCAAATTGAAAATTAATAATCTATTTTATCTTCTACTGCTTTGCCTTCTTTTGGTATTAATGCAGACCTCAAAAATGAAGCCACTTCGACACCGTCTTGGTTTTTTCCAATTGTTTTTACAGTTACTATACCTTCGTCGGGCCTAGATTTTGACTCTCGTTTTTCTACAACTTCAGACTCAGCATACAAGGTATCACCTACATATAACGGATGAGTCATTTTAATGTCTGTCCATCCAAGATTAGCCACTGTCTTTTGACTTACATCACTAACACTCATGCCGACCATCAGAGCTATTGTAAAAGGACTAACCACTAAGGTTTTTCCAAATTCTGTTCCTTTCCCATACTCTTCATCAATGTGAAGGGGGTGCTGATTCATAGTTAATAAAGTAAACCAAATGTTGTCCGTTTGAGTTATTGTTCGTCCAGGTCTATGTTCATAAACATCTCCCACGACAAACTCTTCATAGTATCGTCCAAAGCTTTCTCTATACCTGCCTGGTGCAATTTCTTTTACTTTCTTTACCATTTTCTTCTCCTAAACGTCAGTCTATATTTTTAGGGTCTATTCCCACAAGCTTTAACCTCTTTTCCATGGAAAGAACTATTGGCATATCTATCATCTTTCCCTTATGGGCTATTACAGCTTCTTTACTTGAATTAAATGCTTTTAAAATTTCTTTGGCCTCTTCAATGTCCTTCGCGTCAGGTAAAAAAGATTTGGTTATGGACTCTATCTGATCTGGATGGATGGCGGCCTTACCATCAAAACCCAGGCCGCTAGACAGACCCGCTTCTCTTTTTAAAGAAGATATATCTTCTATATTCATAAACGGACTATCTATTGTGAACAAACCGTTAATGGCTGCCTCTATTATTATTGCTGACCGGGTAAATAATAAAGAGTCCCAACTCATATCAGCTCCAAGAGTTGCGCTAAGATCAGCTCCGCCCAAAGCAATACCGATAACATTTTCATGACAGGCTAATTGACCTAAATTTTTCACCGCTTTAGGAGTTTCAACTAAAACAACTAAATTTTTAGGAAGATCATTTAGTAAATCCGCTTCTTCTATTTTAGGCAGAATAAAGGCATCAATCTTTGAAGAGACATCTGAGAGCAAACTAATATCATCTTCACCAAATTTTGTATCAAGAGGGTTAACTCTTATTAAAATAGTTTTATCAAAATCTTTTGTTTCTATGTAGGAAAGTAGATTGGTTCTAGTTTCAACCTTTTGATCAATTGGCACAGAATCTTCTAGATCTATAATTACGGCATCCGCTCCTTTATCAAAAGTTTTATCAATCCATTCCAGCCTGTTGGCTGGTATAAATATCGGACAAACAGGAAATTTATTCAAAACTAATTAGCTGCAGTATATTTCTTCTCTTTTTCTATTAGAAAATTTACTACATCAAACAATTGATCTGTCCTAACATCCCTGGAAGCACCGACTCGATATTTTCCATTAACAATAAGAACTGGAACCCCAGTTATCTCCCATTGTTTCATCCTTTTATCGGCTTGATCCACGGCATTAGTTACTCCGAAAGACTTAGTGACAGATTTATACTTTTCTCTATCAACGCCAAATCCTTTAAAGAAATATTCTAGTTCGGTATTGCCAGTTAGCATCCTTCTTTCATTCTGTATTGTATTAAAAGCAGCAGGTATAAATTGTTGCTCTATACCAAGCGCCTTGGCGGTGTAGTAAATCCTGGCATGAGTTTTTAAAACCTCATTCCAAGTAGCTGGTGATTTAGAAAAATTTACCCCTCCAGGCATATCCTTTTTCCATCTCGCTAGATAGGGCTCTAGGGCATAGCAATGATTGCACCCAAACCAGAAGACCTCAATTACTTCAACTTTCGAAGGGTCTCTTACAGTGGTAGGGTTATCAATAACTTCGTAATGAACCCCTTGCCTATATTTTTCATTAGATTTTACTGCCTCAGTTACTGAGCTGTCCTCACTTGAGCAAGAAAAAAGAATAAGCGTTATTAATGTTGTTGCTAAAGTTCTAGAAAGCATAACGGTTTAGTGTAGTCCATGAACAAAGCTTGATAAGGCTTCTATTTCGTTGTCATCAAGCTTATAAGCTATGGCTACCATAATTTTTGAAGGATCCTCATTTTGTCTTTCGCCCGATCTATAATCTCTTAAAGCTTTTGCTACATAATCGGGTTGTTGGCCACTCAACAAAGGATAAGCCGCAGGTGCATTGCCTAGGCCTCTTGGCGAATGGCAAGCAGTGCAAGCAGGTACTCCTTTATCTAGATTACCGGAGTAATAAAGCTTTCTACCTAATTCAAGTTTATCTTTTTCTACCTGACCTATCCTGTTATTTTGACTTGAATAAAAGGAGGATATATCTTTTAAATCTTGGTCACTAAGATTGTCCAACTGCCCAATCATTTCAACTATTTCCCTCTCGCCCGACTTTACAAGCCTTAACTGCTTTAGAAGATATTTATAGTTTTGACCCGCTAAAGAAGGCCAGATACCAGCTAAACTGTTTCCATCTGCACCGTGGCAAGCGGCACAGGTAGCAACCAATTGCTTCCCTGATTCAGGGTCTCCTTTTTCGTTTATAGTGGGCGCATCTCCTGCTCCCATAAGTAAGGTAAAAGATATAAAAATAAATAAAAACTTAAATCTCATTTATAAATTCATGTTGTATGAAGTGACGCGGCGACATTATATACTAACCTTTAAGGCCATTCCTTAATTTATATTTTTCATATGGTTAGTCGTAATTTCTTAGAAAATTCTACTTTTATTGGTAGCTACCCCTCATTCGAGAGCCTTCCTGAAGACGCTGGATCAGAGATTGCCTTTTGTGGAAGATCTAATTGCGGTAAATCAAGTGTTTTAAATGCGATAACCAATAATAAGAAGCTGGCTAAGACGAGTAAAACCCCAGGAAGAACTCAGTCTATTAATGTTTTTGAGATCGATAAAAATAAGCAATTTAAAATAATTGACCTGCCAGGATATGGGTATGCGAAAGTATCTAAGTCAATCAGGGCAGATTGGGGTGTTAGTATCGATAATTACTTAAACAAAAGAAAATGTTTAAAGGCCTTAGTGATAATTATGGACATCAGGCACCCTCTCAAGGAAGACGACCTTACCTTAATCAATTGGTGTGAAGCGAATAATCTACCTTTAATCGTTCTCTTAAATAAATCAGATAAATTATCTAAAAACAAAGCATCGCAAGAACAGCTTCTAGCCATTAACGAACTTGAAGGGCTTTCGACAAAATACTTTGTTCTAATAACTTCTGCTAAAACCAAAGAAGGAGTTAATGAACTAATAGAGACAATTATGGGTCTCTTAGATGAGTAAAAGCTTCGAGCATTTGGGGCTACTCGAAGCTTTCTTGCGGACTAGAGTTTTTTAATTATTTACCCTACATATATAAGACATTTACCTTTACAAAAAGTTCAGATTTATTAATCTTTATTTAAAAAAGTTTTGTTGAGTTAGAATAAAGTTAGAGGCATAAAAATAAGCAAGAAAGCATCAAAATTAATATATAAATTGGGCAATCTTTTCACTTTAGGAATGAATGAAAGAACCCGACTAAAAACCCATTCTAGACTGTCTAATTTTTATAAAGCTAATCACGTTATGGAAACTGATAAAGGTCAATTACTCTTTAGAATTGATTCTCCTGGAGCGGTACCTCAAGACTTAAATTCCACTAGAAGTGAACCGGAAACATTTGAATGGATAAGAGGTCATTTAAATGAAAATGAAGTCCTATGGGACATAGGTGCAAACGTTGGTGTGTTTAGTTTATATGCTGCTTTAGGTCATAAAAATAAAGTTCTGTCTATAGAGCCGTCAGCTGAATCCTATTCAACACTTAATGCAAACATTAGACTAAATGATCTTGAAGAATATATTGATGCCCTGTGCTTCGCTGGCTCTGAAGAAACAAATTTATTACAGCTCTACATGAAAGATCCAAGTTCTGGGGCGTCTCACAACAGCATTGACTCTGCGTCCAATCAATTTGGGGCATTTGATGTAAGCGGCAAGCAATCCGTTATTGCCATTTCTTTAGATGACTTGGAGCAAATTAAAGGAATTAGTTCTCCTAACCACATCAAACTTGATGTAGATGGAAAAGAACCAGAAATATTGTCTGGCGCAACCAAGGTACTTAAGAAAGTTGACAGTTTGCTTGTTGAAATTGAAGGCAAAAACTCAAGAGAAAACTTAAAATCCATTGAGAATTCTATTTCCAATGCTGGCTTAGTAGAAGATAAAACTTGGAGAGAAAAGGGTTCAGGAAGGAATAGACTTTACAAAAGAGGTTTAATTAATGAGTAAAGAAGACCCTATTATTTTAGTGGACGGTTCGTCCTACTTGTATAGGGCCTATCATGCCTTACCTCCTCTAGAAAATAGCAAAAAACAGCCAACTGGTGCCATAAAGGGTGTAATCAGCATGATTAAAAAAATACTTATAGATCATCCTGATAGTGACCTGGCTGTAGTATTTGATGCTAAAGGAAAAACCTTTAGGCATGAAATATATCCAGAATACAAAGCAAATCGTCCTCCCATGCCTGAAGATCTTGTCTCGCAGATTGAGCCTATACATAAAATCATAGAACTAATGGGCATAAAGTTAATCATGATTTCAGGCGTAGAAGCAGATGATGTAATAGGAACTTTGGCCGAACAAGCGAGAAAGAAAAAACTAGATACAGTTATCTCCACAGGAGATAAAGACATGACTCAGTTGGTCTGCGAGAACGTAAGCGTGGTCAATACTATGACCGGAGAACTTCTCAATGAGTCTGGAGTAAAAAAGAAGTTTGGTGTGCCTCCAGAACATATCACTGATTATTTAGCGCTTATTGGAGACAAATCGGACAATGTTCCCGGAGTTGAAAAGGTTGGACCTAAAACAGCAGTTAAATGGTTAGATGAATATACCAACCTTAAAAATATTATAAAAAATTCTGAGAACCTCGGGGGCAAAGTGGGAGAAAACCTCAGAAGCTCGATTGATACATTAAATTTAGCACATGACCTCGTAACGATAAAAAAAGATGTTGAACTGCCCTTCGGAATAGAAGAACTTAAGGTTGGTAAAGAAGATATTGAAGGGCTAACAGCAATTTATGAAGAACTGGAGTTTAAGGCTTGGCTGCAAGAAGAGCCGAGGCAACAGATAGAAAAACCAAAAAAATTAAATACCAACTACGAAATGATTAATTCAGAAAAGGAGTTGGATAAAATTATCAAATTGGCCAGTAAGTCTAAAATTATTGCAATAGATACAGAAACAACTGGATTAGATTATATGGATGCTGATCTAGTTGGAGTCTCTCTATCTTATGAGCCAGGTAAAGCTTTTTACATTCCATTTGGGCATGAAAAACAAGACGTACCTCAACTTAAAGAAAAAGTGGTCATAAATAAACTCAAGCCCTTTTTGGAAAAAGCAAAAGATAAAATTATTGGTCAAAATATTAAATTTGATAGAAATATTCTTGCTCGTTATGGAATAAAAATAGACTCGATAAAGAACGATACTATGATGATGAGCTACGTTCTGGATGCGTCTGCTACCAGACATAACCTAGATGCCTTGTCCTCATATTATTTGGATTATAAAACTTCAACCTTTGAAGAGGTTGCTGGAAAAGGAGTAAAACAGGTCACTTTTGATAAAGTTCCTCTAGACCTTGCTACAAACTATGCAGCAGAAGACGCTGACATAACTTTAAGGCTTTATGAAACTCTGGAACCGAAATTGAATGCAATAAAGCCGTTGCAAAAATTAATTGAAGAAATAGAAATCCCTCTAATTGAAGTACTCTCTGACATGGAGCAAAACGGCACTCAATTAAATTCAAAGATTCTGGCTTCTCAATCAAAGGATCTTGAAGCTAGGATTAAAAAATTAGAAAAATTGGCTTATGAAATAGCGGGAGAAGAGTTTAACCTTGGATCAACAAAACAACTTAGAGAAATATTTTTTGAAAAACTAAATTATCGGATAATTAAAAAAACTCCAGGTGGACAACCATCTACTGATGAAAAAGTTTTGCAAGAATTGGCTGAAGAATATGAACTGCCTAAAGTTCTACTTGAGCACAGGACTTTAAGTAAGCTTAAATCAACCTATACAGATAAATTACCTGGCCAAATCTCTTCAAATACAGGTAAAGTTCATACATCTTTTCATCAGGCAGTTACTACAACTGGACGTCTGTCTTCTTCTGACCCAAATCTTCAAAATATACCTATAAGAACTGAAGATGGAAGAAGAATTAGACAAGCTTTTGAAGCTACCAAAGGAAACAAGATTATTTCTGCAGACTATTCTCAAATTGAATTAAGGGTCATGGCTCATTTGTCTAAGGATGAAGGTCTTCTAGAAGCTTTTAATCAAGGCGAAGATATTCATGCAAAAACTGCCAGTGAAGTTTTTGACGTAAGCTTGGAAGAGGTAACACCGGATTTAAGAAGAAATGCTAAGGCCATAAATTTTGGCCTTATATATGGCATTTCTGCATTCGGTTTGGGGAAGCAACTAGGCATCAATAGGAATTTAGCTGCGGAATACATGGGCATGTATTTCGAAAAATATCCCGGTGTAAAAGCGTATATGGAATCTACTAAAGATTTTGCTCGTGATTCGGGATATATTGAAACCTTATTTGGAAGAAGGCTTTACTTAAGAGACATAAATGCAAGTAATGCGATTAGAAGACAGGCTTCCGAAAGGGTTGCTATTAATGCACCTGTCCAAGGTTCGGCTGCAGATATAATGAAAATAGCCATGATAAATGCTCACAGTGCCTTAAAAAAATCTAAATTAAAGGCAAAGTTAACACTTCAGGTCCACGATGAACTCATTGTTGATAGCCCAAAAGGGGAAACTGAAAAAGTTGTGAAACTGCTAACCAAGTCAATGCAAGAAGCAGTAAATCTAGATGTTCCTTTAGAGGTTGATATAGGAATAGGCAATAATTGGGATCAGGCTCATTGATGGATTTTTTATTTAACAGTCCTAAAAGAATATTTGGAATTTTATTTATCATTTGCTTCGGCATGATGGCTGTTGCCCTTTTTATGGAACATTTTCTATCGCTAAAACCATGCATGCTTTGCTACATGCAAAGAGGGGCAGTTCTGATTTTGGGATTAATTGCTGCCTTAGGCTATTTAATTAATCCTAAAAGTTTAAAGGCTTATAAAGGTTTCTTAATCGCTTGTTTTGCTGCTCTTTTTTCTGGAATTGGTCTTTCCTTAAGACAACTTTACCTACAAAGTCTTCCGCCTGAACTAGTTCCGAGCTGCGCACCGGATGTAGATTATCTTTTAGACACCCTTCCTTTCTTAGAGGTATTGATGATGGCCATTACCGGCGATGGAAATTGTGCTGAAGTGTTGTGGAGCTTTATGGGTATTAGCATACCAGGATGGTTGTTAATTGGATTTCTTATTACACTTTTATTCGTAACTAAATCCTTTCTTTCCGCAAAAGAAATTCATTCTCATAAATAAAATTTAATCTATATAATACTGCCAATTTAATAACCAGTTTAAACCGTAAATAGATGTCAAAAATCTTTGAAAATTTATCAGTTGAAGAGCTTATCTCGGAATCTCTTAAAAGAGGTGAAGGAGAAATAGCGGCCAATGGTGCTCTTCTTGTTAAAACTGGTAAAAGAACAGGAAGAAGTCCACTAGATAGATTTATAGTTAATGATGACGGAACAAAAGACTCTGTAGATTGGGGAGAAGTTAATCGGCCCTTTGAATCAGAAGCATTTGATAATCTTTGGAATAAAGTAGAAGCCTATCTTGATTCAAAAGATAGCTTTATCTCCACTTTGCATGTGGGCGAACACTTAGAACACTACGTTCCTGTTAATATCAGAACAGAGTGGGCTTGGCATAATCTTTTTGGCAAGCAAATGTTCATAAGACCGGATGAATTTAACCCTAACAGTAAAACGGTATGGCAAATACTAAGTGCGCCAGAATTTGTCTGCCAACCTGAAACTGATAAAACAAATAGTGACGGTGTTGTTATTCTTAACTTTACTTCCAAAAAGGTTCTACTTGCAGGGATGCCCTACGCAGGAGAAATGAAGAAATCTATGTTTGCAGTGCAAAACTTCCTGCTTCCTGAAAAAGACGTTTTGCCTATGCATTGTGCCTCAAACGTTAGTGCGGAAGGAGAGGTCTGCTTATTCTTTGGTCTTTCAGGAACAGGAAAAACAACTTTATCTGCGGATCCTAATAGAGACTTAATTGGAGATGATGAGCATGGATGGGGTCCTGGTGCTGTATTTAACTTTGAAGGTGGTTGTTACGCCAAATGCATAGACCTTACTCAAAAAAATGAACCTGTTATCTGGGACGCGATAAAAAAAGGAAGCGTTATGGAAAATGTTGTCATAGATTCAAACACAAAAGAGCCGGACTACAGTGATTCTTCCTTAACTGAAAACACAAGAGTGGTTTATCCAAGGGAACATATAGAGAAAAGAGCGGATAAAAATGCAGCAGGAGAGCCAAATGCAGTTATTTTCCTTACTTGTGATTTATCAGGCGTTATACCTCCGGTATCTGTACTTTCTAAAGAGGCAGCTGCTTATCATTTCCTTAGTGGCTATACAGCAGCTGTAGGATCAACTGAAATAGGTTCTACTGAAGCCTTCAAAACTACATTCTCTACTTGCTATGGGGCTCCTTTCTTTCCGAGAGCAGCTGGAGTATACGCAGACCTTTTGATGAAAAGAATTGAAGAGTTTGGTAGTAATGTTTATTTAGTAAACACAGGCTGGACAGGAGGTCCCTACGGAACAGGTAAAAGATTTGATATACCAGTTACTAGATCAATAATAAGCGCTATTCAATCCGGAGAGCTGGCAGATGCAGAAACCGAGAAAGTAGAAGGAATGAATTTAAACGTTCCCCTAAGTGTTGATGGAGTTGATTCTAAATTATTAAATCCTATCAACAACTGGAAAGATCCCTCTTTATACCAATCTTATGAAGAAAAGCTGGTAAACCAATTTAAAGAAAACTTTAAAAAATTTGACGTTGCTGAAGCAATAGTTAAAGCGGGGCCTAAATAGCGAAGATAAAAACATGAGATTTTCTTTAGAAGATTTAGGGAAATCTGAGGCTCTCCCAGAACTAAATCTAATTAATAGAGGAATCGAGAAAGAAAGCCTAAGGGTTAATGTCAAAGGTGAAATCTCTAAACTTCCGCACCCTTCTAAGCTTGGATCAGCTCTAACCAACCCTTATATCACAACTGATTTCTCTGAATCACTCATAGAATTAATTACTCCAACCTTCAATAGTGCTAAAGATTGCTTGGACTTTCTGGAAGAGCTACATGTCTTTGTGTACAACAATATTGATAATGAAGTGCTTTGGCCTTGCAGTATGCCTTGCCCAATAGCATCGGATGAAGAAATACCAATTGGTAATTATGGCACTTCAAACCAAGGAATGATGAAAACCATATATAGAAGAGGTCTTGCAAAGAGATATGGAAGCTTAATGCAGGCAATTGCAGGCATTCACTATAATTTCTCTTTCTCGGATAACTTTTTAGAGATCCTGGCTACTAAATCTGACAAAGATATACAGTCGTATAAGAATGAAACTTACTTGGGGATGGCAAGAAACTTTAAAAGATTTGGTTGGATATATTTGCTTCTATTTGGTTCTTCGCCTGCAGTATGTAATTCTTTTGTCGCAGGAAAAGAGCACGACCTTGAAGATCTACCTACTGGCGGTCTTTATAAACCTTCCGCTACCTCTTTAAGAATGGGAGATTTGGGTTATATCAGCAAGGCTCAAGATGATTTAAATATTTCTTATAACAGCATTGAAGAATATTGTTCCGATCTTAAGAATGCGCTTATTAAACCTTACGAACCCTATCAAAAAATTGGTGAATTTAGTCAAGAACAAAGGGTCCAGCTGAACACTTCTGTTATTCAAATTGAAAATGAATACTACAGCACTATAAGGCCCAAAAGGGTTTGTCCTTCTGGTGAAAGACCTATCAATATCCTTACTTCTAAAGGAATCGATTATCTAGAACTGAGATGCGTTGATCTTAACCCCTACAGTTCAGTAGGAATAACTGAAGAGCAAATTAATTTTTTAGATACGCTCTTAATTTATTGTTTTGTAACAGAAAGCCCTGAAATCAATACCGAAGAGTCATTAAGAATCCAAAGAAACCATGAAAAAATAGTCAATGCTGGAAGGGACGATAAAGCCATGTTAGAAACTGAAGGAGAAACAATTCTTGTAAAAGAAGAAGCTAATAGGATCCTTTCTGAACTTGAAGAGGTAGCAGAATTTATGGATAAAGAAGTTCACCAAGATCGAGGTTTGAGTTGGCTTCCATCCATTTCTAACCAAAAAAACAATTTGACTAAAAATGAGGTCTTAAGTGCTCGGGTTTTAGAAGATCTAGAAGCAAATGACCTTTCTTTTAGGGATCTAGGAAATAAATTATCTAAAGAACACCATGAATCCATGACGAACAAAAGTTCTAAATTGGATGAATTATTTTCTAATGCTAGTAAAAAATCCATCGAAGACACAAAAAAAATTGAGTCTTCAAATCAAAAAGAGTTTGAAAATTATCTTAAGGAATTTCTAGATAAGATATCTTGACGTTTTACAAAGAAACGTTAATTTATTCATATAAGAATATAAGGAAACCGATATGAAAGCATTTTTATGTAAAGAGTTTGGACCGATAGAATCTCATAAAGTAGAGGAAATAGAAGAACCAGTTGCTGGACCAGGAGAGGTTGTAGTAGATATAAAGGCAACAGGTATAAGTTTTCCTGATGTGCTCATTGTTCAAGGTTTATATCAATTTAAACCACCCTTTCCATTCAGCCCTGGGAGTGAAATCTCTGGCATAATTGAATCAGTTGGCGAAGGTGTTACTTTGCATCAAGTAGGAGATAGAGTATTAGGGAGCGTTGGGTCTGGAGGTCTTCGTGAAAAAGGCGTTTATTCTGAACATCAACTAATGCCGTTGCCAGAATCTATGGACTTTCAAACTGGCGCAGGATTTCCTCTTAATTATGGAACCACCTATCACGCTTTCAAACAAAGAGGCGAACTAAAAGCAGGAGAATCTGTTTTAGTTCTTGGAGCTGGAGGCGGATTAGGCATTACAGCTATCCATGTTGCAAAAGCTATGGGCGCTAAAGTCATAGCAGCAGCATCATCTCAAGAGAAAATTGATTTGTGCATTAAAGAGGGTGCCGATGAAGGGATAATTTATCAAAGGGATATGGATCGTGACTTACAAAAAAAGTTCTCTGATGACATCAAGGAAGTCTCTGGAGGTGGTGTAAATATGATTTATGATCTTGTGGGTGGTGATTATGCTGAGCCCGCATTGAGGGCAATAGCAAGACATGGAAAATACTTAGTTATTGGATTTACAGCGGGAATACCAAAAATGCCCCTAAACTTAACACTTCTTAAAGAATGCCAAATCGTAGGAGTATTTTGGGGACAGTTTGCTGCAATCGACCAAGCAGAGAATGCACAAAACTTCAAAGAACTTTTTGATCTTCATGCAGATGGCAAAATTAAACCTTTTGTTACAGAAAGTTACCCTTTAGATGAATCAGCAAAAGCCATAAAGACCCTAGAAGAAAGAAAAGTACTAGGGAAAGTTGTTGTAAGCATGGAATAAAGCTTGGGTGAAAGCGCTGAAAACCACTTATACTTGCCTGGCTCTATTTTTTGGATTAAGTCCATTTATTCATGCTGTAGATGAAAGAGAGGATTTTGTTTACGACTTATCTTTAGCTACTCAAGGCGTTTCCGTTAGCCAGTACAACACGGGCGTAAACTATTTTACAGGCAGAGGTATAGCTAAAGACCTTGAAAAAGCAGTCTATTGGTATCAGAGAGCCAGCGAACAAGGGCATTCCAAAGCTCCTTTTAACATAGCTATCATTTATGCAAACGGAGAAATAACCGAGAAGGATCTCTCTTTATCATTAGAATATTTTTTAATTTCAGCAGAGAGAGGCAATAAAGAAGCTAAAGCTTTTGTTAAAAAGCTAAAAAATTATAAAAGTTCTAGTCTCGAAGAATCATTAGCTAAACTTTGCTGCCCTAAGCCTTTAACTCATTCTATGGTTTCTAAAAATTGATTTGTTGAGCTTACAACTAAATCAATTAGACTATTAATATCAAAATTGGAGAAACAATCATGACAGTAAGCGTTTTAGTTGAAGGGAAATTAAAGGATGGAGAAAGGGAAGGATTTACAGAAATCTGCAGAGAGGCATTTAAAGTGACTAGAGATTACGATGGTTGCAAACACATCGATTTAGTCTACAACACAGAGGAAGGAAATAACTGGATTTTTAATGAAATCTGGGAATCCAAAGACCATTATGATAAATATTTAAAATTCAGAACCGAAGATGGAACTCTAGAAACCATAGCTGGTTTGTGTGAAAACGCTCCTTCTATAAGGGTTTTTGACATCATTGATACCTAAAAAAATAAAAAATAATGAGGCTATTTACTCTTTTTTTTTAAACTATTAATATACACGGCCCAATTTAACTAGAAGGAGCTAAGTATTATTTTTAAAACCCAATTGATTAGCGATAAGTTTGCAATGACATTATCATCTGTCTGTGCGATTCATTGCTTCTTCAGCCCAGCCTTTGTCCTGTTAACATCTGGACTGTTTTCAGTCTCTTTAGATAATGAGTCTGTACACTACCTAATTTTGTTTGTAGCTATTCCTATTAGTCTATATGCACTAATCTCTGGCTTCATAAGCCATAAAACTACTTATTTATTGGCAGCTGGTTCTTTTGGCCTTTTTACTTTACTTCTAGCGGTTACTTTGGGAGAGTCAATTTTAGGAGAGCTTGGAGAAAAAACTTTAACTTTATTGGGCTCGATCTTAGTTGTCTATGCTCACTTTAAGAACCATCAAGCCTGCAAAGAGTTAGATTGCTCTTGTCATGACTAAAATTTGTTTTTAATTAAAAACTTCTTTTGATATTAAATTCGTATATGCTTCTTAGCCGATATGGAAACTTCTTTATTCTTTAAAACCTTTGTTGTTTTTGGGAGCCAACTGTCTCTAGTATTTGGGATTTGCTATCACTTTATTCAAGGAGCTAGAGAGTGCGCGTTAGCTGGTGAACCTTTTTTTGGTGCTGTTTTTGAGAAACGATACAACAAAAACGGGGAGCTCGATTTATTTTCAGCAGAGGAAGAAGCCTATGACAAGTGGGTCTTTAAAGAGGAAACGGAATTAAATGCCCTTTTTTACAAAGATAAATCCGCTTATAAGAAGCGCAAAAAAGACCTTGAAATAGAGATGGAGTATAAAAAGCCTCCATTGAGGAAGTTACTTTTTAACTTATCCGTTATCTGGTTTATTGCCCTATGTACCACAGCTATTATTTCTACAACAGATTATTCTATTTTCATTAAAATGATTGTGCTCTCTGTTGCCAGCATGTGTTTTGGACCGATTCTTGGAGCGATTATGATTGGAATGGATGAAAATGATGGTTTAAGAATTTTAAAACTTACTGTCTTTATAACCTTCTTGACCGCAATAATTGGAATTTATAGTGGCATAGATTTTTCCTCTTTGGGCTATATCCTTATCATCCCGTTGTTTGTCTTAGTAATTTGGAACCTTCTTAATATATTCATAAATTTCACATCTGTTTCTAGAAGAATAATGGGATTTTTTGGTTCTATTATTTTTATAGGCTATTTACTATATGATTTTTACAGACTAGAACAAGCTTCTGCAAACGGAATAAACGACTGGAACACAGCATTTAATATAGGTTTTTCTATCTATCTTGATGTTATAAACTTATTATTAGAATTATTAGAAGCAATGGGGTAAAACATGGATAAAATTAACGAAGCGCTGGATAACATAGCAAGGCCTATTTCTGGATTGGCTGAATGGCTCTTGAGAATAGGCTTAGGAATTTCCTTTTTCTTACACGGTTACGGAAAGATGCCTATCGGTGAAGGTTTCGTAGGATGGCTTGCATCAAAGGGCGTTCCCGCAGCTGGAGCAATGGCACATATGGTTGCTTGGGGAGAGATGTTAGCCGGCATAGGAATAATAGTCGGCGGCTTGATAGCTAGCAGAGCCGAACAAGCCGGTCATTTAATCACAAGATTATCTGGAGGAGCTGTCCTTTTCATAATGATATGGGCAATGATAATAGCTCACTCAAATTGGGGAATATTCTTTGGAGAAAGAGGATCAGTTTTGTTCGCCAGTGAACAGTTATTCTTAATACTGGTCGGTGGCTATTTTGCCATCAAAGGCAACAAATAGAATTTATACAATAAAGGCCAGGCTTTTGTTAGGCCTGGCCTTTTTGTTTTAACTTACTTTATATGGGGGTTAAGTAAGTTTATTTAACGAAATATTTAGTCTAAAGGCCTAGAAGTTATAGACCAATTTAGCTCCAATATTTCTTCCAGCTAGAGGGACCTCATTCTTAACAAATGAAGTATGATTTCTAGCTTTTTCATCGAGTAAGTTTGTTCCGAAAATTGAAAGGTCAATAGACCCGTCATTTCCCATATCAAAAGTTTTCGTCACTCTCAAATCCAGCATCTTATAGCCCGCTGTTGGCGTTTCACCTTCAGACACGTTGAGCTGTTCACTAACGTCCTTGTAAGCTAGCAATGCTTTTAGATCTCCTTCAACATATTCCGCAGAATAAATAGCTCTTCTAGGGGCGATTCTAGGAATATTTGTTCCATCAGTGAACTCGGCTCTAACATAATCATATCCGGCTGATAAAGTCATGTCGCCATTGATGAAGCCAAATGAACTTCCTATCTCCCATTCGAAACCATTTAATTCAGCATCTTTTTGCAGATAGTTTGCAAGAATTAAACCAGCATGGTGCTCGCCTTCTTCTTCATGCTCTTCATGCTCCTCTTCAGATTCATCCTGCAGATAAATATAGTTGTCAATATCATTACTAAAGTAAGTGAATGATGCGAAGAAGTTGTCATTTTCATAATTTAAAGTGAAATCATAATTAGTAGCTTCTTCTGTTTCTAAAGCAGTATTTCCAACTTCGAATCTTCCTGTAGCTAGGTGAGCTCCGTTCATGAAAAGTTCTACTGATGTAGGTGCCCTTTCTAAATAAGAGGCACCAAGATTGTAGGAAAGGTTTTCAGAAAGATCATTTGAGAGAGCTAAAGAATAGCTTGTGCTGTTTATATCTCTATCAAAGTAATCAATCTCTGCTTCATGCTCGCCTTCATGCTCATCTTCATGCTCGTCTTCATGCTCATGCTCGTCATGCTCTTCTTCGTGCATAACTGAACCTTCTCTAGAAATTCGGTCATATCTAACACCAAGGTCAACCTTTCCGAAAGGCGTATCTGTGCTTGCATAATAACCAAATGTAACTTCATCACTGTCCGCAGGAAGCATAAATGCTTCAGCGCCAAGTATAGATATTTCTTCACTTAAAGATTTTATTGCAATCTTTTGGTCTAAGTTATTCATGGCGCTTAGATTAAAAGTAGCACCATACTCTTGAGCGTCATTGCTAAAAGTTGTGGGACCTTCTGAGTGACCCTCATGCTCATCTTCATGCTCGTCTTCATGCTCGTCTTCATGGGCCTCTTCTGCGTGTTGCTCAGTTAATGAGTAATCAGAGTCTCTTAAGAAAAAATCAGCATTTTGAATAAAACCATTATCAAAGTTAAAAGAGCCCTTCAAATCAAAGACATCAGAATCGGTAGCTGAAAAGATTCTTTCACCTTCGTGCTCATCATGTTCCTCTTCCTCGTCTTCGTGTTCTTCGTGTCCATGCTCTTCATGTCCATGTTCCTCACCATGAAAAGGAATACCATAGGTGCTTTCTACGCTTCTAAAAGAGGCTCCTATGTAACCCCAATCAGATACTTTGGATAAACCGAGCCTATAAGTTTCTTGTTCATAATCAGAATTCGCAAGAAATCCAAGATTTTCTTCGTGTCCTTCTTCGTGCTCTTCCTCGGCATGATCTTCATCTTCGTGATCATCATGCTCTTCTAAATGAATAATGGCACCGTTGGGTATATCGTAATTTCCAAATTGCGAATCTTTTGCAGAAAAAGTTAGATTTACTCCTCCAAGATTAGAGCCAGTTGAGAAATGAACAGAATCTCCATCATTAACTGATTGGGTTTCTAGGCCTATTCTCATATAAGTTTCCAGATCAGTTGAAGGAATTGCTTCATCTACAATGTTTACAATCCCACCTATTGCACCATTCGAATAAAGCAAAGAAGCAGGCCCTCGGACTACTTCTATCTGCTGTATTTCATTAAGGCATATGTCATTAATATGGTCAGCTCCTATCCCTGATACATCAGCACTATTCATTCCATTGTTAAGAACTTTAACTCTGCCAGATCCTGACATGCCTCTTATTACAGGTTGTCCCACTGCCGCACCATAGTCAGTAGATGAAACTCCCAGTAAATTATCTATTATTTCTCCCAAGCTTTGAGTAGGGCTATTTGTAACGTCTTCACCAGCAACCACATGCAATGTGCCTTCTATTTGGCTTTTGCTGAGGTCAATAAAGGAAGCCGTAACAACAACCTCTTCAACTTTTTCATTGCTTGTTGGAGAAGGTTCGTCTGCATTTATATATTGTATTAATACTAAGCTCATCGCCATGAGCCCATAAAAGAATACTTTCATGTTTACTCCTTAAAAAATTAAATTAAAAGTTACTACTTAAAATTTAAGATAAGGAGGTGCGCGTGTTTGAAACCCTGTTAAAGGGAAAGATAGTTGTAATTGTTCTAAAAGTAATTCAGCTTGTTTAAACGAAGCTGCGACTTCACGGAGATCCTCTTCTAAAGTATCAGCTATTTCAGTCTGACACAATTGGCATTCCGAACTTGAATATTCAACGTCACTTTCGAATGCGTGGATTAAAGGATCAGCTGCAAGACCTGATAAAGATAACAGTGCAAATAATAATAAGATTTTGTTGCTTTTGAGTCTCACGGCTAGGAATCTTAAATTAATTTAATAAAGAATCAAGCGCCTTTAAGATCTTCACCTGATCATGAGGTGCTCTAAAAAAGCCAGCATAATCGCCTTCTGGGTTAATTAAAACTAAGCTTCCTGAATGATCCACGGTGTAATTTTTTTCTTTACTGTTTACCACAGGAAAAAAGGGAGCATTGACTTGAGTGCTAAATTTATAAATTTGGTCTATTTCGCCAGTCAGTCCTATGAATTCATTATCAAAATTATCTAAATATGTTCTTAAGTTTGCTGGGCTATCCCTGTCGGGATCAACCGTAACTAGATAGAAGTTTATTTTATTTGCTTCTGCTTTCAGCCCCTCTTTTACAATGGACAGTTGCTTCATGGTGAGAGGGCAAATATCAGGACAGAAGGTGAATCCGAAAAAGAGGAGATTCCATTGCCCCTCAAAATCAATGATATCAAAATCCTTGTTCTGATCATTAGTCATTTGAAACCCGGTTAATTGTCTTGGCGGGTTAATAAAATAAGCACCTAAATCTTTGTATTCTTGCTCGGTTAGTTCTCTGGTTGTATTCATTCTCGAAATAAACAGAGACAATATAATTGCCATAAAAGCTATGCAGCTAAGAACCGTCCAAGCAATGCCTTTATTCATAAGTACATGTAATGGTCTAACAACATGGCTGCAAAAAGAAGCGCTAAATAAATTAAAGAATAAGCGAAGGTAGGCATGGCATATGAATTTGTTTTATCCCTAAACAATCTTATGGAGTAATAAAGAAAAATTGAACCCAAAATAGCTGCTGAAATTAAATAAAGTTCGTTAAACATGCCCACAGAGAAAGGAAGCATTGAACAAACAAATAACAGTACCGTATATAAGAGAATATGCTGTTTCGTGAAATCTACTCCCTTTTGAACTGGAAGCATGGGTACAGAGGCTTCTGCATAATCCTCGACTCTATGCACGGCTAAAGCCCAAAAGTGAGGAGGAGTCCAAACCATTACAATTAACACCAATAACAGTGCATTGGGCTCGACCGTATTAGAAACAGCTGTCCACCCTAAAAGTGGAGGCATGGCCCCTGCCAATCCACCTATAACAATGTTCTGACTGGTCATAAACTTCAAATATCTTGTATAGATAAAGCCATAAAAAATAAAAGTTAAAGTTGTTAATACCCAAGTTAAGGAATTGGCATAGACCAGAAGCATCCATGAACCTAACACATAAAGAATAATGGAAAATATCGTGGCCTGCTTGTTGCTTATTGCGCCTACCACTATTGGTCTTGAGGAAGTTCTTTCCATTTTGGCATCTATATTTTGATCAAAGATATGATTAATCACTGCCGAAGATGCAGCTAAAAAACTTACTCCTAAAAGTCCAAAAACAAAAACCTCTAACGGGGGTTTGAAATCAGAAGCTATTAACATTCCGCTTATGCAGGAAACAAAAAGTAATGCCTGAACTCCGGGCTTAGTGAGTTCCAGATACCCTCTCCAAGAAGAAAAAACTTGCTGCATTATTTATTCTCTAAATCTTAATACGCCTATGTAAGTTATAAGTAATAACCCTCCTAAATTGTGACCTACTGCCACTAATAAAGGAAGAGCAAAAACAACATTAGATATACCTAATAGAACCTGTAAAGTTAATATGCCTAAAAGACAAACTGCTAATTTGGTCTTCTGAAGATGGATTAAATGGTAGCAAAGGAACAATAGATATAAAGTCACCACTAAAGCACCAATCCTGTGTGACAAATGAATTGCTAATCTAGATTCATGATCTAACAATCCGCCTAAATAATTTGGACCGATACTCTGAAAGAAATTAAAGCCATCTTTATAGTTTGCTTCTGGTAAAAGCTGGCCCTGGCATAAGGGGAACTCTGTACATGAGTAGGATGCATAATTTGTACTTGTCCAGGCTCCCAAGAAAATCTGAATGGCTACTAAAAGTAAGCCTATATTTAATAAACTTCTTGTTTTGGAAGTGAAATTCCAACTTTCCCGACCTGCCAAAGAAGTGTCCTTGATCTTAAAATACAACAGCCATAACAAGCCAACAGTCAGAAACCCAGCCATCAAGTGCATAGTCACAATCTGAGGAAGCAATTTAAGGCTTACTGTTAAGTAGCCAAAAGCTCCTTGTAAAATTACCCAAACCAATAAGAATAAAGAAAGGTTTCTGATATTTACGCTCACTTCCTTATAACGAAAAGTTAATGCGTAAATACAAACGATGAAGAAGCCTAAAGTGGCAGCAAAATAACGATGCACCACTTCCGGGATGGCCTTCGCTACTTCATACGGAGTTTCAGGGAATTTTGTATTTGCTATCTCTATTTCTTCAGGACTCATTGGAATGGTCACGAAACCATAGCACCCTGGCCAATCAGGACAGCCCAAACCAGCATCGGCGAGCCTGGTCCAGGCACCTAAGCCAACAACAATTATTCCAAATAGGCCAGAGAGAATAGAAAGTGTTTTTATTTTTTCCATCTTTATCCGATTTTAGAATTTTGTAATAGTTTTTTTATGTCTTGCAAAAGTTCACCGCTTGGAAGAGAGGAGTTATATATTAGTATCCCATTGCCAAGAGGATCTATTAGTAAATATGGTGAATCCTTTAGTTTTTCCATGATCTTACTGGGCGTATTTTCTAACTTTATAGTTCCTTGATTCAGTAAAGGATATTCATTCTTTATTTTGGTTTCTGTAGACGAAGACAGTTCGTTAGAGCCAACGGAGATTAAATACCGTGCAACTCTAGAACTATCCTTGGCTAGCCTAATGTTAATTTGCCTAGAAGAGTAAAGGGTCTTCCAGCAGCTCTCCAAACAGTCACCATTAACAAATTGAACTATAGTCCACTTTCCAGGAAATTCATTAAGCAAAGGCCCAGAATTAACTTTAAGCCCCAGACTATCCAATTGAATTGGTTCTTCTAATAAAGTGCCTTTATTCACTGAACCTTCAGGAGAGTAACCTCCGTAGTAAAACGCTGAGCTGGTCATTAAAACCAATATAGGTGTTAAAAATATAATGGCAGCAACCCATCTTCCATAATTTTTTTTGCTTATACTCATTTTTCCCTTTTTAAACCAAAATATATGTACGAAACCGCTAAAACCAATGCCAGTCCAAACCATTGGACGGCATATCCATAGTGCCTTGAAGGCTTAAACTCTGCTGGCAACCATATTGGTTCATAAGCCCCAATGGATCCTGCTGAGAGTTGAATAACCGCCTCTTCTACTTCATCTCCTATTTCTAAAGCTGCCTGTTCATAAGTCAGTTCTTGAACTTTTTTAGGCCACCCCGTAATTGGATTTTCATTAGAAAGGTTTAATCCAAACCTTCTAAAAGGTGAATAAATACCTTCTATAGTTATTCTAGACTTTATTAAAGTATCCTGGTCGTTAAATTCTTCTTTAGAAATCCAACCCCTATTGACTAGATAGGTTTTATTATTTTCAGTCTTAAAGACTGAAAAAACTTCGTATCCAGCTTCCTGCTTATAAAGTCTATTATCTAAAAGGTAAGACTCGTCTCCAAACCTTCCATCTAAAAATATTGACCTATAAACGGCGTTGTCAAAACTCAAAGACAAAACTTCCTCTTCACTCATTACTGGTAAAGATTTATTCAAATTATTCAAATTCCAGATCTCTTGTTTCTCCATTCCTCTAGATATTTGCCATGAGCCTAAAAGTAATAAAACTGGTAAAAAGAAGAGAACAAAGATGGTCATTGCCTTGCCTGGATTGAAGTTTCTCATGTCATTTAAATGCACCGAAGTGTATAATTCCCACCTCTAAAATGATCAAGTATTTTATCCTATTTCTAATAGTGGCCATGCTAATAAGCCTTTTCCGGGGCGCCTTTTATCTGATTAAAGATGGCGGCTCTACGAAAAGAACCGTACACAGCTTGGGTGTCAGAGTTTCCATAGCCGTTGTCCTTTTTATAACTCTTGTTTATGGCTTTCTTACCGGACAAATTGGACCAGGCGTCTAAACTACATTACGTAGACGAAGGCTACTAAGCAAACCCAAACCACATCTACAAAGTGCCAGTACCATGAACCGGCTTCAAAGCCAAAGTGATCATCTGCAGTGAAATGTCCTTTTAAGCTTCTTAGAAGCATTATGGTTAGTATTATTGCCCCCAAACAAACATGGAATCCGTGGAAACCAGTTAGCATGAAAAAGGTTGTTCCATAAATACCTGTATTCAATGTTAGACCCATGTGTGCATAGGCTTCGTAATACTCCAATCCTTGGAAGAAAACAAATAAGTATCCGAGAACTAGAGTTAATCCTAGCCAGATATTGAATTGTCTTCTGTTTCCATTCTTTAAACCCAAGTGGGCAATATGAACGGTCAAGCTGGAAGTAAGTAAGAAAATTGTATTCCATAATGGCAACCAGCCTAAAACTCCAGCTAAGCCACCATTTGCATAGGCAGTTCCTAGAGACATGTCTTGTTCTGGGCCTTCAAAAATTGCCTGATCAGGCGTAATCATCAGAGGCCAATTTGCTTCAAATCCAGGCCATAAAATATTGGATATGGCTTTTTCTCCTTCTCCACCTAGCCATGGCACGGCAAAGTTCCTGATGTAAGCAAGAGCAAAAAAGAACGCAAAGAAAAACATGACTTCAGAGAATATGAACCAGGCCATTCCATAGACATAAGAATCTTTTAGCATGGGATTATTCAAACCAGCATGATTTTCTCTTATTACCTCTCGAAACCAAAAATACATAACCGTCCATAGCATTATGAAGAATGCTATTAGTATTAAGTAAGCGTTGGAGTCCGGGTTGTCTAAATTAATTACAGTCTGAGCCGAGCCTATAATGAAAACCAACATGGTAATTGCCATAAGGAATGGCAATTTGCTAGATTCGGGAACGTAATACGGTTGTTCTGACATTCTTATTTCCTCTTATAATTTCGCCAAATCTTTTGTTCTGTCTATTTTGTCGGTTATATCAAATAAGGTATAGCCTAAACTTAAAGACCCGATCTCCTTAGGAAGTGCCGGATCAATAATAAACCTAACTGGCAGTTCTATTCTCTCGCCTGCCGCAAGCAATTGTTGCTCAAAACAAAAACATTCTGTCTTATGAAAGTATTCGGCCCCTCTGCCAGGTGAAACGCTTGGAATAACCTGACCTACCATTGGTTTATTGGTTTTATTATGAAAAACAAACATTGCTTCATATTGGTTTCCAGTTACTACCCTCATTTGAGACTTTTCAGAGTCGAACTCCCACGGCATGGACTCATTGTTATGAGTCATAAATTGTACGAGCAACTCTCTTTGTTCCACTATGGCCTTAGATTCTTCGCTCAAGAAGCTTGGTCCAGTTATCTTTCCATTCAATCCAGTTATTTCACAAAACACATCGTACAAAGGGACCAGAACAAAGCCAAAGGCAAACATACCTACGGTTATGCCGATTAAATTTTTAACTGTCTTTCTGATCTCCAAAATAAACCCCTACTTAACTTCCGGTTGAACAGTAAAAGAGTGATAAGGAGGAGGTGAGCTCAAGGTCCATTCTAAACCTAACTCTCCTGCGCCTTCCCAAACTTCGGGTTTAGCTTGTTTTCCTGATCGTATGGTTTTTATAACTATGAATAAGAATAACAGCTGAGTAATTCCAAACATGAACGCCCCTACGCTAATCATCGCGTTAAAATCAGCGAATTGGAGAGCGTAATCAGGGTATCTTCGAGGCATTCCTGCTAATCCTACAAAATGCATTGGGAAGAAAGTTATGTTAACGGAGATGAAAGTAAGCCAAAAATGCAACTTACCTAATGTTTCGTCATACATATATCCAGTCCATTTAGGTAGCCAGTAATAGGCTCCAGCTATTATTCCAAAGAGTGCGCCAGGCACTAAAACATAATGGAAATGAGCCACCACAAAATAGGTATCGTGGTATTGAAAGTCGGCTGGAACTATTGCAAGCATTAGTCCTGAAAATCCACCTATAGTAAAGAGCGTGACGAATCCTATTGAAAATAACATTGGAGTTTCAAAAGTCATTGAACCTCTAAACATAGTAGCAACCCAATTAAATACTTTTACTCCTGTGGGTATAGCTATGAGCATGGTTGAATACATAAAGAAAAGCTCTCCAGCTAGAGGCATTCCGACTGTAAACATGTGGTGGGCCCAAACAACAAAAGATAAGATTGCTATTGAGGCCAGAGCATAGACCATTGAAGAGTATCCAAAAATTGGTTTTCTAGAAAAGGTTTCAATTATATGAGAGACAATTCCAAAAGCAGGAAGGATCATGATATAAACCTCCGGGTGTCCAAAGAACCAAAAAACGTGTTGAAATAAAACCGGATCCCCACCCCCAGCTGCATCAAAAAAACTCGTTCCGAAGTTTATATCCATCAGCATCATTGTCACAACGCCTGCAAGAACTGGCATAACTGCGATCAATAAATAAGCAGTTATTAGCCAACTCCAAACGAATAGAGGCATTTTCATAAGCGTCATCCCTGGAGCTCTCATATTTAATATCGTGGTAATGATGTTTATAGACCCCAAAATTGAAGACACTCCCATAACGTGTACTGAAAAAATAAAGTAATTAACAGTTGAAGGGGCGTAAGTCGTGGATAAGGGTGCATAAAAGGTCCAGCCAAAATTAGGGCCGCCTTCTGGCATAAAGAGGGTTGATATTAAGATACCAAACGCCATAGGTAAAAGCCAAAAGCTTAGATTATTAAGCCTAGGTAATGCCATGTCTGGTGCCCCTATTTGCATAGGTATCATCCAATTAGCTAATCCAACAAAGGCTGGCATAATTACTCCAAATACCATGATCAATCCATGATTCGTGGTCATTTGGTTAAAAAATTCTGGATTTACAATCTGCAATCCTGGCTGAAAAAGCTCTGCTCTTATCACCATGGCCATGCCACCGCCAATAAAAAGCATAATAAAACTGAACCACAAATAAAGCGTTCCTATATCCTTATGGTTTGTAGTAAACAACCACCTAGTTAGGCCTTTCGCAGGTCCGTGGTGTCCGTCGTGATCGTGCGTTTCAACTACTGTGCTCATTTAACTTTTCCTTATTTATAAATCTATTCTTTTTTTGTACTCAACAATGTCTTTAGGGGTGACAATAACTCCGTCTCCATTTTCACCGTTTGACCAAGCTTGTCTGGTATAAGTTATAACTGAAGCTATATCTACCTCGCTATACGAATCACCAAAAGCTGCCATTGCAGAACCTTGAATCCCTTCCATTAAAATTTCTATGTGCTTCTCGCTATCATTCAAAGCCACTTCACTACCTTCTAATGCAGGAAATACAGGCGGTATTCCTTTTCCATTAGCTTGGTGACAAGCCACACAATTGGTAACGTAAAACTTCTCGCCTCTCTCCATTAGCTCGTCTTTAGTCCATTCTTTTGAAGTAAGCATCTTTTCTGCTTCAGCTAAAGCAACTTTTTCTGCTATGAAGGCATCGTATGCTTCTCTTTCGACTGCCCTAACTACAACCGGCATGAAAGCATGTTTAATGCCACATAGCTCAGTACAAGCTCCTCTATAAATGCCAGGCTCGGGTACATTTGTCCATGCGGTATTGATAAAGCCAGGTATAGCGTCCTGTTTAACGGCAAAATCAGGAACCCACCAAGAGTGAATAACATCATTGCCAGTGATTAAAAATCTTACTCTAGTATTTATTGGTATAACCAAAGGTTCGTCTACTTCGGATAAATAGAACTCTCCTTTAGGAACTTTATTATCTATCTGTTCTTGACTGGTAGAGAGGTTACTAAAAAAACTAACCTCATCTTCCATGTACTCATAGTGCCACTTCCATTGGTGCCCAGTTACCAATATATTTATTTCACCTTCAGCATCATCATAGGCTTGAACCATTACTTGAGTTGAAGGAACGGCCATCCAAACTAAAACCGCTGTGGCCGCAACAGTCCAACCTATTTCTAACCAAAAGTGATCATCAAAATCAGCAGCAACTGCTCCTTTTGACTTCCTGTACTTCCACATGGACCAAAACATTATCGAGAAAACTATTACCCCAATTACCACGCAGATCCAAAATATGAGCATATGAAGGCCAAATATGCTTTGGCTTACTTCTGTTACACCAACCGGCATGTTGTAATCTGAATTTTCTGCGGAATAAACCGCAAGAGGAATGGCTGAATACGTTACTAGTGCTAACTTCGTTACTAATTTTCTTATGTAAGTCATCAAACTTTAATTTTATTATTTGGGGGGCACCGGAAAGCGGCTGTATTTTAAACTATTCATAATTCTCAGACAACAAACATTAACTGTCTTCTCAATTACTATTTGAGGGTTAATTGGAATTTATTCAAGCCCTCAATTTTTGCTCAATTTTTTGCGTGTTGGGCTTATATTCATTCCAAATTTCGAAACTCAAGGCTGCCTGTTGAACCAGCATGCCCAACCCATCATATATTTCATTTACACCCAATTTTTTAGCATATGAATTAAAAGGTGTTTCCTTTTTCGAATAAGACAGATCGTAGACTTTAGATTCGGGTCCAAAAATATTCTTTGGTAATACCAATTCTTCTTGCAAAACTCCTGCAGAAGCAGAGTTTATAACAATATCTGCATCTTCATTTAGCTCACTTTCAACTTCTAAAGCCCTTATATTCGTAAAAGTAGATTGGTATTTTCTTTCTAAAAACTCAGCATTTCTATAAGTCCTATTTATAAGACAAATACTCTTAGGTTTAGCTGATATAAGACTAGGCAGAATTGCTTTTGCAGACCCACCAGCACCAATCAAGATTACCTTGGAGTCTTTAACTATGATTTCTTTTTCTTCAAAATCATTTAACAGGCCTTGTCCGTCAGTAGTATCTCCAAAAATTGACTCCCCCCTGAAGCAAAGTGTATTCACCGACTCTGACAGTGCGGCCCTTTCCGAAGTACTTTCAGAATAACTATATGCAGCCTCTTTTAAAGGAAGTGTTATGTTTAGACCCGAGTATCCATCTTTGAATAAATAATCTACTTTGGTTGCAAAATCTTTTTCTTCTACTTCTATGGCCTCGTAGCTTATTTGCACATTATTTTGTTCTGCAAAAATTGTATGGATCTGAGGAGACAGAGAATGGCTTATGGGGCTTCCTATAACAGCAAATTTTTTCATTCAAATTATTTTAACCTCTTATTACTTCTCCTGTAATGAGATCTTGTATCTTAGAGGGATGATTTAAACCTCCTAAGTTACCTTCAAGCACGCTTATACCAGGGAAAGCATCTCGAATTTGTTTTGGAGACTCTAGTGTCGGGGAGTTTTCTTTATTGGCTGAAGAAGAAATAAGTGCCCCTTCAAATTTCTCACATAACTCTATAACTTCTTTGTGAGAGCTGAGCCTTAAAGCAATGTTTTGATTATTTCCAATAATTAATTTACTTATGTTTTCCCTGGGGGGGACCAGCCAAGTATGTGGCCCAGGCCACTTTTCCAGAAGCTTGTCTTTATATTTATCAATTTCAATGAAAGCAGAAAACTGTTTAAGGTCTGATCCTATTAAAATTAACCCTTTGTTTTCTGAGCGACCCTTCATTTTTAATAACATTAAGATAGCCTCTTCATTAAAGGGGTCACACCCCAAACCCCAAACCCCCTCAGTGGGATAAGCTATAACTTGCCCTGCGTGCAAAGAATTTACTACTGAACCCAAAGAGTCCATTTGTTGTTTAAGAACCGGCTAGCTTTTGGTTGGATTTTTTAATTGTCTCTACGCCCTCTTCCCTAACCTTAACTAAAGCGTTTTTTACTTCTTCTGATTCTATTCCCAAAATTTGAGCTGCCAGAAAGGCCGAGTTGGTTGCACCGGCAGAGCCTATAGCCACTGTTGCTACAGGTATGCCTTTTGGCATTTGAACTGTAGAAAGTAATGCATCCATGCCGCTTAATGGGCCCCCGTCTCCTGGAACTCCTATTACGGGTAAAACCGTCTTTGAGGCTACAGCACCAGCCAGGTGAGCGGCCAGTCCTGCCATGGCAATGAAGATCTTCGTGCCTCCACTCTCACATTCTCTTACATGAGTCTCTAGCAATCCAGGAGTTCTGTGCGCTGATAAAACCTGAATTGAATTTGATATAGACAAAGAATTTAGAGTATCTGCGCATTTATTAGCCAACTCTAAATCAGATTCGGAACCTATTATTATTGAAACAGTTACACTCACAATTTTCTCCAAAAGCAAAATTGTATACTAATATAATGTAAATTAAATCATGGCAACTCTAAAAATTTTAATATTCCCTGATCCCAAGCTAAGGACAGTAGCTGAGCCTGTAAAAGAGGTGAATGATTCTATAATAAAACTAACAGAGGATATGTTAGAGACTATGTATGAAGGGGAAGGTATCGGGTTGGCAGCTACTCAGGTTGATGTTCATAAAAGAATTATCGTTATAGATATTAGTAACGAGAAAAATGACCCTATTGTGTTGATTAATCCAAAAATAAATAAAATTATTAATGAAGAAATTAAATCTTACTCTGAAGGCTGCCTATCTGTTCCCGGAATATTTGAAGAGCTTGAAAGGCCAAGTGCTGTTGAAATAATAGCCCTAGGTATTGATGGAAAGGAGTTTACTCTGGTTGCTGAAGATATACTCTCTGTCGTCATACAACACGAAATGGATCACTTAGAGGGCAAGATGATGGTTGACTTTCTTTCTAACTTGAAAAGAGAAATGATTAGAAAAAAAATGGTTAAGCTAAGGGCTTCAAAATAATATGAAGATAGTTTTTGCAGGCACTCCGCAATTTGCTGCTGAACATTTAAAAATTTTGATTGCCAGCGATCACCAAATTTGCTGTATTTTGACGCAGCCAGACAGGCGCTCTGGTCGCGGTAAACAAATAAAGCTATCTCCTGTAAAAGAAGTTGGTCTTGAGAATAGGATTGAAGTTTTACAGCCCAGCACCCTAAGAGAGAAACTTACTGTAGAGGCCTTAAAGTTAATTGAACCAGACCTAATGCTTGTCGTTGCTTACGGACTTTTAGTGCCTAAAGAAGTTTTAAATATTCCTAAAATGGGGTGCGTAAACGTTCACGCCTCCATTCTTCCCAATTGGCGGGGGGCTGCTCCAATTGAAAATTCTATATATTCTGGAGATAAAGAGACTGGAATAACTTATATGCGAATGAGCGAAGGTCTTGATGAAGGGCCTATCTTAGAAGTACATAAATGCAAAATTGAAGACGAAGATAACCTGGGCACAATAGAAAATAAATTTGTGAATCTAAGCAAAACAAATTTATTAAACTTTCTCGAAGAGTTTGAAAGCGGAAAAATTAAAGAGGTTGAACAGGATCACTCAAAAGCAACCCTTGCTCCTAAAATTACTTCTTTAGATCAAGAAATAAACTGGGACCTCCCTTCCGAAGAGATTGAAAGAAAAATAAGGTCCCTTAACCCTAAGTATGGTGCTTTTACCTTCTTGGGAACCAAAAGAATTAAAATTTTCAGTGGCTTTACTACACACAATACTTTAAAGCTTGCTCCTGGCTATATAGAAATTGCGCAAGATGGAAAATTAATAGTAGGTTGTAAGCAAGAAAGTGCAATTAAAATTGATGAAATACAAATGGAAGGCAAGGGTATAGTTCCTTCACAAGAATTTGTTAAAGGTTATGGGGCAACAATAAAACAAAACCTGAAATTTAGCTCTAATGGTCAATAAGTATTTTCTAAAACTGAAATAGGACTATAATCGATCCTAAAATTTAAAGTGTCTTATTAAAAGCTTGTGAAAATAGTTATTTTGGGGGCCGGGGCAGTCGGGAGTACGCTAGCATCTCTCTTGTCCCAAGAAAACGATCTCGTCGTTGTTGATCATAACTCTTCGGAGCTACACAGACTGGAAGAAGAGGCCGATATTAAAACCCTTTTAGGAGAAGTTTCCTATCCTAATATCCTTGTTAATGCTGGCATTCAAGAAGCAGACATGGTTGTGGCTGTTACGGGCAGCGACGAAACAAATATCGTAGCCTGCATGATTGCAAAGGTGTTGAATAAATCAGTTAAAACAATTGCAAGAGTAAGGGAAATCTCATACTTAAAAGGTAAAACAAAAGAGGCTATGGATTCAGGTGAAATACCGGTAGATATTCACATTAGTCCAGAACAACTAATTACAGAACATATCCAAGGGTTGATAGAAATACCTGGCTCACTACAAGTGATGGAGTTTGGTCAAGGGAAACTGAACCTAGTTGCGGTAAGAGCGGTTGAAGGCGGCCCCATGATTGGTCACGAGATAGGAGACCTAAAAAAACACATGCCCAAGATTGATTCAAGGGTGGCAGCTATTTTTAGAAAAGGCGAATCAATAGTTCCAACTGGATCAACTGTCATTGAGGCTAACGATGAAGTCTTCTTTATTTCAAAAAAGGGAGAGGCCTCAAAGGTTGTTAATGAAATGAGAAAAAAGGAAGAACCTTATAAAAACATTATTATTGCCGGAGGCGGCAAAATTGGAGCCAGGTTGGCAAAAAGAATAGAAAGCAATCACAGGGTTAAAATAATTGAATCTAGTAATGAAAGAGCCAAAAGACTTTCTGAAAAATTAGAAAACTCCATTGTTCTAGAAGGTAATGTTTGCGATAAAAACTTATTACATGATGAGAATGTAGAAAACACAGATGTATTTGCTGCTGTAACTAATGACGATGAAGCCAATGTAATGTCCTGTCTTCTGGCTAAAGAAATGGGTGCACACAAAACAGTTGCCATACTTAATAACCCCGCTTACGTAGACCTTGTGCAGACCAAAGGAATAGACATAGCAATAGCCCCCTCTCAAATAACAATAGGAACTTTCTTGGCAGAAATTGAAGGTAAAGATGTAGTAAGGGTTCACTCACTAAGAAAAGGAGCTGCAGAAGCAATTGAAGCCATAGCTCAAGAATCAAAGACTGGTAAGCCGAGCAGCATAGGAAAGGAGCTCGGCGAGATAAGCTTACCAGAAGGGGTAACTATTGGAGCACTTATTAGAGACAATAAAGGGAAGATAGCGCATGATCACGTTCATTTAAGGGAGAACGATCATGTTATACTCTTTTTAACAGATAAAAGCGCTATAAAACAGGTAAAAGAAACATTCGCGCCTAAATAAGCTGTATGCCCCTTCTGCCCTACACAATAAAAATCTTAGGAACACTCCTAATGTTTTTTAGTTTAGCCCAAATAATACCAGGGTTTTTGGCCTATTTTTATGGCGAACAAGAGTATATCTATAACTTTATATATACCGGTTTCATTACCTTTTTTATTGGATTTCTTATGTATTTCTTGTCTAAAAAGAAGAATGGCGACTTAAGGACCAAAGATGGATTCATTATTACTGTATTCTTTTGGACAGTTTTGGGTATTTTTGGATCAATTCCCTTCTATTTGGCGAATTTAGAAGATGTTAGCTATATAGATGCACTATTTGAATCAATATCTGGTCTAACCACCACAGGAGCTACTGTTTTTGTAGGTTTAGATGAAATGGCTAAATCTTTACTTTTTTACAGACAATTTCTTCAATGGCTTGGGGGTATGGGGATAATTGTACTAGCAGTTGCTGTCTTGCCTCTTTTGGGTGTAGGAGGCATGCAGCTTTATAAAGCTGAAACTCCTGGACCTATGAAAGACGCCAAACTTACGCCAAGAATCACAGAAACAGCAAAAGCTCTTTGGTTCGTATACCTAACCATGACCATAGTGTGTGCAACTTTATACAAAATATTCGGTATGTCTTGGTTTGACTCTGTTTGTCATGCCTTTTCTACAATTTCAATAGGTGGATTTTCAACACATGATGCAAATTTTGCTTTTTTTGAACAAACCTCCCTTAGATGGACAGCAGTGGTCTTCATGGTTGTGTCAGGAATAAACTTTGCCCTTCACTATATTGCTTGGACAAAAAAAAGGGTATTGCATTACTTTTATGACTCTGAAGTAAAACTATATCTGTCAATACTAACCACAACGGCATTTATCACCTACTTAACTCTATATGTTAGTTCGGAGATATCTGATAATAAGTTGGCAGATAGTGTCTTTCAGGCCGTATCAATAGGAACAACAACAGGATATCTAACTTCTAATTATGCTAATTGGCCATTATTTATACCTATTATGCTCTTATCTGCAGCATTTATAGGTGCGTGTGCAGGATCTACTGGTGGAGGCATTAAAGTGATAAGGTCTTTAGTCTTAATGAGGCAGGGAGTTGGAGAAATAACAAAATTAATACATCCAAATGCTGTAGTGTCTATTAAATTTGGCAAAAAATCGCTTGATCCCAGGGTTGCAGAGTCAGTTTGGGGTTTCTTTTCCCTATATGTGGCCATTTTTATAGTTTTATTAATGTTTATGCTTTCACAAAGCAATGACTTTTTAACATCCTTTTCGGCAGTTGGTGCTACATTAAATAACTTGGGGCCTGGTTTAGGTGAGGTATCTAGCAACTATAAAGAACTAAATGATGCCTCTAAATTAGGCTTATGCTTAGCCATGTTGCTAGGAAGGTTAGAAATATTCACCCTCCTTTTGGTGTTTACTCCTGCCTTTTGGAGAAGCTAAAAGAAACAAATGTCACTTAATAAAGCTTTTATTTATATATTTTTACGACTTTTATCAAAATTATCTCTTCAAAGCATAAATAAATTAGGAATGGTTCTAGGGTCTATCTTAAATCTAACCCCCAACAGGCATAAAAAGATTACCTTAATTAACTTAAGGCTTGCTTTTCCTAAACTTGAAGAAGAGGAAATAATCAGCCTTTGTAAGAAAAGCTTAATTGAAACCTCAATTACTTTATTAGAATCGGGATATGTGTGGATGAAACTGCCTGGAAGTAACTTGCCCATGTCAATACAAACTAGAGGTTTTGAGCATATTTTAAAGTCAGCTGAAGGTACGCAAGGATTGATAGTGTTTACACCTCACCAGGCAAATATTGAAGTTCTTATTAATTATTTAGGGCAACAAATTGATTGCTGTGTTCCCTATTCAGAAATTAAAAATAAATATCTTAATTCTTATGTTAAAAATGCAAGAGCAAAGATGGGGGTGAGAATGGTTGAAGATGATATATCTGGCGTTAAAGTTTTGCTTAAAAATTTGAAAGAAGGGCGTGCCGTTGCAATTGCATCAGATCAAGTTCCTGAATTGTCTGGAGGAGAGTTATCAAAATTTTTTGAGCAAGACTGTCTCTCCATGACACTAATATCTAAATTACACCAAAAGACAAATGCAAAAATTCATTCCATGGTTTGTATTAGGGAGGCGAATGGCAAAGGGTTCAAATTAATATTCAGTCCGCAACTAAATATGCCCCCAACAACAAAAGAGGGTGTTGATACAATGAATAAAGAACTAGAAAAATGTATAATGCTTGCACCCGAACAGTATGCCTGGGAATATAAAAAATATAGAAGGGCAGGTAATGAAAATATCTATAATTAAAGGATATAAATAGAAGTAAGCACTTACTAATATAACTATTATGGCAGCTGAATCTATGGATAAGTTAGTAGCTCTTTGTAAAAGGAGAGGCTTTATTTTCCAGACCAATGAAATCTATGGTGGGCTGCAAGGGGTTTACGATTACGGACCACTGGGAGTCGAGCTAAAAAACAATTTGAAACGTGCTTGGTGGAATGCAATGGTTTATGAAAGAGATGACATAGAAGGAATTGATTCTTCTATATTGACTAATCCGTTGGTGTTAAAACAATCAGGTCATGAAGAAACTTTTTCAGACCCGCTAGTAGACTGTAAAAGTTGTAAAGCACGGATTAGAGCTGACCACCTGAAAGACGGAAAGTGCCCCGAATGCGGCTCAGATGATTTAACTGACCCAAGGCCATTCAATTTGATGTTTAAAACGAATGTTGGTCCTATAGAAGATGGATCGTCATTTGCCTATTTAAGACCGGAAACAGCCCAACAAATATTCACTAACTTTAAAAACGTTATTGACTCAACTCCGCATCATCTTCCTTTTGGTATTGCGCAAATTGGTAAAGCATTTAGAAATGAAATTACTCCAAGAAACTTTATTTTTAGAGTTAGAGAATTAGAACAAATGGAAATGGAGTTCTTTGTTAGGCCAGGAGAAGATGAAAAATGGCATAAAACATGGACAGATTTAAGAGTAGCGTGGTGGGAAAAACAAGGCATAAATAAAAAAAGCATTGAACTTCTAGACGTTCCTAAGAATGAATTAGCCCATTATTCGAAAGCAACGATAGACATTATGTATAAATACCCACACGGTTTAGAAGAGCTTGAAGGGATAGCAAATAGAACGGACTTTGATCTGGGCTCACACACTAGAGACCAGTCAAAACTAAGGATTACAGCTAAAGTTGATAAAAACACTAAATCTAACGCAAAATTGGCCGTGCAGGACCCTGAAACCAAGGAATGGGTAGTCCCTTACGTTATAGAACCCGCCGCAGGCGTTGAAAGAGGCGTTTTGGCTGTTCTAAATGAAGCATACAGGGTTGAAGAGCTAGAAGATGGCAAAGAAAGGACCGTTTTGTCCTTAAAACCGCATCTTTCACCTATTAAAGCTGCTGTTATACCCTTAAAGAAAAATAATGAAGACTTGGTTAATAAAGCAAAAGAATTAAAAAATGCCCTTCAAAGCTTAGGCCTGGGGAGAGTTTTGCTTGAGAATTCGGGGAATATAGGAAAAAACTACAGGCGTCATGATGAAATAGGGACACCCATATGTATAACTGTAGACTTTGAATCTCTTGAGGATGGAACTGTTACCATTAGAGATAGAGATACTATGGAGCAAAGCAGATTGGATATAGCCTCAGTTTCAGATCATTTCAAAAAAACTATAGATAATTAATACAACCAGTTTTGAAGGAAGACAAAGTAGTCATATTAGACAGAGATGGCGTAATTAACGTAGATCTAATGACTTATGTTACCAGTCCAGAAGAATTTGAGGCCATTGAGGGCAGCTTAGAGGCCATAGGCAGATTAACAGCAAGCGGATATAAAGTTGCTATTGCCACCAACCAGGCCTGTATTGAAAAAAAAATTATATCTGAGGAAGAGCTAAAAAAAGTCCATGATCACATGATTGAACTTCTTGTAGGGGTTGGGGGAGAAATAAACTACATAGCCTTTTGTCCTCACGCTCCTGAATCTAAATGTAAATGCAGGAAGCCTGAAATAGGTCTATTGCAAGAAATTGAATATGAATTAAACATCTCTTTAAAAGGGAAATACTTTGTTGGAGATAAGGAGTCTGACATATTGGCTGGAAGAGAATTTGGTTGTGTTCCTTTGTTAATAAAAAAAGGTGGTTATGGAGAAAGGGTTTACGGAACAGAGAACAGCCCACCCAAAGAACAATGCTTTGATGACCTGAGCCGAGCCGTTGATTACATTCTTAATCATTAAGTCTAAGTGGCCTATTTAAGATCATTTATTTTTTACATTGGATACATAGGTTCAGGAATCCTGGCGAGCTTATTGGCTTGTTTGCTTGGACCATTTATGTCTCTGAATAACCGTCTGAGGTTTTTTTCTTTTTGGCCAAGGTTTGCAAATTGGTTTCTTTATGCTACATGCAAAATAAGACTAGTAGTAGAGGGAAAGGAAAACATTCCTACAGAGCCTTGTGTCATTGTCTCTAATCATCAAGGTCAGTGGGAAACCTTTTCCATGCAATACCTCTTTCATCCTCTTTGCACTCTTTTGAAGCGGGAACTTCTATATATCCCTCTTTGGGGGTGGGCTATGAAATTATTGAACCCCATTGCTATCAATCGTAGTAAGCCTAAAGAAGCTATAGTGCAAACTCTTGATGAAGGATCAAAAAGACTTAAATCGGGATTATTTGTTTTACTATTTCCAGAAGGAACGCGAGTAGCAGCAGGGAAGGTAGGAAATTATGCTAGAAGCAGCTTTGAGTTAGCTAAAAGAAATAATGTTAAAGTTTTACCTATTTGTCATAATTCAGGTGAGTGCTGGCCTGCTCATAAATTTTTAAAGAATTCTGGGACAATAAAACTCTCTATAGGACAACCTTTTAATGTAGTGGATTCAAAACTATCTGCTGAAAAAATTAGGACCTGGACTGAAGAAAAACTTAATTCTTAAACCTAAACGTCCAAATTAACTACAAGTTTTGCATTCTCATCTATGAAGTCTCTTCTGGGCTCTACTTCATCGCCCATCAGTGCGTGAAACAAGTCATCTGCAGCTTGCGCGTCCTCTATGCTAACTTGACCAAGTATTCGCATGTCTGGATTCATTGTAGTGTCCCAAAGCTGATCTGCGTTCATTTCTCCAAGACCTTTGTATCTAGACTTAGTAAAAGACCTTTCAGAAATTGTTAGTATCTCTTCAAGTGCATTTGCAAAATTTTCTACAGGTATCTTTTTAGAATTGATATAGAAATGACTGTCTTTATTAAATAAGTCGGTCATGTCTGCCCCATGCGATGCAATTTCTTTATAGGCTTTGGATCTAAAGAAGGCTTTATTGAGAGACCAGGAAGATAATGTTCCGTGCTTTATTAGGCTTACATTGGGTTCACAAATGCCACTTTCTTTATCACTTAGAGCCTCTACAGACCAGGCAGACCCTTGGCCTGCATTGTTGTTTAAATATTTTTCAATGGACTTGCACCATTTTTTTACCTCTTTGTCTTTCTCAAGTCCACTTAATTTTTCCACGTGCTTCATGCTTTCTAATAACTCGATCGGGTAACTGTGAGTCAGCCCATTGACTAATGACTGAACCTTCTCGTGTTGAGATATAAATTTTCCAAGCGCCTCTCCACTAATAGACTCTCCCTTCTTGTTCAGCACAAGCTGAGCATCGTCTAGTATCTCGGCAACCAATAGTTCTCTTAACTCTGCGTCATCCTTTACATAAGTTTCTTGTTTTCCTTTCTTCAATTTGTACAGCGGGGGTTGTGCTATGTATATGTAGCCCTTTTCTATAAGCTCAGGCATTTGTCTATAAAACAAAGTTAATAACAATGTTCTTATGTGAGAACCATCTACATCAGCATCAGTCATTATTATAATTCTGTGATACCTAAGTTTCTCTTCTTGCCAATCTTCGCCCTTTATCCCGCACCCCAGTGCAGTAATTAAAATAATAATTTCTTCAGAGGAAAGAACTTTATCTAGGCGAGCCTTTTCAACGTTTAATATTTTTCCCTTCAATGGCAATATTGCTTGAAAGTGCCTGTCCCTTCCTTGTTTGGCCGATCCTCCTGCTGACTCACCCTCAACTAGATAAATTTCGCTCTTCGCCGGGTCTTTTTCTTGGCAGTCCGAAAGTTTCCCTGGTAAACCTCCTCCTTCAAAAGCTCCCTTTCTTCTTGTTAGTTCCCTAGCTTTTCTTGCAGCTTCTCTTGCTCGAGCTGCTTCAATAATTTTTGTTGCTATTAATTTAGCTTCTGCAGGGTTCTCTAATAAGAATTCTGACAGTGCTTTATAAACTTCTTGTTCAACAACTGGTCTTACCTCAGAAGAAACTAATTTATCTTTTGTTTGAGATGAAAATTTTGGATCAGGAACTTTTACAGAAACAATGGCAACCAACCCTTCTCTTGCGTCATCACCAGAGGTAGAAACTTTTTCCTTATTGTTCATCCCCTCCCTTTCCATGTAATTGTTTAAGGTTCTTGTTAATGCTGTCCTAAAACCTACCAGATGCGTTCCTCCATCTCTCTGTTTTATGTTATTTGTGTAGCACTGAATATTTTCTTGATAGCCATCATTCCATTGCAATGATACTTCTATGGTTATCCCGTCTTTTGATTCTTTAACGAAATGAAAAATTGAATTTACGGTAGTTCTCTTTTTATTTAGAAATTCTACAAATTCAGCTAAGCCGCCTTTGTGCAAGAATTCTATCTTTTTCGAAGTCCTGTCATCTTCAAGTATAATTTTTAAACCTGAATTTAAGAAAGACAACTCGCGCAGTCTTGCTTCTAAAACTTCGTAATCAAAAAGAATATTGGAAAAGGTTGTTGGAGAAGGGGTGAAAGTAACTTCCGTGCCTGTCTTGTCTGTCTTGCCAACAACTTTAAGTTTATTTTTAGGCTTTCCATCAGAATATGCTTGTTCATGAATCTTTCCGCCTCTGTGTATTGTTAACTTCAAATCTTCTGAAAGTGCATTAACAACAGATACCCCTACTCCATGCAGTCCTCCAGATACTTTATACGAATTGTCATCAAATTTTCCTCCTGCATGAAGCTTGGTCATAATTACTTCTGCTGCTGACACACCTTCTTCATGCTTGTCAGTAGGGATTCCTCTGCCATTGTCTATGACTGTAACACTGTCGTCAGAAAGTATTTTTACTGTTATTTCATCACAGTGTCCTGCAAGCGCCTCATCTATAGAGTTATCTACCACTTCATAGACCATATGATGAAGGCCCGTGCCATCATCAGTGTCCCCTATATACATTCCTGGTCTTTTCTTAACAGCTTCTAATCCCTTTAATACAGTTATGCTCGAAGAGTCATAAGAGTCTTCCTGTTTCTTCTTGGCTTGTTTTTTTGTAGGTTTAGAAGATGCCTTTTTTGAGGCTTGTTTTGGTTCTTTTTTTGGGGTTTTCGGTGTTTTTGATTTAGCTGCTTTTTTCTTTGCCGGCATCTATATATTTTAATATAAATTTACAAATTAATCCTTTTAAAATTGGTAAATTTTGAGACTATTTTTTCTAAATCTTCGCCTTGTATTCCTGTTAATATAACCTGATTTGGGGCATTGGAAATCTGTTCGAGCACAAACTCTAAATTCTCTAAGTCCAGCTCGGACCCTAGATCGTCTACAAGAAGTATAGACTCACTATCAATATAAGAATTTATGAGGTTATGGTTTATTAAAAACACCAATATAATCAATAACTTAGATTGACC
>CACDOC010000004.1 GCA_902554355.1 uncultured SAR86 cluster bacterium | reverse complement strand
CTTCTTACATGTTTTAAAGCCGATAGATTCAAAACATAATCATATTTTCCGTCAGCCTCAATGAATGCATCGTACTCTAGCGAACCTATATCTAATATAAATGTTTGAAAACTGCCATCTATATAACCTAATGAGCTTCTTAAATCTCTCACTAGCTCTACCATGTTGTTTTCACTAATATCAACAATGTGTAGCTTTTGAGGATTTCTTTTAAATATCTCTTTAGCAACAGCTTGCCCAATAGAACCAGCACCACCTAGAACCAAAAAACTTGATCCAGAAACTTTTTGATAGAGTATTTCCTTATAAGCCTCTAAATCAGACGAAAAGAGCTCTGAGGTACGCCCTATTAGTGACAAAACTTCCTTCATATTTTTTGCTTTTTGTTTAAGATATTCTTTCAGAATTCTATAAGAAATAATCTCTAAATTTTATGCATTCAGGCAGGCTACCGCAGGAATCTGCAAGAACAATTCCTAAAATATTTGAAAACGAGCAAACTAAAGGGTTTCAGCATGTTCATTTGGTGAACAAGATAACATAACTTAATAGAAATACAAGTTTAAGAGAAATTTTGGTGTAAATAGTTTGTTAACTTAGGCTAGACGGTGTATTTATCCAGACTTAAGTGAATTAACCTTTAAAAAATTATCTACTTAAGGCGTGCTTAAGAATTAATGAATATAACTATCCTTTTCGCTTCCGTACAAAATGTCTTGCTAATACGAATAGCACTGACAGGATTCCTCCTATCGTAGTGCCCCAGATACTTATCATCGCTCTCTTAGGTCTAAATTTTTCTTGCGGCAACATACTTGGTCCTGCAGGAACAAATATGTAATCGGGGCTAGCCTCTGTAACCATCTTCTCTTTTATCTGCTCGCCAATTAATTGATAAAGCACCTTTTGCATTTCTTTACTTTCAGTTTTTTTAAGTTGGAATTCTAGATAATCAATATTTCTAGATACCTTTGCAATTTCTCGGTCTTGCATATACTTATTAATCTCAGCAACATAAAGATCTAACCATTTCTTGGCTAGATGAGGAGAGAAACTATTAACAGTGATTGTTACTAATCCTGTCATCACGTCTTGTTTAATTTCCTTCTTTCCTTCAAAAAATTTAAATAATTGAAAATCTGATGGAGGGCCTGCTTCAAGCATCCATTTTTCTTCTTCAAAGTCATATATATCCTCGTTATATTTTAATTGATTAGCATCTTTATCCCATCCATTGACAGCGGCCAGTTCAATACTAATTCCGTTATTGGAAACAAATTTGCTAATAAATCCCCATGATTTAGCTATGTGAGTTGCAATCTCAACTTCACTACTTTCACCATTTTGGATATTAACGCCTGCTAAACTTGCAAGGCCTCCTAATTGACTTAAGGCTCCAGAAAGTTGATTTGTTCCTTGGGCAGGAACTAATAAGACTTCTGCCTTATATTCATTAGTTACGGATAATGCATAAGAAACTGAAGCTATAGCAAAGAAAGCTGTAGTAGCAATAATTAATACCTTATCTGTCCACAGAGCTTGAAAAAGTTCTCTTAGATCTATTTCTTCATCTGTATGATGATCTATTTGTACGTCATCTTTCACTATTTAGCTCCTTATATTTATCGTAATTGTTAGGAAAATTTAGCAGATGTAAAGATCTTTATTAAAATTTAAAATTTTTAACTACTTCTTTGGGGTCAATATTAGATCTGGTAATTTCTGCTACAACGCTAGTATTTAATAATTTTAACAACAATCTGACTCTGTCTTTAGACCTCTTAGATAAAAAAATAGCATCTATTCCTGCAAAGCGTCCTCCTTTAATAGTTACTGAATCACCCTTTTGATAATCCACTACCGAAAAATTCTCTCTGTATACTCCTGATTTATCTAATTTATCTTGCATTAATTGAATTATATTACTAGGTATAGAAGTAAACTTTTCTGAAAACATCACAATATTGCTAACTCCAATACTAGACTTAATGGCAGCCCAGTTATCTAAATCTAAATTAATTTGAACAAAAAGGTATCTAGGAAAAACTGGCACTAGAGATCTATTTTTATTTCTATTTGAAGCAGCAATTAAAGGTAAAAAAGTTTTATATCCCTGTTTTATCAGGTTTTCATTGGCTATCATTTCCTGTCTTGCTTTTGTATAAATAAGCACCCAAATTATTTCATTTTTATCTTTGGTTGCTTTCATCTTGCTTGGAATAATATAAAAGATAATGGTGCCCGGGGCCGGACTCGAACCGGCACGAAGTTTCCTTCGAGGGATTTTAAGTCCCTTGTGTCTACCAATTCCACCACCCGGGCATTCATGGTCTGTATTTTACTTTAGTTCTTAGTATATAGACAAAAGAATGGAGGCTGAGGTCGGAATCGAACCGGCGTAGGAGGATTTGCAATCCCCTGCATAACCACTTTGCTACTCAGCCATGAAGATATTGTATTCATCTAACAAGAATTAACCACAGAATTAGAAGGGAATTAGAAATAATCTCTATAACTATAAAAGTAGTTATATAGAGTATACATAGAGATTATTGCTGCAAACCATATTAAAACAATAGTTATTTTGTAGAACCACAATCCCATTTCTGGGCTTAAAATCAAAAAAGAAATAGCGATCATTTGGACTGTGGTCTTGCTTTTAGCTACGTACGTAACCTTAATTGGGTTCTCTCCTGTTTTCTCAACTAGAAATTGCCTAATTGAAGAAATAATTAGTTCTCTTGAAATTATGATTAATGAAGGAATAATTAGCAAAATAGAGTTAGATAAAAAAACGCAACATATCAAAACTAAACAAACAAGTAATTTATCAGCAAGTAAATCAAAAAGAGCACCTAAAGAGGTAATTGTTTTAGTTTTTCTGGCAATAAATCCGTCTAGATAGTCTGTTAAACCTGCAATAATAAATAGAAATAGAGCAACATATTCTTGGGATAAACTTGCAAAATAAATTACAGGGATTATTAACAATATCCTTAGTAAAGTTATATAGGAGGCTATTGTCATAAGTTTATTTTAACTGTTGATAGATTGAAACGGCTGTTTTATTTCCCAACCCAGGAACATTCTTTATATCTTGAATACTAGCCCTTTTAATTTGTTCTATGCTCCCAAAATATCTAATTAGATTTTTTTTTCTTTTAGGGCCCACCCCTTTCAAATTATCTAAAATTGACCCAAAAGATATGTTTCTTTGCTTTTTCTGTTGTTTCGTAATTGAAAATCTATGCGTTTCATCTCTAATTTCCTGTATAAATTTATGAGCTAAACTTCCTACAGTAATCTTCGATGAACCGTATGTGGTATGTATTAAGTCCATGTCGGGTTTTCTTCTGGCTCGTTTAGAAATAGCAATTACAGGTATTTCGCCTAACTCTAACTCCTCAAGTTTACTGCGTACATGAGATAAATGAACTTTGCCTCCATCAAGTATTATTAGACTAGGAATTTGAAGCTGTAAATCTGAAGCTTGAAACCTCCTTTCAATTACTTCAACCATAGAGGAGATATCATCACCTGCATTTTCCTTACTAACATTAAATAACTTATATCTATCCTTTAATTTACCTTCTTTAGAAAATACAACACATCCTCCGATAGCTGCCGATCTAGAATGATGACTTATATCGTAAGATTCAACTATACTAATTTCTTTTGAAAGTGAGAGTTCTTTCTTCAAAGATTCGAGGGCAAGTATATTATTTTTATAATTTTCTTTTTTGTTAAAGGAAATCTTTGTGTTTTGTTCACAGATTTTAATAAGACCTTGATCTCTTTTTCCTAACCTACTTATTATTTTGACATTCTTTCCATGATGCTCGGTTAAAGCTTTTTCTATCATTTTCTTGTTCTTGATAGGCTCGCCTATAACTAGACTTGAAGGGCAATATACCTCAGCTAAATAATAAGTTTGTATGAAGTGCTCAAGAACAGAACCCTCTATAAGATTATTCTTTTGAATAAAATTTTCATGTCCCGTAACCCAACCATTGTTCACATGAGTTATTCCTGCCTTTGTTAAGCCATTTGAATTGCAAACAGTTATAGCGTCTCTTTCCTTTGTATACCCAGTTACACTTTGAGTTCTTTGTACTTCTCTTAGAGATGATATCTTATCTCTGTATATCGCTGCCTTCTCAAATGACCTAGCTTGAGAATACTTATCCATTAAATTATAAAAACTAGAAATTAACTTTTCAGACTTACCTGAGAGTAATAATTCAGCAGAGTAAACATCTTCCATATACTCTTTTCTTTTAATATTACCAACACAAGGTGCTGAGCAACGGCCTATTTCATGTTGAATGCAAGGTCTTGTTCTGTTCTTAAAAAAAGAATCAGTACAGTTTCTTAGCCTAAAAGTCTTTTGAATTAGATTTAAAGACTCTTGTACAGAGTATGAACTCGGAAATGGACCAAAAAATTTATTTGTTTTATCTTTCTTGCCTAAAAAGAAGTTTGCCGAAGGGAACTCTTTTGAGCTCTCAATCCTAATCCAGGGGTATCCTTTATCATCTTTAAACTGAACGTTAAATATAGGTTTATTTTCTTTTATTAGAAATTGCTCCATAAGCAAGGCTTCTAATTCAGAATTCGTAAGTACAATTTCTATACACTTTGTATTGCTTACAAGTTTGTCAATTTTTTTTGATTTATTAAGAGAATCTGTAAAATATGAGGAGATTCTGTTTCGCAGATTTTTTGCCTTGCCAATATAGATTGCATGTTTTGATTCATTTAAGAACTTATAAACCCCAGGTTGTCTAGGTAAATTTCTTAGAATGTGTTTAATTTTTTCCTTAGAAGAAGGAACTTCAAAAAATGAATCAATGGAGATCTGCTCTTCCATAAGAATCTTGTATTCTAATTATGTCATCTTCTCCAAAGTAAGTTCCTGTTTGTATTTCAATGATTTCAAGGGTCTCATTAGATAAATTCTCTAGCCTGTGTTCTTCATTCTCTCTAATAATAATAGAGTCTCCAGTTAACATAGAAAATCTTTCATTGCCTTTTGTAACTTTGGCTTCACCACGAATTACATACCAAGTTTCTGACCTATATTTATGCTTTTGAAGGGACAACCTATGGTTAGGTAGTACGCACAACAATTTAACTTTAGATTCTTCGGTTTCCATTAAAGTTTCAAAATAACCCCAAGGTCTCTCTTCTTTATAGTAAGCACCATCAGGAAAAAGTTTCATTTCTTTAGTTAGGGTCCTTTGTAAGTTGCTTAATGCCGCCCATGAACCTAAATCAGACCAACCCGCCTCCAAGGTAGTCACATAATTCGTTTTATTTTTTTCTACAAAAGCTTTATCGAATGATAAATCAGATAAATTCTTGAATTTATTCTTATTAGGTAAAAAACATAACGATGTAGGGTATTCTTCTGGTTTTAAACTATTTATTTCATCTAAAATCTTTTTATCTATACTCTTACAAGCTTCTATGAACCATGATCCTTTGAAGATAAAAATTCCTGCATTCCATAAAACTTCTTTCAGATTAAATAACACCTTTGCTTTCTTGCTATTAGGTTTCTCTATAAATGCACTAATTTTGTTAATATTCTTATTTGAAGAGCTAGGTGTTATATAACCAAATTCAGTTGAAGCGCTGTCTGGTTTAACTCCAAAAAGATTTAATCCTTCATTTTTAAGATTATCCCTGGCAATTAAGCAAGAATTATGAAATTCTTTATTCCTAGAAATATAGTGATCTGAAGGAGTTACTATAAAGCTTTCATTCTTATTCTTAATTAATGCAGTTATTACGGCTAAAGAGATAGCAGGAAATGTATTTTTGGATAAAGGCTCGAGTATAATCTTTTCGGGGTCAATACCTGTTCTTGCAATTGAGTCTTCTACATACCCCAAGTAATTTACAGAAGTTACGATAATAGGTTTTTTAAATAGGGAAGCTTTGTTTAATCTTTGTAAAGTTAAATCAAATAATGAATATTCGCCAAAAAAATTAATAAACTGCTTCGGTCTTTCTTTCGTAGATAAAGGCCAAAGCCTTTTACCAGAACCTCCTGCTAAGACTATCGGCCTTAATTTTTGTTTTCGCACCATTAAATTATAAACCATGACTTACTTTCAGAGTAAGTCATAAAGACTACATAATCTAGGTATCAACAGATATTAGGTTAATTAAGTTAGAAAATCTAATGACTTCTAGATCCATCAAATACACATACGAAGTAGAAATTTTCGTCTGAGTTATTGATAACTTGATGAAACTTTCCATCTTCGATAAGTATTACATCACCCTCTTTAACTGAGAAGACTTCATCATCGATTTTCATCATTCCAGTACCTCTTACAAAATGATAGACTTCTTCTTGTCCGGCGTGGCTATGACCAGATGTTGATTTTCCAGGTTTTAGATCAGTACTACTAACAACTAAATTATTCAAAGAGGAATTATCTTTTACGACGTACTTCTCATCATCCTTTACTACTTTGCCGCCTATATCTAATATGTTTAGTTTCATAAATTTAAATCTCTGAGTATTTCTTTTAATAATTTTAAAGGATTTGCACTTTTAGTAATAGTTCTTCCTGTAACCAAACAAACAAATACATCATTTAAATCTTCTTTTAGAATTAAAACCCTATTTGTACAAGCATACATCTGAATAGAGCTATTCATTTTTATTTCTTTTTGAGAAATAAAGTATCTCTAGTACAAAAAAAACAAAACAACCTAATAAAAAGGAAGACAATAGAAGCAAGCCTAGACTGACTTGTATTTCACTAAGTAAGAAATCAAAAACAACAATGTTAGAATTTAAATTTAATAATAAATAACCAGATAAAATGATAACAGCATTTAGTAGAACTAATAATAATATTGACCAACGCATTTTTAAATTATTCCTGCTTAAGGTAACCTTCTTCTATAAGTTTATCCTCTACATACTGCAATAAGGCATGTCCAGCTGTAATATGGCTTTCTTGAATCCTTGCGGTCGAAGTACTTGGAACAATAAATGCGGAATTACAATACTCTAGGGCTTTGCCGCCATCCCCACCTAAAAATCCAAGTGAATATATCCCTCGAGAATTTGCATACTTTAAGACCTCTATAATATTCTTAGAATTTCCAGAAGTAGAAATAGCAAGCAATATATCACCTTCTTGAGCTAGAGATGACATAACTCTCTTAAAGATCACATCAGGTCCATAATCATTTAAACAGGCAGTAAGAGTAGACGAATCTTGCGCTAACGATATAGCAGGTATCCCTTGTCTATTAACATCTGAAGTTAATCTAATAAGAAATTCTGCTACTAAATGCTGTGCGTCTGCAGCAGAACCTCCATTTCCACAAATCATTAACTTCCTTCCCTTTATTATTGATTCAGCAATAACATCACCTGCTTCAATTAATACATTATAAATTTCTTGATCAACAATCTTGATTTTGACAGATACAGAATCTTCAAAGGAACGCTTGATTTTTGCTGCAATATCTTTGGGCATAAATCTTCTCAGTTAGAAGAATATCACATGATATAAAAAACTTAATTATTTATAGACTCTTTTAATCTCTTAGAGGCCCGAAAATAAGGATAATTTTTTTCTCGAACAGAGATAGATTTGCCTGTCTTGGGATTTCTTGAAATTCTTTTCTTTCTTTTTCTAGTTGAAAAGCTACCAAAACCTCTTAGTTCAACTCTACCGCCATGAGCTAAAGCATTACTAACATTGCCAAGGATTAAGCTAACTACATCCTCTACATCACTTTTTGATAAAAACTTATTTTTCTCTATTAAATTTTCAATCAATTGAGACCTATTCATCTTCAGTTTTAGAGTCCTCCATCTCTGCCTTAATAAGGTCTCCAATATTCGACTTATGCGCCTCTTCTATTTCTTTATTCTTTTGAGCATTATCTCTTAGAGCGCTCTTCTCTTCCTGTTTCTCTAAAGCTCGAAGAGATAAAATAATCTCTCTATCTCTCAAGGATATATTTGCTATTATTACCTCAAGTTCAATACCTTCCTCTAGCTTTATATTAGCAGAAGAATTTATAAAATCTTTTTGAGGTAAATAGCCCATTACCCCTTCAGCCAAAGATAAATTAATTCTTTCATCGTTAAAATCAATGACTTTTGCATTTACTTTAGAGGCTTTCTTATTATTTTCTACATAATCTCCAAATGCGTCTGAAGTTAGCTGCTTGATTCCTAGAGAGATTCTTTCTCTTTCCGCCTCTATAGAAAGAATAAGGGCCTCAATTTGATCTCCTTTATTTAAAGACCTAAGAATATCTTCGCTTTCATCCCATGAAATATCAGATAGATGAACTAGTCCGTCTATTCCTCCTTCTAGTTCTAGAAAAACTCCAAAGTCAGTAACAGATTTTAATGATCCCTTAATTTTTTCTCCCTCTTTATGTGTGTGAGCAAAAAGTTGCCATGGATTTTCTGATAATTGTTTCAATCCAAGAGAAATTCTTCTCTTTTCTTCGTCAACTTCTAGGATCATAACTTCAACTTGGTCATTTAAAGAAACTACTTTAGAGGGATGGATATTCTTGTTTGTCCAATCTATTTCAGATACATGAACTAAACCTTCAACTCCATCTTCAATTTCACCAAAAAAACCGTAATCAGTTAAATTAGTTACGGTAGCCATAACAGATGTGTTTAGAGGAAATTTAGCTTCAATACCTATCCAAGGGTCTTCAATTAACTGTTTTATGCCCAGAGAAACCTTCTGTTCTTCTTTATCGTACTTAATAACCTTTACATTAAGCTCTTCACCAATCTTTATAGCTTCTGAAGGATGACTTATTCTACTCCAAGAAATATCTGTAATATGAAGTAGTCCATCAATTCCACCTAGATCAATAAAAGCTCCATAATCAGTTAAATTTTTAACTATACCTCTTATTGTTTGCCCTTCAGCTAATGACGAAAGTAGTTTTTCTCTTTCTTCAGAATTTACTTCTTGCAGAACTGCTTTTCTAGATAGAACTACATTATTCTTTTCTTTATCAAGCTTTATGACTTTAAACTCTTCATAATTTCCTACTAAGTGTTCTAAATCTTTAGTTGGTATCACTTCCGCAAGAGATCCGGGTAAAAAGGCCTTTACACCTTGAACATCTACAGTCAATCCTCCTTTTACAGAACCTGTAATAAGTCCTTTTAAAATAGTGTTGCTTGACGAAGACTCTTCAATTCTCTTCCAGACTTCTTGTTTTATAGCCTTTTCTCTAGAAACTCTTGTATTGCCATGACCATCTTCGATAGCCTCAAGAGTTAGTTGGACTTCATCTCCAATCTTTAAATCTAATTCCCCAGATTCATTGTAAAATTCAGCTTTGGGAACAGCTGCTTCAGATTTAAGTCCAACATGGACAACAACATGGTTTTCAAGAATATCCAGAACTATTCCAGTTACTAACTTTCCGGTCTTCATAGTAACTGCACTTAAGCTTTCGTCTAACAGCTTTTCAAAACTTACTGACATAATTTTTTGATTTAAAGAAATTTTTTTATTGCTTTAATTACTCCAACCGGATCTATATTACTTGTATCAATTATTACTGAGTCGTCAGCTGGCTTCAAAGGAGAATGTTTTCGTTCTTTATCCTTTTTATCCCTTTCCTCTAACTCTTGTAAAAGGAGGCGCATATTAACCTCGCTTCCTTGTCTTTTCAACTGTGATTGTCTTCTTTTTGCTCTTTCTTCAATAGAAGCTGTTAAGAAAATTTTAAGTTTAGCATCGTTAAAAATAACAGTCCCCATATCTCTACCATCAGCAACTAATCCTGGCTGAACCATAAAGTCACGTTGACAAGGTCTTATAAATTCTCTAATTAAAGGGTCTGTAGCTAAATCAGATGTTTTTTTTGCTATATCTTCAGTTCTTACTTTCTTAGTAATATCATCGTTATTGAAAATCACCTTGACAGGCTCACCTATAGTCCCTGGATCAAACTTAACTTTAAAATTATTCTTAATAAATAACATATTTTCTTCAAAATCTTTTAATTCAATATGTTGCTGTAACATAAAATAAGCTAACGTCCTATAAAGAGCACCACTATCTAAAATATTCCACTTAAGATCCAAAGCAAGCATCTGAGCAATTGTTCCTTTACCTGCACCACTAGGACCATCTATTGTTATTACTGGAATTGTCTGATTATTCATATCTTTCAATATTCATACCGACTTGTTTACATACATCAACAAAATTAGGGAAGGATGTTTTAACGTTAAGACATTTTAGAACAGTAGTTTCACCATCTGCTCTAAGAGATCCTATAGAACTAGCCATAGCTATTCTGTGATCTTCATGCGAATTAATTTCTGCTGATCTAAACATGCCGGCTTTTCCAAGTCCATTTATTGTTATGCCATCTATTTCTTGCTGGAATTTAACCCCAAAAGAATCTAAAACTTCTGACATAACCTGAAGTCTGTCACTTTCCTTGGTCCTAAGTTCTTTAGCGCCTTTAACTTTTGTGATTCCTTCTGCTAGAGAGGCTGCAATAAAGAATGCTGGCATTTCATCAATCATATTTGCAACTAAATTAGTATTTAGGGTTATGCCTTTAAGCTCAGAAGTTCTAACTAATATATCTGCTGTTGGTTCAAAGGAATCTGTTTTATTTTGTAACTCAATATTTGCTCCCATATGCCTAAGAGCATGCAGAAAACCAATCCTAGTTGGATTTATGCCTACATTTCTAATTAATATTTCTGAGTTAGATGTAATAAGTGCAGCTAAAATAAAAAAAGATGCAGAAGAAAAATCTCCACAAATATCAATATCCATAGGATTTATACTTTCTACTCTATCTAATTTAATGAACTTCGTTGCCTTATATCGAGATTCTTCTATAGGGATGCCAAACTTTTTAAACATTCTCTCAGTGTGGTCTCTAGTAGTGACCTTTTCTTCAATCTCTGTGATTCCTTCTGAATATAAACCAGCAAACAATAAACAGGACTTAACCTGTGCACTTGCAACTGGCAATGAATATTTGATTGATTTAAGTGAATCTACTGGTTCTATCCTTATTGGGAGAGTTCCCTCCTTTGAGCTTGATGTATTAGCACCCATAAGACTTAAAGGGTCAGTTATTCTTTTCATAGGCCTCGAAGATAAAGAACTATCACCGATTAGAGTCGAAGAAAATTCTTGAGCTGCTAAAACTCCAGAGCACAGCCTTACAGAAGTGCCTGAATTCCTAAAATCTAAAGGGCTAGTAGGCCCTTCAAGTCCTTTGAGGCCCTTTCCTTCAACCATAAACATTCCTTTAGATTTAGAAATATTAACTCCCATGTTCTGAAAAACTTCAATGGTTGCGAGGCAGTCCTCCCCTTCTAAAAACCCAGAAATCTTTGATTTTCCTTCTGCTAAAGAAGCAAGCATTATTGCTCTATGCGATATAGACTTGTCACCAGGAACTGTGATTTCTCCTTTGAGGCCCTTTCCGTTTTTTATTTTAAATTGCATTAACCTTTTTTTCCTGAGATTGATTTATCTCTGGCCCTTTTTACAGAAGAAAAGTAATTAACTAAGCCATCTGCATTATTCGTTTCTATCAATTTAGACAGATCATCTAAGCTATTCTTGAAAGATTCGATTGAACTTAGAATAGATTTATCATTTGAGACCATTATGTCTCTCCACATAATAGGATCGCTTGAAGCTATTCTTGTATAGTCTTCGAGACTGCCTCCAGAATAAAGAAAAGTTTTTTTGCCAAGATCTTGATATAAGGAGTCCATCAAGGCGTAGGCAATGACATGAGGCATGTGACTAGTCTTCCCAAATAATTCGTCGTGGTCATTGACAGATAATTTCTTTGTAAAAGATCCTAATGCTTTCCAAAAGTCTTCAACTTTAGAAACGTCTTTTTCCAAATTTTCTTCATTAGGACAGATAATACTTAATCTATCTTGAAATAGAGATGGAGAAGAGGCATTAAATCCACTTTGTTCTGACCCTGCTATTGGGTGAGATAGAACAAATTTGCTTAAGATATTTTTATCTAATTCTTTCAAAGAATTTAGTATTGTTGATTTAACACTTAGTGTGTCGGTATATAAAATATTCTTGGCATTTAAAATAGAACTTATTTGAGATATTGCTTCTTCAATAGAAAGTACTGGAACAGAAAAAATAACCAAAAGATCATCTAAATCTTTGGGAATATTAGTATCTTTATTTTGTATAAATCCAAGATCATAGGCTGCAGTTATTGATGCCTTATTGTTATCTATTCCATATACATCCCCTGAAAAACTATTGTCTTTTAAGGCTCTTATTATTGAGCCGCCAATAAGACCTATTCCTACTACGAGTATATTCTTGAATTCTACAGTAGTGTTCATAGGTCTAAGATATAGCAGATAACTTGTCTAAAAGGATTAAATTTTCTTCGGGAAGGCCAATAGTAACTCTTAAATGGTTTGGCATTTTATATACCCCTAGTGTTCTAACGATAACACCTTCATTCAATAAAGCTTCAAATAAATTGAGTGCTTCTCCATTACTATTAAAGCTAATGAAATTCCCTTCACTTGGTATACATTCATATCCTAGTTCCTTAAAACTTTTCATGAGAAATTTTTTCTGCTCTAAATTAATTTCTAATGATTTTTTTAAATGACTGTCATCGGATAAAGCAACCTCAGCCGCAACTAAGGCCAAGGAATTTGCATTAAATGGCTGACGAACTCTATTTAAGAAATCTGCTACTTCAGGTGATGAAACAGAGTAACCAATTCTAAAACCTGCTAGACCATAAGCTTTAGAAAAACTTCTACTTATAATTAAATTGGGATATTTTTTAATTAAATCAAAGTTTATATCTTCATTGTTATAGGAAGAGTAATCGAAATAAGCCTGATCTAATAAAACTATAATATTTCTATCTAAATCGCTTAAGAAAGATTCAATTTCTATTGGTGATAAAAAGGTTCCCGTAGGATTATTTGGATTAGCTATAAATATTAATTTTGTATTCTCTTTCACAGCCTGTTTCATTCCTTCAAGGTCATGACTATATTCTTTTGCCGTGACTTCTATACCCTCCGCCCCAACTGCCTGAATTACCAAAGGATAGACCGCAAAAGCATGTTCAGAATAAATTGCACTGTCTTTATCTGAAAGAAAACTTCTAGCAATGAATTCAATTATGTCATTAGATCCATTTCCTATAGTTAAACAATTAATATCAACACTAAATTTTTTACCAATGCATTCTTTAAGCCTTAAAGCATTTCCATCGGGGTACCTGTGTGTGCCTTTTAAAATTTCAGATACAGCGTCTACTGCTAATGGACTTGGGCCTAATGGGTTTTCATTGCTAGCTAATTTAATGGCATTTCTTATGCCCAATTCTCTTTCTAAATCTTCTATAGGCTTGCCTGGCTTATAAGGACTTAAATCTAGAATGCCTTTATTGACTAAATCTTTAACTTTCATAATTTTAAGTAATAGCCTTAGGAAAAGATCCTAAAATTTTTACTTCAGTATTAAGACTATTTAAATGCTTAAATAGTCTTAAAACATTATCTTCATCTTCGTGACCTTCAAAATCTAGAAAGAAAGAATAATGCCACTTATCTTTCTTTGAAGGCCTGTAGGTTATGTGAGTTAAATTTAAAGAAAGCTCATTAAAAGGAAGTAAAACTGAGTATAAAGCACCTTCCTCATTTTTGGTTGTTACCACTATCGAAGTTTTATCATTACCTGTTTTACTAGATTTACTTTTACCTATCACTATAAATCTAGTCGTATTAGAAGAATTGTCTTCTATATTACTATCTAAGATATCTAAATTGTATTTTTGAGCTGCCTCTTTACCACCTATTGCTAAAACACTTGCATTTTCAGAAGCATTCATAGCAGCCTGAGAATTACTACTTACTGGTACTAACTTTGCTTGAGGACAATATGAAGATAACCAACCCTTACATTGAGATAAGGCCTGTTCATGAGCATGTATTTCTATGCCTTCTTTAGGCATTGGCTTGTTATAGCCAATTAAATTATGTTGAATCCTCATTTCTATTTCACCGCATATAGTTAAATCAAAATCCATTAGACAATCTAAAGTTAGATTCACTGAACCTTCTGATGAGTTCTCTATTGGTACTATTCCAAAATCACATAATCCTTTCTTAACTTCTTCAAAGACTGACTTAATAGAAGGCTCTGGTACAGTCTCAACTGACGAGCCAAACTTATTTTGAAGTGCTGACTCAGAGTAAGTCCCCTCTGGTCCCAGGTAAGCTACTTTTAAATCAGACTCAGTTGATCTACAGGCTGAAATAATTTCATTGTATATAGAAATTATTTGATTATTGTTCAAAGGGCCCTGATTTATTTCTTTAAGTTTATTGAGAATAGTTGCTTCTCTAGCTGGTTTGTATTTTATTGATTCCTCTTTTGCTTTTCCTGCTTTAATAGCAAGATCAGCTCTTTCATTTAATAAAGATAGTATTCTTTCATCTAAAGAATCTATTTTATCTCTAACAGAATTAAGGTCTTTTTGTTTGCTCATGCCGAATCAGGATCGTTCTTTCTCAAATGTTCTCATGAAGTTTATTAAGGCATCTACGCCTTCTTCAGGCATTGCATTATAGATACTAGCCCTCATACCTCCAACAGACCTATGACCTTTAAGCGCCAATAATCCAGCATCTCTAGATTCTTCCAGGAATCTAGAGTTTAAATCTTCATTGTTTAGTTGAAATGGAATATTCATTATTGATCTATCTTCTTTATTGATCTTATTCTCATAAAAGTCTGATTGGTCTATAAAAGAATATAGTTTCTTTGCTTTTTTATTATTGAGTTTTTCCATCTCAGAGACCCCACCCATAGATTTCAACCATTTAAATATTTTACCAGCTACGTACCAAGCAAAAGTAGGAGGAGTGTTGTACATGGATTTATGTTCATGCATTTCAGAATAATTAAGCATTGTTGGTGTAATTGATTGGGCTTTTCCTAACAGTTCTTTCTTTATAATTGCAAAACCCAACCCAGCTGGCCCTATATTCTTTTGTGCTCCGCCATAAATAAGCGAAAATTTATTAACTTCAATAACTTCAGATAATATTGCAGAAGAGTAATCAGCAACGATAGGAACTTCCGATTCTTTTAGATCCTTAAATCTTAAACCTCCTATGGTTTCATTAGGAGTTACGTGAAGGTATGCAGTATTTTTACTTACATCCCATGAAGACTGTTTAGGAAAATAAGTAAAATCTCTATCTTCCGAAGAAGCAGCTATATTAACTTTAGTGTATTTTCTAGCTTCATTAATTGATCTTTTTGCCCAATGTCCAGTATCAATGTAGTCAGCTGTTCCTCCCTCAGAGGATAGGTTGAGGGGTATCATGGCATTTTGCAATGTAGCACCTCCATGAAGAAATAACACAACATAGCTATCACTTATATCCAGTAAATCCCTAAAATCTGATTCTGCTTGATTAGCAATCTCAACAAATTCTGGACTTCTGTGACTGATTTCCATTACCGATAAGCCTATTCCTTTCCAATCAAGTAATTCCTGTCGAACTTCTTCTAATACAGCTTTTGGCATGGTAGCCGGACCGGCACCGAAGTTAAATTTTCTTGTCACTAGTCATCGTCCCCTATGAACTCTTCACTTATAGGTGCGATACTTATTAATTTTTCAGAGCCTTTAAGCCTGATAACTGTTACGCCTTGGGTGTTTCTGCCTATGACATTTACTTCAGAAACTCTTGTTCTAACAAGCATTCCTTTATCGGAAATAAGCATCACTTCATCATCTTCCGTTACTTGTGCTGCACCAATGAGTTGTCCATTTCTTTCAGAAATCTGCATAGCTATAACTCCTTTAGCCCCTCTTCTGGTCTTTCTGAAATCTAATGACTTCGATCTTTTACCGTAACCATTTTCACTGACGGTAAAAATAGAAGCTTCTTCTTCTGGAATAATCAAAGATATAACAAATTGATCTTTATCAAGCTTTATACCACGCACCCCTTTAGCGCTTCTACCCATAGATCGAACTTCCGTTTCTGAAAAATGAGCAGCCTTACCTGCATTTGAAACTAACATGACAAATTTACTTCCATCAGTAACTGTTGTGCCTACCAATTCATCTCCTTCTACTAAGGTGATTGCCCTTTTACCACCTTTTCTTTGATTTGAAAATTCGGTTAATACCGTTTTCTTGACTGTTCCTGTTCTGGTAGCCATTAGAACAAAATGTTTATCATCATATTCCTCGACTGGAACCATGCTAGTTATTCTTTCACCTTCGCTGAGCTGTATAAGATTAACTAAAGGCCTTCCTTTGGCAGCTCGGCCTGCAGAAGGAATTTCATAAACCTTCAACCAATAAACTTGTCCTAGGTTTGAAAAGCAGAGTAATGTTGTGTGAGTATTTGCAACAAGCAATTGTTCTACAAAATCTTCATCTTTAACAGAGGCTGCTGTTTTTCCGGTACCCCCTCTTTTTTGCGCTCTATATTCTTCTAATGGTTGTGTTTTTGCATACCCTTCATGTGAAATTGTTACCACTCTATCTTCCGGAGTAATTAGATCTTCAGCACTTAAATCAGCCGAAGAATCCTGTATTTCAGTTCTTCTATCATCTTCGTATTTCTCTTGAATTTCTTTTAATTCATCAGTAACAACTTCAATCAGCTTTCCAGAATCATTAAGTATTCCAAGTAAATAAGAAATTTGCTCGATAATTTCTTCGTACTCACCTATAAGCCTATCTTGCTCTAGTCCAGTTAACCTCTGAAGCCTCATATCTAATATTGCTTGCGCCTGAACTTCTGACAATTGATAAGTCTTGCCAACCAGCCCCAGCGAATTATCTGAATCCTCTAACTTACAAGCATCAGGGCCAGCCTTCCTTAACATAGAAATTACTTTTCCTGGCTTCCATTTTTTAGATAGTAGTTTTTGCTTTGCCTCTGAACCTTCTTTAGATTTTTTAATTAAATCAATCATGGCATCAATATTTGCCAAAGCTATAGTCAATCCCTCTAATACATGCCCTCTTTCCTTAGCTTTTCTTAAATCATAGAAAGTCCTTCTAGAAACTACTTCTTTCCTATGGTTAAAGAATACAGAAAGCATTGATTTTAAATTTAAGAGCTTAGGCTCTCCATCTACTAAAGCTACGTTGTTAATACCAAAAACTGTCTGCATTTGAGTTTGAGCAAATAGATTATTTAATAAAACGTCAGGAATTTGTCCTGATTTCAGATCAATGACTACTCTTACCCCGTCCTTATCAGATTCATCCCTTATATCCCTAACTCCTTCTATCTTCTTATCTCTAGATAACTCAGCTATCTTTTCAATTAACTTAGATTTATTAACTTGATAAGGCATCTCAGTAATTACAATCTTAGCTTTATCCTTATCTTCATCTTCAAAATGAGTCTTGGCCCTAATCTTTACTCTTCCTTTTCCGCTTTCATAAGCACTAACTATTCCGGCTCTCCCATTTATTATTCCGCCAGTTGGAAAATCTGGGCCAGGGATAAATTTCATTAATTCTGAAGTAGAAATCTCTGGATTTTCAATAAAAGCTAAACAGGCCGAGAGTGTTTCATTCAGATTATGAGGGGCCATATTTGTTGCCATTCCAACTGCTATTCCAGCAGAACCGTTAACAAGCATGTTAGGTATTTTCGTTGGAAGCACTTCAGGCATTGTTTCTGTACCATCATAATTCTCAACAAAATTTACGGTCTCTTTATCAAGATCAGCTAACAGTTCTTGAGAAATCTTTGCCATTCTGACTTCCGTGTATCTCTGAGCAGCTGGCCCGTCTCCATCCATCGAACCAAAATTTCCTTGTCCGTCTACCAATGGGTATCTTAAGGACCACCACTGTGCCATTCTTACAATGGTTTCATAAGCAGCACCATCTCCATGAGGATGGTATTTACCAATAATGTCTCCAACGATTCTTGCAGACTTTTTGTGCGGCCTACCATAATCATTATTCAAGACATGCATAGCGTATAAAGCACGCCTATGAACGGGTTTTAGACCGTCCCTAGCATCAGGTAAGGCTCTACCTACTATTACGCTCATTGCGTAATCTAAATAGGATTGCTTCAGCTCTTTTTCTATATCTATTGGAACAATCTCTTTTGCAGTTATTTCACCCATTTTAATTATTTCCGTATACTGATTTTGAAGGCAGAGGAAACTGCCCATTCTCTTAAGAAACTAGAGTAATTTGTTTGTAATTTTCTAAGTATCAAGTTGGTAAGATTTTACCATATTTCGGGTTAAAAAACTGCGTAAAAAATCAATAAAAATAAGGCAATTTAGCCTTTAAATTCAGATACTAGGGTTGATACAGTTTCCTTAGCGTCACCAAATAGCATTCTAGAATTAGATTTAAAAAAGAGTGGGTTTTGAATGCCTGCAAATCCTGAAGCCATGGAACGCTTTAAAACAAAAACTGTCTTAGAATTATCAACTTCTATAATAGGCATGCCGTAAATAGGGCTACCTTCATTCTCTTTTGCATCTGGATTAACAACGTCATTCGCACCTATCACCATACAAACATCAACTGTTTCCATAATAGGATTAACGTCTTCTGGCTCTACCAAAACATCATAAGAAACATTTGCTTCAGCCAATAAAACATTCATATGACCTGGCATCCTTCCAGCAACTGGGTGAATGGCATACTTAACCTCAGCTCCATTTGCTTCAAGCAATTCACCTAGCTCTCTAACAGCGTGCTGCGCTTGCGCTACTGCCATACCGTATCCAGGGACAATTAAAACTGACGATGCGGCTTCTAAAATAAGATAAGCATCTTGGGCATTTATAGGGCTCACTTCGCCTTGTTTCTCTCCACCTCCAGAATTTGTTTCAGATACAGCTCCAAATCCACTAAACAATACATTAGCTAAGGATCTATTCATGGCCTTACACATAATATTCGTAAGAATAAGTCCGCTAGCTCCTACAAGAGATCCTGCAACAATCAAAACATTATTGGTGATAACAAACCCAGCAGCACAAGCAGCCAAGCCCGAAAAACTATTTAATAAAGCTATAACGACAGGCATATCTGCACCGCCAATAGGAATAACAAAAAGCACTCCTAGCAAGAAAGCTAAAGATATTAATAAGATTAGAGTTTGATTAGGACTTATCATTCCTTGTATAAAAAGCATATTGATTCCAACAAGCAAAATAGCTAAAAGGATCAAGCCATTAACAAATTGTTGACCTTTATATAGAAAAGGTTTGCCAGAGATGATTTCAGAAAGTTTACCGTAAGCGATTAGACTGCCTGTAAATGTAAGACCTCCAATCAATACCGTAAAGTAGATAGCCCCCATAAGAGCAGAATTATCTAAAGGGCTAACAACATATTCAGCTGAACCTACTAATAAACTAGCTATTCCTCCAAATCCATTGAATATAGCTACCATTTCAGGCATTGAAGTCATCTGAACTTTTGTTGCAGCAAAATAACCAACTATACTTCCTGCGATTAAAGCGCAAGCAATAAACCTATAATCAATAATATTTTGATCTAATAAAGTAATAACCACAGCCAGCAACATTCCTGAAGCAGATAAAAAATTACCTTGTCTGGCTGTATCAGGAGAACCAAGCATTTTTAAACCAACTATAAATAGAATAGAGGCAGCTATATAAGTTAAGTTTACTAGAATTGAAATATCCATTATTTCTTTTTAAACATGCCAAGCATTCTATTAGTTACTAGGTAACCACCAACGACATTAATAGAAGCAAAAAAAACAGCTAAAGTACCTAAGATGATTGTGGTTAATTCAGAAGAACCTGAAGATAAAATTGCTCCTACAAGTGTTATACCAGATATCGCATTAGCTCCTGACATAAGCGGCGTGTGCAAAGTTGAAGGAACTTTAGTTATCAACTCAACTCCTAAAAAAATTGATAAGACTAAAATAAATACAAGTAAGATTATTTGGCTTTCCATAATTACATCCTATCCTTAACTAGATCATTAACAATTTTTCCTTCATGGGTAATTACACAACCTTTAAGAACATCATCAGTCAGGTCAAAATTGAGAAGCTTTCTTTCCACGTCCCAATACTCTTCAATCATGTTAAATAGGTTTGCTCCATAGACTTGAGATGCGTCTTTAGCGACCTCTGCTGGCAAGTTAGACATTCCAATAATAGTCACGCCATTTTCAAAAACATATTCATCGGCCTTTGAACCTTCTACGTTTCCTCCAGAAGATACTGCCATGTCAACAATAACGCTACCGGGCTGCATAGCTTGAACCATTTCACCAGTAATAATTCTCGGAGCAGGCCTACCAAAAACTTGTGCAGTAGTAATAACAACATCAGACTGTGAACAAATCTTTTTCATTCCCTCTTGCTGCATCTTAATTTGCTCTTCAGTTAGTTCTTTAGCATAACCTTGGTCAGTTTCTTCCGTCTCACCTATATCAATCTTTACGAATTTTGCTCCTAAAGATTTAACCTGCTCTTCTACAACAGGCCTTGTATCAAATGCCTCTACCCTTGCACCTAATCTTTTTGCTGTTGCGATGGCTTGTAATCCGGCCACACCCACTCCTATTACAAAAACTCTAGAAGGTGAGATAGTGCCTGCAGCAGTCATCATCATTGGAAAAGACTTATTAATTGTGCGAGAGGCCTCAATAACAGCAGAGTAACCGGCTAGATTTGCTTGGGAACTAAGCGCATCCATTTTCTGGGCTCGAGTTATTCTAGGAACTAACTCCATACTTATGGCGCTTACTTCTTGGCTTGCAAACTTCTTTACCAACTCTGTCTCATTAAAAGGATCTAAAAAACTTATATGTATGCCTTTACTTTTTAGTTTAGTTATTTCTTCTTCTTTAGGCTTATTTATTCTACAAACTATATCAGCAGAGTTGAGGGCACTATCCCTAGAATCTACAACGGTTGCTCCAGCTTCGGAATAAAGACTATCATCAATAAAAACAGAAGATCCTAATCCTTCCTCTATGAGAACCTCTAAACCTAAATCGACAAACTTCTTTGCCACTTCAGGTAGAATGGTAGTGCGAATTTCTTGATCTTCTTCTTTAGGAAAGAATATTTGCATTGTAAAATTTTATCTGAAAGCCTGAATTTAAAAGCAATTTTAATGAAAAACTTCACTAATGAACATAAAAATTTAGATCCTGAAGAGGTAAAGAAATTTAATGATATTGCAGAAAAGTGGTGGGACCTCGAGGGTGAATTTAAACCACTGCATCAGATTAATCCTCTAAGACTAAATTTCATTAAAGAAAGAACAAGCCTAAAAGGTAAAAGAGTCTTAGATATCGGTTGTGGAGGAGGAATATTAACTGAAGCGCTTAGCAAGGCTGGAGCGGAAGTTATAGGAATAGATGCTTCACCCCAAACCATAGGGGTTGCAAAATCTCATGCAAATACAGTAAACAGCAAAGCAACTTATTTAGAGTCAACCGTAGAAGATTTTTTAGCGAATAACCAAAATGGTTTATTTGATGTAATTACTTGTTTAGAGATGCTCGAACACGTCCCCGAACCCGATAAGATAATTGAAAGTTGTTGTGCTTTATTAAAAGATGATGGTGATATCTTTTTATCTACAATTAATAGGAACCCTAGATCTTTTTTATTTGCAATAATAGGTGCGGAATACATATTAAACTTATTGCCTAAAGGCACTCACGAATATTCGAAGCTTATCAAGCCTTCTGAATTAGCTGGATGGATCAGGAAATCTGGATTAATCCTTAAAGAAACCATTGGTTTAAGTTACAACCCTATAACTGACCATTACTGGCTTGGCAAAGATATTCAAGTTAATTACATGGTTCACGTAACTAAATAGTAAGCATGGAAGAAATACAATTATACGCTTTTGATTTAGATGGCACTCTACTAGATACTGCTCCTGATTTCTTTTATGCAGTTAATAAGCTAAGAGAAGCAAATGGATTCGAATCAGGAGATTTTTCTGAAGTAAGATCTAGAGTCTCTGAAGGTGCGGCTAGTCTCGCACGTTATTCTTTAAATTGGGACGAAAATCAAAAGGAAGAAATAGAGAAGTCTAGGCTTGAATTGCTAGAAATCTATGAAAAATGTTGTCTTGGAGCAAAACTATTTGATGGCATGAGTGAAGTATTAATTAACCTTAATGAAAATAATAAGAATTGGGGAATCGTAACTAACAAACCTAGAAAGTTTGCTGAGCGAATTGTGAATAAAAAATTCTCTTTTATTAGTCCTGATTTTTTAATTTGTCCGGATGATGTTGGAGAAAGAAAGCCTAGCCCTAAAGGTTTAGAAATGGCATGTGAATTAACCGATGTATCTTCAAAAAATTCCATATACATAGGCGATCATAAAATTGATATAAGTTCAGGTAAATCTGCAAACATGAGGACAGTCGCAGCGGCCTATGGGTATATACCTGAAGGTGATTCAGTTACAGACTGGGATGCCGATTTCATCATTGATCACCCTCTAGAAATTAATAAGATCATAGAAAATCATTAATCATGGATGATTTCAAGCCTTCTAAAGATTGCCTGAAAGATAAAACTATTCTAATTACTGGAACGGGTTCAGGAATAGGTAGAGCTGCAGCTAAAACATTATCCCAATTTGGTGCTCAACTGATACTCCTAAGTAAAGATTTAGGAAAACTTGAAAGTCTTTACGAAGAGATTGTTGAACAAGGGTTAAAGGAACCTTTGATCCATCCCATGGACTTTGAAGGAGCTGAAGAAGAGCAATATCTAAAAATAAAAGAAGCTATCAAAGATAGGTTTGAAAATTTAGATGGTCTCATAAACAACGCAGGAATTTTAGGAGAAAAAAAACCCCTTGAACAATATCAATATTCTACTTGGAAAAAAGTACTGAACGTGAATTTAGATTCAGCCTTTCTTCTTACTAAAACTTTATTACCATTATTAAATCATTCTAAGCTAAGTTCAGTTGTATTTACCTCTTCAGGGGTAGGAAGAAAAGGAAGAGCTTATTGGGGGGGTTATGCAATTAGTAAATTTGCCATAGAAGGAATGATGGAAGTTTTTGCAGATGAACTTGAGAATACTTCTAAAATCAGGGTTAACTGTATTAATCCTGGTGCAGTAAGAACCAAAATGAGAGAAGAAGCTTACCCGGCTGAAGACCCAGAAACAAACCCTCTACCTGAGGATATAATGAATTTGTATGTTTATCTTATGTGCGATGTAAGTAAAGATATAAATGGTCAATCTATAAATGCTCAATAACTTTCACTTCGCTTTTTGATAATTCTTTATAAGATCCCTGCTTTAAATTTGCAGGTAGAAATAAATCCCCGTATCTGACTCTCTTTAACCTTGATACTTGTAAATTTTGACTTTCCCATAATCTTCTAACTTCTCTCGTCCTTCCTTCCATAATTACCATGGCAAACCATTGGTTAGTTTTCCCCTTTTTACCTTCTTGCACATCAGTAAATCGGGCTAATCCATCTTCGAGTTTCACTCCATTGATTAGTTTTTGCAGAATTTTTTCAGTAACTAAACCGTGTATTCTCGCTACGTATTCTCGCTCAATCACAGAAGAAGGATGCATGAGTTTATTAGCTAATTCTCCTTTGTTGGTAAATAACATTAATCCCGATGTATTTACATCTAACCTTCCTACCGAAACCCATCTTTCAGAATTCAATCTAGGTAAATTATCAAAGACAGTGGGTCTGTTTTCAGGATCATTTCTGGTTGAAACCTCTCCAACTTTTTTGTTGTACATTAAGATTCTAATGTCTTTATTGCCTTTGCGACTAAGAACAATATTTTTTCCTTCAATTTTAAAGGAATCCTTTTCAGAAACTAGCTGACCTATCTTCGCAATCTTGCCATTAACTTCGACTTTATTCTTTTTGATTAACTGCTCTATACCTCTTCTAGAACCATGGCCATGGTCAGCCAGGACCTTGTGAATCCTCTGTTTCACGTTTTCTTTAACTTAATGATTGAGGAACTTTATCTTCCTCGCGTTGATCAACTTCTTCTATAGGGAGTTCTAAATCTAAAGACTTTAAGTCAGGCAATTCAGGAAGCTCTGGAAGTTCTCTTAGGTGCTGCAATCCAAAGTAATCTAGAAATTCCTTTGTGGTTGCGTATAAAGATGGTCTGCCAGGTACATCTCTTTGACCTACTATCTTTACCCAACCTCTTTCCATCAGACCTCTCATTAACTGGGTCCCTACAGTAACACCCCTGACCTCTTCAATTTCTCCTCTTGTTATTGGTTGTTTATACGCTATTAATGATAAAGTTTCTAAAGTTGCCTTCGAGAATCTCTGAGGTCTTTCTTCCCATAACTTTGCAACATAGTTAGAGAGATCTTGTTTGACTTGTAATCTATAACCACTTGAAACCCTCTTTAGCTCTATACCTCTGTTTAGACAATTTTCTTCTATTTCGTTTAATGAATTTCTAATCTCTTCTCTTGAAGGAGGATTTTCAACGAATACTTTTTCTATCTCTTCAATGCTTACAGGTCTCGAAGCAGATAGCAAAAGAGCTTCTATGATTTGATGTAATTTATATTCCATTTAATGCACCTCTTCAATTCCTTTAATATGAATGGGTCCAAATTCTTCAGATTGAACAATTTCTATCAAAGAATCTTTCAATAATTCCAAAATTGCCAGAAAAGTAACAACAACGCCTATCTTACCTTCATTTGAATTAAATAATGAAGTGAATTCAATAAAAGATTCAGTCCTCATTCTTTCCAAAATCTGACTCATCCTCTCTCTAGTAGAAAGTTCTTCAAAATTAATTAAATGTGCCTGAGATTGTTCAGCCCTTCTCATAACTTCACTTAAAGCAAATGCTAAATCCTCTAAAGGAACATCTATTAAAGATGTTTCAACAGAAAATTCAGGTAATTTTGCTTGTGCTCCAAAAATATCTCTATCTATTCTTGGAATTTTGTCAATTCTATCTGCTGCTTCTTTAAAACGTTCATATTCTTGCAGTCTTTTAATAAGCTCAGCCCTAGGGTCTTCTTCTTCTGGTTGCTCTTCAGGTCTTGGAAGCAACATCCTTGATTTTAATTCGGCCAAATACGCCGCCATAACTAGATAATCTCCTGCAAGCTCAACTTGTAATGCATCCATTAAATCAATATAAGCCGTGTACTGCTCTGTAATTTTGGCCACATTTATGTCTAATATATCTAGGTTTTGCTTTCTAATTAGATAAAGCAGAAAATCTAAAGGTCCTGCAAAGCTATCCAGAAGAACTTCTAGAGCATTTGGAGGAACATATAAATCTTCAGGTAGAGTGGTTTCTTTGCCTTGAACCGTAGCTAAGAACATCTCCTCTTGGCGAGGATGAGTGGTTTCTTCCTCCTTGATAGAAGGATTTACGGCTTTTAGATCAACCATTTGTCCAATACATATGTATTGGTCCTACATTATAGCCACTTAACTTTGTTTGAGGAAATAGACTTTACTTAAAGAACTTGTTTGTTATCGGGTATCTTCTGTCTTTTCCAAAGCCTCTAGCAGTTATTTTTACGCCTAAAGGTGCTTGACGCCGTTTATATTCACTTAAATCAATTAACCTAATAACTCTTTCAACTGTATCTTTGCTGAATCCTCGTTCTATTATCGTGGCCTTACTCTCATCTTGTTCTACGTACATTTCTATTATTTTATCTAGAACATCATATTCAGGCAGGCTATCACTATCCTTTTGGTCTTCGGATAATTCAGCTGTTGGGGGCCTGTCAATAATCCTTTGAGGAATTACTTTTGACAGCGTATTACGATATTCAGCTAGCCTGTAAACTAAAATCTTAGGGACATCTTTTAAAACAGCAAAACCTCCTGCTGTATCTCCATATAAAGTGGAGTAACCTACTGCTGTCTCACTTTTGTTGCCTGTTGTTAGAACTAAGTCTCCTGACTTATTGGATAGAGCCATTAGCAAAACGCCCCTGCATCTTGATTGAAGATTCTCTTCGGTTATATCTGGCTCCTTATTAGTGAATTCCTTTTCTAAAGAGCTATAAAACGAATTATATATATCTTCAATAGGCAATACTTGATGCTCAATTTTAAGATTCTTAGCTAGTTCTTCTGCATCTTCAATGCTCATATTAGAAGTAAACTTAAATGGCATCATGTAGGTTTTCACCCTATTTGGGCCTATTGCATCCGATGCTATTGTGGCAGTTAAAGCCGAATCAATACCGCCAGAAGATCCGATCAAAACACCGGGGAAATTATTCTTCTCGATATAATCCTTGGCACCTAAAACTAAAGCTTTATAAACATCTTCCAACTCATTTTCAGGAAAAGTTTTTTTAGATTCTAATATTTCTAAGCCTTGTCCATTAGTTTTCTTAAATTTAACTATCCTGCTATCACTTTCAAATTTATTAAGTTGCACAACTTGGTTACCTTCTTTATCCATGATCATTGATGTTCCATCAAAAACTAATTCATCCTGTCCTCCAATTTGATTTGTATAAATAATTGGAAGTTTAAACTTTTTGCAATGATTAGAAATAAGCTCCTTTCTTTCGCTTAATTTGTTCAGATGAAAAGGAGAAGCATTCAGGTTTAAGATCAAATCAGCACCCCTCCTAGAAGCTTGCCTAACTGCTTTAGTGTGCCAGATATCTTCACACACTGTCACTGCTAATTTGAGGTTACCTATCGGAAATATTCCTGGCCCTTTGCCTGGACTGAAATATCTTTTTTCATCAAAAACTTCGTAATTTGGTAATTCTTGCTTGTGATATTCCAAAAGGACTTCATTTTTGAAAAGAACTCCAGCTGAGTTATAGATATTTTGTCCAACTTTCCTAGGATAACCAATAATTATGTGGGTCTCAGGAGCTACTTTAGATAATTCAGAGATAGCTGAATCAACTTCAAACAAGAGGTCATCTCTTAGTATTAAATCTTCAGGAGGATATCCTGTTATAAACATCTCGGTGAAGAGAATCACGTCTACTTTATCTTCAGACAAAATCTTTTTAATAGCACTTTTAGCTAGGTTAAGATTGCCTTCTATATCGCCTACAATGGGATTTTCTTGCACTATTCCTGCAGATAAATGCGATGAATTCATTGATTTTCGATTAAATATTAAAGATTTTTAAGTTTGTATATAACTAATATAGCTTATTGGACTAGATAATTATAATAGGGCTCAAATTTTAATCTACTCGTAAAATATGTAGAATGCATCTCCGATTTTAGTTTAGTTATGTATAAAACAAGTGATTTAAGGATAGCTGATAGGCAGGAAGTGATTTCTGCAAGCACCTTATTGTCTGATCAGCCTATATCAAAAAAATCTTCGGAGACTGTATACGAAGCTAGAGAAAGCTTTTCGAAAATTTTAAATAAGAAGGACCATAGATTGGCAGTCGTTGTTGGTCCGTGTTCAATTCATGACACCTCAGCTGCGATGGATTATGCCCAGAGGCTTAAAGAAGAAAGTCTAAATTATAAAGATCAGTTACATATCATAATGAGGGTGTATTTTGAAAAGCCAAGAACTACAGTAGGTTGGAAAGGTCTGATCAACGACCCTGATTTAAACGATTCGTTTAAAATAGATAAAGGTCTTTCTATCGCAAGACAACTGCTAAGGGATATAAATGATTTGGGATTACCAGCTGGAACTGAATTCTTGGATGTAATTACACCACAATATATTGCTGACCTAATCTCTTGGGGCGCCATTGGAGCTAGGACTACTGAAAGTCAAGTTCACAGGGAGTTAGCTTCAGGTTCGTCATGCCCTATTGGTTTTAAGAACACCACTAACGGTGGAATACAAGTTGCTGCAGACGCAATCGGTTCAGCACAAAACCCTCATAAATTCTTATCCGTTACGAAAGAAGGTAGAGCTGCTATTTTTTATTCTTCTGGTAATAAAGACTGTCATGTAATCCTTCGAGGTGGAAGTGAACCTAATTATGGTAAAGAGGATATCGAAAAAACTGCAAATATTCTCAAAAACAATAATCTAGTTGAGTCCATCATGGTAGACATGAGTCACGGAAATAGTAGTAAGCAGCACGAAAAACAATTGATAGTTTGTGAAGATATTGCCAAGCAAATTTCTACAGGTGAAGATCGTATTACGGGGGTTATGATCGAAAGCAATATTGAAGAAGGCAATCAAAGTGCAAAAGACTTAGAAAATCTTGTTTATGGGCAAAGTATTACTGATGCTTGCATAAATTGGGAGGACACAAAAACCTGCCTAAATCAGTTAGCTGAAGCTGTATCAACACGAAAAAATATAACTTAAATTTAAAGTTATTCTTGTTTACTAGAAGAGGATAATTTAATCTCCTTCTTTCGAGTTTTATATGTCAGATTCAAGAATAAGTTTTTCAAAAGATGTAGCCAGTACCATAGGACTCTCAGAAGCTGTTTTGTTAGAAGTATTGAAAGAATCAGGTCTGAAAGGCAGAAATCTGAACGAATTACAAAATCTACTTTCTTTCTGGACCGAAAAAGAACTAACGGAATACCTGAAAAGCCTACTAAGCAAAGGTTTAGTTGTAGAAAATAAAACATCAACCTTGTCTAGTTTTTCTGTTAAAGAAATTCAAACTGTTGGCAGAAGAGAAAGTTCAATGGAAAACTCATGGCGACCTGAGAAAGAACTTCTTGATCAAATACTTGAGTATGGGATACCAGAAGAATTTACGTATGCTCAAGTTGAAGACTTCAAACACCTCAACCAAGAAAAAGAAGAAAAAAATAAATCTTGGGGCATAAAATTTCTTCGTTTCGTTATAAAACAATGGAGACAAAAGGAAGCTACAGATAATCAAAAGAGAAAAAGACAGCCCATTGAGACTAATTGGAAGCCAGAAGATGAAGCGCGCGAGATCCTTGTAAGATCTGGAGTGGATAACGATTTTATAGATAAAGAAGTACCTGAATTTGTGTTGTACTGGAGCGAAAAGAAAGAAGAATCAGACATATGGAACTCTAAATTTATAGCTCATATAAGAAGACAATGGGGAAGATTTCAAAATGTTAATGAAAAAGATGACCTTCCATTTAAAATTGATTCTAAATGGTTACCTAATGAAGATTTTTATGATGTGTTAACTCTCACCAATATTCCAAAAGAGTTTGCTGACTCAACACTCTCGGAGTTTATTTTATATTGGAAAGAAACAGGTCAATCACATAATTCTTGGAATAGTAAATTTCTTCAACACGTAAAGTTTCAATGGCAGAAGCAGAAGCAAAATCTAAGTTCACAGGGCCAAAATCTAATGGACAAAAGGATAGAGTCTAGCTGGAATATTAGTAAGCCCGTAATAAACAAAAAAAAGGATCAGAAAGTTAGCGAGCAAACAAAACTGAACCTGCAAAGACTTAGAGAAAAACACCAAATTTAATTTAACAAATACTATTTTAGTGTTATAGTCATGTATAACACCTAAATAAAAAATTAATGAAAATAAAACAAACCTATAAAACCGCTGCAATAACGGCATTTTTTCTAGCAATATGGATGGTATCTGGCAGCCTTGTAGATGACGAAGTTAGTCCTAAAAGTGAGAGCTCTTTAGCAACCCTTTCTTCTGTAACTGTATTAAACAGTCAAGCAATCCTAAAATCAAAGTCAATCAGAGCAAGTGGTTTTACTGAAGCAGATAAATTCATAAACGTAAGAGCTGAAATAGGTGGAAGGGTTGTATCTACACCATTCAAACAAGGTGACTACGTAAAAGAAGGGGATCTTATATGTCAGTTATACATAGCAGGAAGAGAGGCCTACCCCAAAATAGTTGCTCCTTTCTCAGGATATTTAGAATCTTTAAATGTGGATAAAGGAGATTATCTCAATACAGGAGGAACCTGCGCGTCTCTAATAGATTCCAACCCTATGTTATTGGTAGCGGATATTGCTGAAAAAGATATTGCTGACTTAGAAGTAGGTGCAAATTCGATGGCACGTTTAATATCAGGAGATGAAATACAAGGTAAGGTTTCTTTTATCGCCACATCTGCGGATAGAAATACAAGAACTTTTAGAGTAGAGATTAAAGTTGATAATAAAGATAGAACCATAAGAGATGGTGTTTCTGCAGAAATATTCATAGAAAGTAAAAAAGTTTTCTCCCATAAAATTTCGCCCGCTATCCTTTCTTTAAACGATCAAGGTAAATTAGGTATAAGAACTGTCGATGAAAATAATTCTGTTGAATTCAGAGAAATAGAGATACTTGAAGACACGACGGATGGTCTTTGGATTTCTGGTTTAAATGAGAACGAAAGAATCATCACTCTTGGTCAAGAGTATGTATTTCAAGGTCAAACAGTTAACGTTAAAGAAATTTCTTACCCTGAGGCATGAAGGCCCTTATCTTACAAGCCATAAAGAAAAGTAGGACCTCATTAAGTGTTCTAATTCTAATCACTTTATCTGGATTTTATGCGCTAAATTATTTACCTAAAGCCACAGAACCCGATGTAGATTTTCCTGGCGCTTATGTTGGTGTTGGTTTTGAAGGAGTATCGCCTGAGGATTCGGAAAGACTATTAGCCAAGCCTCTTGAAGATGCTTTAAGAACAGTAGAAGGGGTCGATACAATTAGATCTACATCTAGAACTGGATACACAGCAATTATGATTCAATTTGATCAAGATATTGATATGGATCAAGCTCTTTATGACATACGTGTAAAAGTTGATGAAGCTAAAAGATTGCTCCCTGATGATGCCAGGGAACCTAGCATAAGAGAGTTTTCCACAGCTGATAATCCAATACTAACAGTAAGTATTTCTAGTGAAGTTCTTCCGCAAAGAGTATTGGTAAATTTAACTCAAGACCTGTTGGATGTTATTGAAACTCATCCTAATGTTTTAACAGCTGAATTGAATGGGGTTCCTGAAGACTTGATAGAAGCAATTGTCGAAAAAAATAAACTTGAATCTTACGGCATCTCTATGAATCAACTCTACCAAGCCGTAGCTAACAACAATAGGGTAATCCCCGCCGGATCACAAGACACTGGAAAAGGTAGATTCTCTGTAAACGTACCCAGTGTTTTTGCTAGCTTGGAGGATATAGAGAGGCTACCAATAAAAGTATCTGGAAACTCCGTTGTAACTCTAAAAGATGTAGCCAATGTAAGCCTTACTTATAAAGATCGTGGCGGTTACTCGAGAATCAATGGCAAGCAATCTTTGTCGATAGACATAACCAAAAGACTAGGAACAAATATCATAGATACTGTTGCAGAAGTTAAAGAATTAGTCCTTGAATTTTCTGAAGATTTTCCAGAAGGAGTTGAAGTAGATTTTGTAAGAGACGATTCTGAATTCGCTCTACAGATGATTACTGAATTACAAGGTAATGTTTTAACCTCAGTTGCGTTAGTCATGATAGTAGTTCTAGCAGCTTTAGGTTTTAGGACTTCTATGCTGGTTGGAATGGCTATTCCCTTCTCATACCTTTTTGCCTTATTGGTTCTACTTATATTAGGTAAAGAATTTAATTTCATGGTCATGTTTGGCATGTTAATTTCAATGGGAATGACTATTGATGGTTCGATAGTTATTACAGAATACGCTGATAGAAAATTAGCTGAGGGCATGGATAGAGTGCAAGCCTATTCAGCTGCTGCCACCAGAATGTTCTGGCCCGTATTAACGTCTACAGTGACAACCTTAATAGCTTTTACGCCTTTAATGCTAATGCCCGGAATGGGTAAATTCATTAGGGACATGCCCATAACAGTTTTTTGTGTTTTGGTTGGCTCCCTCCTCTACTCTCTAGTGTTTGCTCCAATTTTAGGTGCCATGTTTGGTGGTTTAGCTAAACAGTCAGAAGAAGAAATAAATAACATTAGAAGACTAGAATCTTCTGACCCTCTTGCTCTTCCAGGCGTGACTGGAAAATATGCTCGAAAAGTAAATCAATATTTGAACACTCCGGGGCAGACTATATTCATTATTTTGTCAGCAATCATTTTGTCTATTGCTTTATGGGTACAACACGGAAAAGGAATAATTTATTTTCCTGAAGTTGCCCCTCAATTTGCTGATGTAGATGTATATGCTAGGGGAAATCTGTCTGTTGATGAAATTCGAGACATAGCTATTGATGCTGAACAAAAGATAATAGGCATGGAAGATATTGAAATGTTGAGTACTTGGAGTAATTCAGGTGGTTCAGGTGGTGGCTTTCGAGGAAATGATTCCGATAAGGTAGGAGGAATGTTTGTCGACTTTTATGCTGAAGACAATGCCGTCTCCGATAGAAATGGATATGAAATATTAGAATTAATGAGAGAACGTTTAAGTAACGTATCTGGTTATATTGTTAGTGTAGAAGCCGAAAAGGGTGGACCTCCTATAGGAAAAGCTATTCAACTAAACATTAGAGGTGAAGATGAAATAGCTCTAAAAAGGGCCACAAAAAAGATAAGGAATTATTTAGAAAATGAAGTAACCGGTCTAACAGATATAAGAGATAGTTCTGATACTAGAGGAATAGAATGGGAGTTAAATATAGACAGGACAAAAGCAGCACAATACGGAGCTGGACTGTCAGATGTTGGAGCAGCTGTTCAAATGGTTACAAACGGAATCAAAGTTGGTGAGTATCGTCCTTTGAATCTTGATAGAGAGGTTGATATAAGAGTTAGATTCCCTAAATCTGAAAGAAACATAGACCAGCTTGAACAATTGAATATACAAACCCAAAGAGGTCTAGTTCCTGTTAGCAGCTTCGTTAACACAACCATTAAACCTGCAACTAAAACAATAAGTAGAAAAGATGGTAAACGAGTAGAGCAAATAGCAGCAGACAATATGCCAGGGGTAGTTGCTTCTGAAAAAATTAGACAAATTAAAAGATGGTTAAATAACACTGATCTAGGAAGAGGCATAACCGTAGAATTCGATGGTTTCGACAGATACAATAAAGAATCTTCTGACTTCCTCATAATGGGATTCATTACTATGTTATTTGTAATGTTGATAGTTCTTGTCACACAGTTCAATAGTTTTTACCAAGCCAATATAGTGCTTTCAGCAATCCTTTTATCTTTTGGGGGTGTGTTTGTATCTCTTTTAATTCTAGGTAGATCTTTTAGCACTCTTCAAACAGGAATTTGTTGTGTAGCGCTTGCAGGAATAGTGGTTAATAACAATATTGTACTCATTGATACCTTCAACCTTCTTAAGAGAAATAATCCTGAATCAGATACTAAATCACTGGCCTTAAGAAGTGCTGTATTGAGACTTAGACCTGTATTCTTGACTTCTTTCACAACCATTGCAGGATTAATGCCGATCGCTTTAGGTTACAGTATAGACTTAATCGAAAGAACTGTTAAAAGCGGTTCTTATATCACAAGTTTCTGGGAACAAATGGCTGGGTCATTGGTGGTTGGTTTGACCGTGGCTACTATATTAACGCTAGTGGTTACTCCTTGTGCCCTTGTGCTTGGTGATTCAGTAAATAGGCTTCCAAGAAAACTTCTTAATTTACTTACTAGACCTTTTGTAAACTTTAGAAAAAAAGCGAATCAAAATTAAAGGTTCAGGTTTGTGAATTAGTAATATCTAATCATTCTTCTTACAATACTCCAAAGTCACTTATGTATTGATTAAAAGGAAGTTATAAATGCAGACAAATTTTAAATTAATAATTTTAGGCCTCTTATTTTTTACCTCTTCTTTACAGGCAGAAGAAGATGAAATAATAGTTTTAGAAAAAAAGATATCTAATCTGAGTGGATGGTCAGAAAGTGTATCCTTATCATCAATTGACTCTTTTGAGTTAAATAAATTAGATGCCCAACACCCCAAACAAATTTTTAGAAGACTACCAGGAATTTGGATAAGTAGAGGTTCTGGTCAGGAGCATTTAACTGCCATGCGATCGCCAGTGCTTACTGGACCAGGAGCTTGCGGTTCATTTTTAATCTTAGAAGATGGTATTCCAGTTAGACCTGCTGGTTTTTGTAATGTAAATGGCCTTTTTGAAACTGCTTTCGAGAATTCAGGGGGCATAGAAACCATAACAGGTCCTGCTAGTTCTAGGTACGGAGCTAACGCAATGCATGGAGTTATAAACGTGATTTCAAAGCCACTAAAAGATGAAAATAACATCTCTACAAACCTGGGTCCTAATGGGTATAGAAATATTAAGGCGAAGCTAGGAAATCGATCTAACTGGAGTCTTAATATCTTTGGTGCTTCTAATGATGGTTTCAGAGAATTTTCAGGATACGATCAGCAAAAACTAAAGATGAGATCTGATTTTCAGCTGAATTCTTGGACAGCATCATTAAATATGACTTTAACTAACTTGAATCAAGAAACTGCTGGTTACATTACTGGTTTAAATTCATATAAAGATTCAAGCTTAAATAGAAAAAATCTTAACCCTGAAGCTTTTAGAGACGCTAATTCCCAAAGAATATCTTTAAACTTAAAAAGAGAGAAAAAAAATGGCATATCCCTACTCTCACCTTTCATTAGAAAGAATGACATGGTATTTCTTCAACATTTTTTACCAGGAACTCCCGTTGAAGAGAATAGTCATGTTAGTTTTGGGGTGTTGTTCAAAAGATTTCTTAACTTTGAACATTACTCTCTTATAGGAGGATTGCAGATTGAAATGGCTGATGCTGAATTAGTTGAAACTCAAGCCAATGCATTAACCACTAGCTCCGCTTTTAACAATGCAACTAGACCCCAAGGAAAGCATTATGATTATGAAGTTGATTCAAAGGTTTACGCAGCGTTTGTAGGCATAGATGACCTTTATATAAGTGGGGATCTATTATTTTTCGCTGATATAAGAACAGAATCCATAAAATACGATTACAACAATAGAATTAATAGTGGCAATACTAGAGAGGATGGAACTAATTGTGGTTTTGGTGGTTGTTACTACAACAGACCAGATGATAGATCAGATAATTTTAATGAATTGAGCTTTAGGGCAGGAATAGAAACTTACTTCGACCTTGTGAATTATTTCTTTCAAGCAAGTTTAGGTTTTAGGCCTCCTCAAATAAATGAAGCCTATAGATTACAAAAGAAACAAAATGTGAGTGATCTAGATTCTGAAAAGTTAACAATGGTTGAGATGGGTACTGCGTTCAATCTGGATAATCTAAATGGATCCTTAAGTATTTATAAAAGTAAAAAAAGAAACTCTATATTCAGAGATTCAGAAAATTTCATTATTGATAATGGAAAAACAAATCATAAAGGAATTGAATTTACTCTAGATTTAAAGATTAATGAAACAAGTAATCTAATCAGTAACTTCACTTACGGGGATCACAAATATGATTTTGACTCTGATACTTCTATGAGAGAGAAAATTAGAATCGGTAACGAAATCGATACTTCTCCTAAACTAATGGCCAATTTAATCTTGAATACCTCCATTAACGATGATGTCTCTTTAGCCTTCGAATTGGAGCATATGGACTCTTATTTTACTGATGCGGCTAATCTACATGAATATGAGGGGCACACTTTGATGCATTTCAGATCAAATCTAAATTACTCTGAGAAGTTAAAATTCTATCTAAGAATAGATAACCTTACTGATAAAGATTATGCCGAAAGAGCTGACTTTAATGCTTTTGGTGGAGATAGATATTTTCCTGGTTTGCCTAGAGAAACCTATGTAGGTTTGGAATATTCATTGTAAACTTATTATTTATGGCTACTAAAAAGACAGAAATAAATTTTGAAAAAGCTTTAGAGGAACTTGAAGGTATAGTTGAGGACCTAGAATCAGGAGATCTAAGTCTAGAAAATTCTCTAAAATCTTTTGAAAAAGGGATCAAATTAGCGAGGCAATGCCAAGAACAATTGTCGAAAGCAGAATTACAAGTTCAAAAACTCATTGAAGAAAATGGAGAACTTAAGACTACTCCATTAAAAGATGTCTGATTTTGAAAATCTCTTAAAAAAATACAGAGACCAAGTTAATAAAAACCTTAAAGAAGTATTACCTTCTGAAGACTCTCGATTAACTGAAGCGATGAGGTATTCTGTGCTTAACGGAGGTAAAAGGCTAAGACCTATACTGGTCTATTTATCTTCAGATCTAGGTCAATGCGATCAACGGGATAGGGATTTATCTGCTTGTGCAGTTGAATTAATCCATTGTTATTCTTTAATTCATGACGATCTACCTTCTATGGATAATGATGATTTAAGAAGAGGAAGCCCAACTTGTCATGTTCAGTTTGATGAAGCCACAGCTATTCTTGCTGGAGATGCATTGCAACCGCTAGCCTTCGAATTAATCTGCAAATTCAACGTACAAGAAGATATAAAAGTCTTGCTCTTGTCAAAATTAGCAAAGGCATGTGGTTCCTCAGGGATGGTGGGAGGTCAAGTAAAAGATATACATATGGACGAGAAAGTAACTATTGAAGAGCTTGATCTAATGCATTTCCAAAAAACGGGAAGATTGATTCAAACTTCACTAGAAATAGGAGGTTATTTGTCTCAATTGGAGGAAGAAACCATAAAAATATTAGAAAATTATGGAGAAAAAATAGGTTTAGCTTTTCAGATACAAGACGATATTATTGATATTGAGTCCCCTGCTTTGGTGAGTGGAAAAAATCAAGGCTCTGATCTTAATCAAAACAAAATAACCTATCCCTCAATAGCTGGTTTGGAGGGAGCTAAATCTAAAGCCAATCAATTAGCTGAAGAAGCAAAAGAAATTCTAGTTCCTCTTTCTCAAAAAGCTGATAATCTTAGATTGCTAGCTGATTATGTAGTATCCAGAAATAGTTAAATCATGAAAATCTTTGAATCAATACCAACTGAAAAACCGCTTTCTAAATTTCTGGGTGGTATTAATTCTCCTGAAGATTTAAGAAAGCTAGATAAGACGGATATACCTTTAATTGCAGATGAATTAAGAGAATTCTTACTGTACACAGTAGGAAAGACAGGTGGTCACTTTGGTGCAGGTCTCGGGGTTATAGAGTTAACATTAGCTCTCCATTATGCGTTTGAAACTCCTCATGACCGATTAGTCTGGGACGTTGGGCATCAAACTTATCCACATAAAATTCTAACAGGAAGGAAGAATGACATGGAAAGCATGAGGCAAACTAATGGTCTTGCTCCTTTCCCGGTGAGAACAGAAAGCGAATACGATACTTTTGGTGTCGGTCATTCAAGTACATCGATCAGCGCTGCTTTAGGGATGATCACTGGAGCAGATTCAAAAAATATTAATAGACATGTAACTGCCGTGATTGGAGACGGAGCTATGACAGCAGGAATGGCTTATGAGGCTTTAGCTCATGCAGGCTCTTTAGATAAAAACCTCCTTGTAATCTTAAATGATAATCAAATGTCTATTTCTGAGAATATAGGAGGATTAAGAAACTATCTTGCAAGGGTTTGGGCAAGCAAAACTTATAATAAAATTAGAGAAAGTGGTAAATCAGTATTAACTTATTTACCAGGTGCGAAGGAATTTGCTAGAAAAGCAGAAATACACGCTAAAGGCATGATTGCTCCAGGTTCTTTGTTTGAAGAATTAGGATTTGAATATTTCGGTCCTGTGGATGGACATGATTCTGAAAATTTAATTAATATCTTAGAAGATTTAAAGCATATTCATGGGCCTAGATTTCTTCATGTAATTACTACTAAAGGAAAAGGCTATGCCCCAGCTGAAGGAGATCCAGTTGGATTCCATGCTATCGATAAAATTAAGAAGGAGGACTTACCTTCCGCTGACTCTAAACCTAAAAGTCCCTCTTACTCAAAAATTTTTGGTGACTGGTTAATACATAAAGCAAATAAGGATGAAAATCTAATTGCGATCACACCAGCAATGGGAGAAGGTTCAGGAATGAAAGAATTTGCTAAGACCTTTCCTGAAAAGTATTACGATGTAGCTATTGCGGAACAACATAGCGTTAGTTTCGCAGCAGGGCTTGCATGCGAAGGATTAAAACCTGTAGTCGCAATATATAGCACCTTTCTTCAAAGGGCTTATGATCAATTAATACATGACGTAGCCCTTCAAAATCTGGATGTCCTTTTTGCTATAGACAGAGCAGGCTTGGTTGGATTAGATGGTGCAACTCACCAAGGTGCTTTCGATCTTTCCTATCTCAGATGCATACCAAACATTATGATAATGGCGCCTTCAGATGAGGACTTAGCCTGGAAGATGTTAAATACTGGATATAATTTCTCCGGTCCTGTAGCGGTAAGGTATCCCAGGGGAATAGGAAGAGGCATTACCTGTCAAAAATCTGATGAAACTATTGAAATTGGAAAAAGCAAAACAGTTCTTAATTCGGAAACAAAAGAAGTGGTTATTTTATCTTTTGGTAGCTTGCTTGATTCAGCTATACATGCTGGAAAAGAATTAAAAGCAAAGGTTGTAGATATGAGGTTTATAAAACCTATTGATATAAATCTAATCAATGAAATATCTAATCAATTTAAACTAATTGTAACTCTTGAAGATAACGTAATAGCTGGTGGAGCTGGATCTGCAGTAAATGAAGAACTCATAGCATTAAATTCTTCTTCTAACGTGTTAAATCTAGGTTTGCCAGATGGATTTATCGAACACGGAGATCAAGAGCAACAAAAGATTATGAATAATCTAGATGGGATTGGTGTAAGGAAAGCAATCGAACAAAAGCTTAAATCAATCTGAATCTTCCAGCATGTGACCCATATACTCAGACTTAACCTTTAAGTACTCTTTATTTTCGTCTGTTGGTTTTGCTTGTATAGCTATTCTTTCCGATACTTTTATCCCAGCATCTTCAAGACCTTTGATTTTTGAAGGGTTGTTTGTCATCAGGCGCACAGAAGAAATTCCTAAAGAATTTAGTATTTCTGCACAAAATGCGTATTCTCTTTCGTCAGCAGCGAAACCAAGCTTTTCATTTGCTTCAGCGGTATTCATTCCTTGATCTTGAAGCTCATAAGCCTTTATTTTATTTATTAATCCTATGCCCCTTCCTTCTTGAGCCATATAAATAACAATACCATTTCCATCTGATGCTATTTTTTCTAATGCCATTGCAAGTTGTGGACCGCAGTCACACCTTAAACTGAAAAGTGCGTCACCAGTTAAACATTGAGAATGAATTCTTAATAGAGGATTTTCAGAAATATCCCCTAAATAAATCGCTAAGTGTTCCTCGTCATCATGGTCTGTAAAACCTATAACATTGAATTCGCCCCAAGGCATTGGTAGCTTTGATTTAGGTAATTTTTCTATATCCATATAATTTTTAGGGCGTATTCTACTGTATTCTGAAGAAATAAATTAGTAGATATAAAACATTATTAAGATAAGCAGACAAGCTGAATAAATACCTGCAATCACATCATCAATCATTACATAGAATTCACCTGATTTATTATCTAATGACCTGATTCCTAATGGCTTAAATATATCAAAAAGTCTAAAAACTAAAAAAGAAAGTAGTACTAGATATAGATCCTTATCAACCAATGTTAGAGGAACGCAACTGATCCACATTCCTACAAATTCATCCCACACAAAACTCTTTGGATCTTTCTCTTTATCTGTGAGTTGAGATAGAAGAAAGATTCCTATAAAAAAGCTAACTAAGATAAAAAGTAAAAAAAGACCAATGCCTAAATAAGTGGCAATGCTGTCCCAAATAAAAAAATAAAAAATAATAGCTGCTGCGAAACTGCCCGCTGTTCCAGGTGCAATAGGAGAAAGTCCCGTACCAAAACCTTGCCCTATTATTAATAATAGTTTCTTTAAATCCATAAACTAAAAATGCGTGTATCCTGAATCTACAGGAACTTCATGGCCTTCTTTGTCGATGACACTTATAGTCGTAGAATCATTGGTTTTACCTATGGAAGTAATCGGAATTCCTAACTCTTCCGAAATTTCTTTGATAAGAGACTCATTCTTAGGGCTTGAAGTAAAACAAATTTCATAATCATCACCTGAATTAATATCAGGAATAGAAGGAGTAACACTAAGGGATGTAGGGATTTTATCTAGTTCAATTTGAGCGCCTATTCCACTTGCCGTACAAATATGTTTCAGATCTTGCAGCAGACCATCAGAAACATCTATCGCTGAACTTGCAATGCCTCTCAATCTAATACCTAAATCTATCCTAGCTTTAGGATTTAAGTAAATTTTAATTTGCTGATCTGTAGCTTCTGACTTGTTGGTAATGTAACTTAGTCCTTTTGAAGCTTCGCCAATTAAACCACTGACATAAATATTTTCATTAGAGTTAGCAGTTGATCTCAAAATTGATTTACCTGAATCACAATAACCATTAACTTGAACTGTGATAGACAGCTTCCCTTTAGTGGTGTCACCGCCTATTAAAGGTACCCTATAATCATCTGACAATCTTCTTAACCCATCCGCAAATTTCTTTAACCAAGTATCGTTAAATTCTGGAAGAGTCAAAGCTACAGAGTACCAGGAAGGAGCAGCTCCGCATGCCGCCAAATCACTCAAAGCAACCACAACAGCTCTATAAGCTATATCATCTGCACTCATTGAATCCAAAAAATGTACGCCTTCTATAGAAGTATCTACAGATACTACGGACTCTTTTCCAGCAGGAAGGGAAATTATTGAGGAATCATCTCCTACAGAGATCCTAACGTCTTGCTCAGCTAAATAAGCTGAGCCGACGTCAGAAAAATAAGTTTGTATTAATGTATGTTCGTCCAAGGTGTTTACTTCCTTAGACAAATTTACATTATTCAGGGATAGACTCAAATAAGCCTGTAGCTCCCATGCCGCCACCGACACACATTGTAACTATGCCGTATTTGCCACCAGTACGTCTTAGTTCTCTTGCAAGATGCCCTACTTGTCTTGAACCTGTCATACCAAATGGGTGCCCAATAGCAATAGAGCCACCGTTTACGTTTAGTTTTTCAGTCGGTAAGTTCAATTGATCTCTAATGTAAACAACTTGCGAAGCAAAAGCTTCATTTAGTTCCCAAAGATCTATATCTTCTACCTTTAAACCAGCAGATTCTAGTAACTTAGGTATAGAGTAGACTGGTCCGATGCCCATTTCATCAGGCTGACAACCAACGGTAGTAAAACCTCTAAAATAAGCGAGAGGTTTAAGGCCAAGTTCATTGGCTTTTTCTTCACTCATGATTAAAGTTACAGAAGCTCCATCAGACAATTGGGAAGAGTTTCCAGCTGTTACGGAACCACTTTCAGGGTTAAAAACTGGATTCAAGCTTGAAAGTCCTTCTAGAGTTGTTTCAGGTCTATTGCAGTCATCTCTATCAACAACCACATCTACTTCCTTCTCAGCTCCTGTCTCCTTATTCTTTAGGATCATCGTAGTTTCCATAGGAATGATCTCATCATCATAAAGACCTGCATCTTGAGCTGCTGCACATCTTTGTTGACTTGATAGAGCATACTCATCTTGAGCTTCTCTAGTGACGTTATAACGATCTGCTACGCACTCAGCAGTGGTTCCCATTGCATGATAAATACCTGGGACTTCTTCTGCTAATTTATCGTTTACATACATGTGCATGTTAGTGTGACCTTGCGAAGTACTAATAGATTCAACTCCACCAGCAATGATGCAATCATAGAATCCACTTTGGATTTGGGTTGCAGCCATCGCAATAGAATTCAGTCCTGAAGAGCAATAACGATTTATCGTTACACCACCTGTTTCTATAGGCAGCTGAGATAAAACTGCAACATTTCTTGCTATATTATGGCCTTGAGCTCCTTCAGGGTTTCCGCAACCTAAAATAATGTCTTCAACCATTGACGGTTCAACTTTAGGATTCCTTTCTAAAAGTGCATTAACAATATGAGCTGTCATATTATCTGCACGAGTGTTATTAAAGCCTCCACGAAATGATTTCGCTAGGCCAGTTCTAACACTATCAACTATTACTGCATTACGCATATATTCTCCTTTTTATAAAATTCGGGCTAAAGATGTTAGGTTACTGCAACTCATTAAGCAAGCTAAATTAGGGGCAAAAACCTACATACTTGTGACAATAATATCTTCAGAATTAGCCGGCAGAACTATTAATGTTCCGTCTTTTGCCAATGTCCACTCCTTACGAACTTCGTTAACACCTCTAACAAAAATTAATTCAGTTAAATAATTCCTCGGAGCCGGTGTTAAATGATAAAAAACCAACTTTTTGACATTAGCTTTATTTGCTATGTCCGCTGCTTCAATTAAAGTTGTATGGTATGTCTTTATATCAGACATTACTTTAGCTCTAAGAGGTGCTCCATTTTCATTAGCGAATTTCTGTATAACATCCACCATATGATTTGCTTGAGCTTCATGAAAAAGTACGTCTACGTTCATAGAATTATCAATAACGCTCTGTGCGTAAGAAGTATCACCCGTAATAACTAAAGATCTTCCTTTATATTCAAATTTATAACCCAATGAAGGTTCTATCGGCTCATGAATTACCTTGAAAGCAGTTATTTTCAATGCTCCATTTTGATATATGACTGGATTGTTTAGATCTATTGTACGTGTATCAAAACCTGCATATTCTCTTGGTGCAATTGCATCTCCGTGATGCTCATTTCTAAATTGATAATCAAGCCCGTAAGCCATTTCTATGCCTTGTGTAACAATGTCTACTCCCTCAGGACCATAAACCTTTAATTTATCTTTCCTGCTTTGAAGTATCCAGGCTCCTTGATGCAGATTAGGAAGATCAGCTATGTGATCTGAATGGAGATGAGTTAATAAAACTGCATTAATTTTACTGTAATCAATACCCCAATTTTGTAAGTTATCATTACTGCCATCACCAATATCCACAACAAACATTTCTTCTCCTGCTTGAACTAACATACAGGTTTCAGCCCTGCCCGGACTAGGAATAGGAGATCTCGATCCACAAACGGCAACACTTAATGCGTCTTCTTTGTTAAGTTTTCCAAAAGTATTTGCCATTCCAGAAACTACAGAAACCATGATTCTGTCCTGAACTGAAGGCACTTGAATTATTACATAAGAAGCAATACTTAAAATAATTGCAGAAATACTTACTTTAATCAGAGTCCTCATACTTACTTCTTAGTGTACCAAATAGGAGATGACCATGCCCTTTCTTGAATAGTAGCGGGAATATCGGACCTTGGAGACTCGTTATCTCTCATGGCATCCCAAGTTGACCATCTGCAAGTAGGATTTTCCAAGACCCTTGAATAATAGAAAGCGTCTTGATCTTGTCTAAATTCGGGGTCTTTCCAAAAAGTTTTAATCTCAGAATCTCCTTTGTCTGAACTTATAGAACAATCATCTAAATTAACAGCAGCATTATTGTCAGGACATCTGTGAGTGGTAGGATCGACGCTCAGGCCATCTGAACATGCCACATCAAAAACTTTTTCTCTGTGTTCTCCATCTTCCAGCCATCCTTTAATTATTTGGGCTCTTTGCAGAGGCGCTCCCAGAGGATCAGAAATAGCCCAGACAAGGAATCTGGGGCTGTTGTTCTTTTCTTGGATAATTGTTCCTCCCATAGGGGTATTATTAGTGTAGGCATCTTGTATAAGACTAAGATCATCTAACTTTGAACCTTCTAGATCATAACCAGCAAAAAAACGTACTTTTATTCTTGATCCACTAGTACCAAATGTTTCCTTACGTCGGAAAGCTTCGTAAATTGACTCTCGCGTATTTTCTTCAGCCCATACACCTGCAAGTCCCGAAGATCCAAACCTTATAAGACGTGCACTCACACCTAGATAATTATTTCCATCAACTTCAACGATGCTATCGGGTCTAAGTAACTTAGTAAAAAATCCATAGAATCCTTCATAAGGAACTGATCCTCTTAAATATGGCTCACCATCTAATAAACCTATCTTCGAGAAATGAGTCTCTTCAGTGTAAGAACCTCCGGCGACATGGGTATCACTAGATCCAATGACCCCAAATTTAAAAGGATTGGTAAGGCCTTTATCTGAAAGAGTCAATCCTCTCAAGTATGCATCCCTAACATAACCTCCTTTCAAATTATTTATGTTATTTTCTTGTGGCATATTAGTTATTGCTTCAAAAGCTGCCCATTCATCGTTTTTTGATAAAAATGGATGGGTTTCAGAGGTTCCTTTTGCTTGAGTTATTTCAACCAAGGGTTCGTTTCGCAATCTTTGTTTGACATAGGCTTCATCAATTGGTCCACCGTTGTAATCACTCATGGAAAAAGCAGCGCCACCAGAAATATTAGAGTTATGAGGGATGGCTAGACTTTCTACTCCTTCCTCTCTTTGAATATCCATCCAGTGCCATAATTGTTCAGGATCTTGACTATCTGCCCTCGAGAAAATCTTAACTGGTAAGTTTTTTGTATCTTTGAAGATTACGTTTCTATGAAGGTACTTGTCATATAAGTCTACGCTTGAGGTATATTCATAACCTGCAAAAGTTGTAAATACTCCAGGCTTATAAGCATCATCTGCAGCTTTTATAGTTTTTTGCCATACGGAGTTACCAACTGACTGTATTAGCTCGCCATCAACACTTCCATTCTCCAGACCTTCTCGAAGAGCACCACCAAAACCCCTAAAAAGACCAGATCGTTTTAAGATTGAAAAAATGCTATTGCTTACATTTTCATTTAAGTTATGCATAGGTTCAGTGAATTCATATTTTGAGAATTCAGAGCTTGTATCTGCGGCCTCTTTAATGATTCCTAAGAATACAGCGTGGTCAGTGACAGCGTAAAAGTCTAGGGGCTTTTTGAGCTGTATTTCATAACCTGTAGGATGTGGAATGGCCTCCCCTTGTGCAAATCTATATGCATCTGAGGGTGAAGCTAATGTCCCAAAAGTATAAGCATCAAATGAATTAGAAGTGTGTACGTGTAAATCTCCAAAATAAGCATTTTTATCAGGATTGGGTTCAGGCCTAGGTTGGAAAAAACTATCCTGCTCTTCTACCTCAATAAATTTAGGATTTTCATTATTTTCGGAACAAGCATTAATTAAAATTATGAAAGCTATAACTATGTAATTTTGTTTCTTCATTTTACTTACCTAACCGTTTATTAATTTCTTCTTTAAGAAGCCACATTCTATCTTGGCCCCAAACATAAAAAGGATTACTACCATCTGAATCTGTTATTTTAAAGCTTGGCACCCCCCAACAATTGCCTGAGTACATATCCTTAAGGTTCTGATCAAGAACTTTTTTCCATCTTCTTGTATTAAGTTCTTTTTTTATTTCAGACCAATCTAGGTCGAGACTTGTAACTAAAGATTCCAGGTATTCATCTTCTCCAATATTGATTCCGTCGTAAAAAGAAGCCCTTAACAACTCATCTATATATTCAAAACCTTTCCCGGCTTCGTCTATAACAGGGAACAAGGAATAAGCTTTTCTAGCTGGTTTTCCAATTGGTGAATAAATTGAGCCCATGGGATAAGAATGCTTCCTTCCTTCTCGAGCTGCATCAGAGATTATGTACTTAGCTTTAAAAGTTGGGATAGTCATTTTGCGCATCAACATTGGAAGAACCGGTTTTGTAATTAAATTAATAGGATAATCATCCCTCATTTCTTTAACTCTTTTGGCGCTTACATAAGTATAAGGACTGTTAAGGGAAGGGTAATAACTTAAATTAACCTTTTTCTTCGAATCTAATTTTAAAGGAGCACTGAGATTAGGTGCGCATATTGAATCATTTCCTAAATCAGACTTTGCTCCTAATTCAATAAGCCTATCTTCTAGATGGTGCAAACGATCAACGCCCCAATACAGTTCTTTTTCATAATAAAACGCTGAACCAAAATAATAATCTTTTTCATTTCTAATTTTATTTCCCGCTTCCAAAGTCTCGCGAACTTGATTTTCCGTAGCTGTATAATGTTTACTTAATTCATTAAGATTCTTTTCATCACTAGCCCATAAAGCAGAGCTAACTCTTTTTGCGATTTCACTAAAGTTATCTTCTTCTACAGAACTTAATATTGAATTAGATTTATCTATTAATTTTTTGTCGGGATAAGACTTTGCAGAAAAGTCTACACCGTAGTAAGGAGCAATTCGCCTTACGTCTTCTAAACAATAAATATTATACAAAGAAGGTTCATGAACTGCTTCAGGGTTCTCTTCTCCAACCAAGATCGGTTTGAGCACTATATCGAAAGAAGATTTGATCTTATCAATATAATGAATCGTAAGATGAGAATATGGGTCATCTACCTTATGAAAGTATAGAACTGCATGAGGTCTATTTTCTTTTTTCCTTGTCGTTTCCGCGTTATTCCTTATGTTTGTGTGTATTTCGTAGCTTGAAAAGGTATTCATGCCGCGATTCCTTAAGTTTGCACTTATAGTGCGTCTAGCCATAAAGTTTCTGAAAGCTTTAAGCATATTTATTTACTCGTCTTTTTTTATTTATCCTATCAAGTAAAACATATCATGTTTAGAGTCCTAAGACTGCTTTAGCCATAATATTTCTTTGAATTTCATTACTTCCACCATAAATAGTCGTGGCTCTTAAATTTTGATATTTACCTGCAATTGCCCGGAAAGACTCGTCTCCTATAGCAGGCTCATTAGAGCCTAAACTGGTATCTTGGAAGGGGATTCCATAATAACCAATTACTTCAAGGGTAATTTCTGATATTTCTTGCTCAAGATCTGTGACCAAAGTTTTCATCATAGATGATTCTGGACCAGGACTATCACCACCTTTTAAGGAGCTTAAAATTCGTAAAGAAGTGTACTGAATAGACTGTGCTTTGATTTCAAGCTCTGTAACTTTAGTAGAGTAAACTTCAATAAAACTAGGGTCATTGTGCGTATTTGAAATTTTATTAATAAGTTTTTTAATAAATTGAATATCAGACAAGCTCTTAGAGCCTCCCACTCCTCCACTTCTTTCAAACTCCAGCAAATACTTTGCCACCGACCAACCTTCATTTTCTTTGCCTATCCTGTCCTTTACATCAGCAATGGCATTTGTGAAAACAACCTGATTAAAATCATGATCTTGGGCCATAGTTAATATTGGCTCCACCTTAACTCCAGGTTGATTCATGTCCATCATCAAGAAAGTAATTCCTTCTTGTTTCTTGCCTGTATTATCAGTTCTTACTAGACAAAATATCTTGTTCGCAAGGTGAGCGTGCGTGGTCCAAATTTTTGTCCCATTTATAATGTATTTATCTCCTTCTCTTACAGCCTTACACTGCAAACTAGCTAGGTCAGACCCAGCCCCTGGTTCGCTATATCCCTGGCACCAATAATCTTCTCCACTTATGATTCTAGGAATGTAGTAATCTTTTTGTTCTTTAGTTCCTTTGCCTAATAACAAAGGACCTATCATGGCTAACCCCATGGGTATTAAATTAGGAGCTCCAGCCTTAGCGCATTCAGAAGAGAAAATATATTTTTGAGCATGAGTCCAATTAGTGCCTCCGTATTCTTCTGGCCAAGAAGGTACTAACCATCCTTTTTCAGCTAATTTAGATTGCCACTTCATGGCTATGTCTTTTTCAGTAAAAACTGCTGAAGTTGTATTTGCTGCTGAAATTAGGTCCTCGGTGAGTTCCTTTTCTAAGAATGCCTTTACTTCTTCTTGAAATAAAATTTCTTCCTCTGAAAAATGTAAATTCATCCTAACTCACATTAACTACCCTAGTTCCAATATTCCCGCCTGCTAAAAGATCAACAAATCCTTTTGGGGCCTGGTTTAGACCATCTAGTTCATCGGTGAGGATCTTTAATTTGCCATCATTTATCCATTCGATTAATTCATCCGTAGCTTGTTCGTACCTATCAGCAAAATCGAAAACAAGAAAACCTTGCATACGTATGCTCTTATTAACCAGCAAGCCTGGTATCCCTTTGGGTCCGGGTTCCGGAGTACTTGTATCGTATTGAGAAACAACACCACAACAAGCGATACGTCCTCCAGAGTTTAATCTGAATAGGGCTGAGCCCAGTATCATTCCACCAGTGTTATCAAAATAAACATCAACTCCATTAGGCGTTGCATCTTTAAGACTTTGCCTATAATTTGGGTCCTTGTAATTTACAGCGGCATCGAATCCTAATTCGTCGATCAAAGTACTACACTTTTCATCGCTTCCACATACCCCAACCACTTTACAACCTTTTATTTTGGCTATTTGCCCTACCATGTGACCTACAGAACCTGCAGCCGCAGATATCATTACAGTCTCTCCCGCTTTAGGTTGCCCAATTTCAAGTAAACCAAAATATGCGGTTAGTCCATTTATACCCAAAGGACCTAGATATAAAGAAGGATCAACATCTTCCCTAATTATTGTAAGAGCTTCAGGTTTCTGGACAGAATAATCTTGCCAACCAGTCATGGTCAGAACTTTAGTTCCTGCAGGAAAAGAATCATTGCTGCTCTCTACTACCTCCCCTACTCCAGTGCTGTTCATTACGATTCCTGTTTTTGGTGCTCCAGCATAGCTTGCACTACCTTGAAGTCCTGCTCTTGTTCCTGCCGTGATCGCAAAAGAAATCGTTTTAACCATTACTTCACCTTCTCCGATATCAGGTAAATCAGATTCTATAAGTTCGTAGTTTTCTTCCGTTAATTTACCTTCCGGTAAAGTTTTAATTATTACTTGTTTATTTTTACTCATTACTATTATCCTTGTTAGTAAGTAATATATATTAAATTAATTAGAAGGAAATATTATGGAAGTAAAAAATGCGGTCATGCCCAATGAAGATCAAATAAAAGGGTTTAGTGAGCAAGGAGGTGATAAACCAATTTACATGGTCAATCTCCTAAAATTTAAAGAAAAAGCAAGTTATCCAGACAAAAGAGAAACCAATTTAACTGGCGAAGAAGCTTATGCTATATATGCCGAAGAAGTTGCTGGGCATCTTGCTAAGGTTGGAGGAAAACCTGTTTTTGGAGGAGAGATTGAAAGGCTAATGTTGGGCGAAGTTGAAGATCTTTGGGACAAGGTTGCCATAGCAATGTACCCTTCAAGAAAAGCTATGTTTCAGATGATTAATGACCCCGATTACATAATAAGCGCTCAACATAGAGTGGCAGGACTGGAGGGTCAGCTTAATATTGAAACTTCATTAACATCTTCTGATTAAAGATGTTAACAAAAGACAGAATTACACTCATAGGTGCGCCTCCATCACCTTATACAAGGAAAATGTTAGCTCTTTTACGTTATAGACATATTCCTTATGAAATAATTTGGGGTAATCCAGGTGATCTATTAGATGGTGAAGGTGCTTTTGCTGATCTAGGAATAGAACCTCCTAAACCTGTACTCCTTCCTACATTCATCATGAGAGATGATAGGGGCGAATTCCAAACAGTTACTGACTCAACCCCTATTATTAGAAGACTTGAAAATGAGTTTGAAGCAAGAAGTGTTATCCCTGATGATCCTGCATTATGTTTTCTAAACTACCTTCTTGAAGACTTTGGAGATGAGTGGGTAACTAAGTATATGTTTCATTACAGGTGGCACTTTGACGAAGATGCAGATAATGCATCCTCAATCTTGCCATTGAACAATAAAGTTGACCTGGCAGATGATACTTGGAAGCTATTTAAAGACGGTATAGGCTCAAGGCAAATTGAAAGGCTTTGGGTTGTAGGCTCAAATGACATTACCGCACCTATTATTGAAGAGAGCTATAAACGTTTCCTTAAAATCATGGAAAACCATCTAAGTAATTTACCTTTCTTGTTTGGGCATAGACCTAGTTCTGCTGACTTCGCAATTTATGGTCAACTAACGCAATTAATTGGTTTAGATCCAACTTCTAGAACAATTGCGCATGAAGTATCTCTCAGAACAGTGGCATGGATAAATAGCATGGAAGACCTCTCGGGTATAAATCCTGATGTAAGTCCTTGGGAGACTTTGGAATCTTTACCTGAAAGTGTGAAGTCTTTATTAAAAGAGATAGGCCATGTATATGTACCTGCCCTGTTAGCCAACAGTAAAGCCTTAGAAAGTGGTGAAGAAACTTGGGAAGCTGAGATTGATGGATCCACATGGACTCAAAAGACTTTCAATTATCAAGGTAAATGCCTCCAATGGATCAACCAAGAGTTTTACAGCCTAACGGATCTTGATCAAAAAAGAATACTGGATCTCTTTCAAGGCACGGGTTGCGAGAAATTACTGATGAAACAGAAATAAATATGAAAATATTAAGAACACCAGATGAAAGGTTTGAGGGAATAACCGATTTCCCCTATGAGCCTTGTTATACAAACATCAAAACTAAAGATGGAAGTGAATTACGAATACACCATATAGATGAGGGTCCAAGAGATGGCCCTATATTATTGGCAATGCATGGCCAGCCGGTATGGTGTTACCTCTATTCCAAAATGATACCTTTTCTAACAGCGGCGGGAATAAGAGTCATTGCTCCAGATTTACCCGGTTATGGAAAATCAGATAAGCCCGCTTCAAGGCAAGACTATAGCTATCAAAATCAAGTGGATTGGATGGTGGATTGGCTAAATGCCAATGACTTTCGTGATATAACTTTCTTTGGTCAAGATTGGGGTGGGTTAATTGGATTAAGAGTAGTTGCAAGGGAACCCGACAGGTTTTCTAAAGTTTCAATGGGTAATACCGGGCTACCTTATAATCCCGAAGTACCTCAAGAGGTCATTGAAGAAATAAAAGCTTTTAGAGAAAGTAATATAAAACTGCACCCTTTATCTATGGCTAAGCAAGTAGGAGAAATGGATAGTGGTAAAACACACCCTGGATTGAAATTCATGTACTGGCAGAAATTTTGTTGGGATACAGAGGATCTTCCTATAGGTTTCATTCAATCTATGCAAATGGATAAAAGATCACTAGTCTCATTAGCTTTAAATTACATTTTTATCTTATTAGGAAAATATAGTGCTTCTCCTTTTAAATCGTATATAGCAAAAGCCTATGAGGCACCGTTTCCAGATCCAAGTTACAAAATGGGACCTAGAGCAATGCCAAGCCATGTGCCTATAGTTCCTGATCAATCCCTTGAAGAACAAAGAAAAGCAAGAGAGTTCTTCGGGAATTGGGATAAACCTTTTTTAAGTGTCTTTGCAGGGGACGATCCTGTAACTAACGGTATTGAGGAAGATGTTTTACAAATGTGTCCTAATGCTAAAAGCGCACCCCAGATTGGAGGTGGTCACTTTTATCAATGGACTAGACCAAAAGAATTATCAGAGCTATTAACCAATTTTATAAAGGAAAATTAATGAATAGAGTAACGGAGCATACAGGGTCTAAATATCCAATAATTCAAGCCCCCATGGGGTGGATTGCTAGAAGTCAATTAGCATCTGCTGTTTGTAATGCAGGTGGCTTTGGAGTAATTGAAACCTCTTCTGGTGAAGTAGATAATTGTAAAGCTGAAATAGAAAAGATGTCTGAATTAACTGATCAGCCTTTTGGAGTTAATTTACCCTTACTCTTCTTAAGAGATGAAAGTATGGTGGAATTCTGCGTTCAACATGGGGTTAAATTCGTAACCACTTCCGCAGGCGACCCTTCAAAATATATCGATATCCTGAAATATGCAGGAATAACTGTTTATCATGCTGTACCTAGTGTGGAAGGTGCAATCAAAGCAGCCAATTGCGGAGTAGATGGACTCGTCGTGGAAGGCACAGAGGGTGGTGGTTTTAAAAGCCCAGAAGAAGTAGGTCTCTTTGTGTTAATCCAAGCCATCAGAAAACAAATTGATTTACCAATTATTGCAGCTGGTGGAATTGCTGATGGTGCTGGTATGGCAGCTGCTTTTGCCGTGGGTGCTGAAGGAATACAAATGGGGACTAGATTTGTTTCCAGCAAAGAGAGTCCTGTTCACGACAACTTTAAGAATTATATTTTTGATTCTCCGCTTAATGGGACTTGGATACTCAATAAAACCTCTAAACCAGTAATAAGAGCACTTAGAACTGATTTCACAAAAGAAATTCTTGATGCAGGAGGGATGGACATGACTGCCATGGGAAAAATCCAAGACCTATATTTTGGAGGTGATATGAATGCTGCTCCTGCACTTTCTGGCCAATCTGTAGGTTTAATTGATGGTGTCAAATCAGCTGAAGAAATAATTCAAGATACGATAAAAGAGTTTAATGAAACATGTTCTAAACTAGGAAATCTAGCTTTATAAAATGTTTAATTTTAACCTTCTTCCTACTCCAGCAGACAACGAATACAGAGGCAGTAAAGTAGCCTTTTGGTTCTTCATAGCTTTTGTGTGCTTAATGACCTGGAGATCCATCATCCATATGTTCTTTGAAGAATATGGTATGCATGGAATTGCAAACCTAATCATTTTATCGGGTGAACCAGATCCTATGCCCCTTATCTATATGTTTTTTTCATTATGGGGATTTGCTCAAGTAATTTTTTGTGGGGTATCTTGGATTGTGATCTTTAGATATAGAACTTTGATACCTTTGATGTATGTATTTTGGTTGATTGAATGGTCAGGTAGACTCTTTCTTTACCCACTCCTTGGAAAATCTGTATTAGCCAGCGGTATTTACTCTTCCGGAAATACACCGGGAGTTGAAGGTGCTCCTTATGTAACTGTTTTATTAATTTTACTTCTATTACTCTCGATGAGAGAACAAAATAAGGAATAAGCTTTAAATGGTTAAAAAGCTATCTTACTCTTTTCTGATACTAACTATTTCTGGATTGTTAGTTTGGGAATACAAGGTAAATTTAATCATATGGACATTACCTAAAATTATGAACTTCGCAAATCCAATTCAGGAAAATATACCTACGAATTGGACTGAAGGTCCCTTAGATATTTCTGATAAAAACGATTCTAGACCAAATATTATTCTGATTTTGGCTGATGATATGGGTTACAACGATATATCTTTGCATAATGGCGGTGCCGCAGATGGTTCTCTTCAAACTCCTCATATTGATTCATTAGCGGAAGATGGTATTTGGTTTTCTAGAGGATATGCTGCTAATGCTACTTGTGCGCCCTCTAGGGCTTCAATAATGACTGGAAGATACCCAACAAGATTTGGTTTTGAATTTACCCCTGTTCCTGATGCTGGAAGGATGGTTCTAACTTGGCTTGCGGAAGAGGATGACTCAGAGTTAAAAGCAAGAATTGATAAAGAGTTAGCAATGAACCTACCTCCATTTATGGAACAAGGTATGCCTTCTGAGCAGATAACAATTGCGGAGGTTTTAAAGGATGCAGGATATTACACAGCACATATCGGAAAATGGCATCTTGGTCATGCAGGTGGAATGGATCCTTTAAGTCAAGGATTCATAGACTCTTTATCCTTGGGAGGTGCGTATTATTTACCGGAAGACCATCCAGAGGTAGTGAATGCAAAGTTTGAAACCAGCATCGATAAGATGGTTTGGAGTTCAGGTCAGTATTCGGCTCGGTTCAATGAAGGAGATCCTTTCGCACCAGATAAATATGTAACTGATTACTATACGGACGAAGCTCTAAAAGTAATTGAAAAAAATAAAAACAGACCATTTTTCTTATATCTAAGTCATTGGGCAATTCATAACCCCCTACAAGCTTTAAGGAGCGATGTAGAACAAATGAGTCATATGTCAGGTCACAATCTTCAAGTATATGCAGGAATGATAGCTTCTCTTGACAGAAGTGTCGGAAAAATTATTGAGAAATTAAAGGATTTAAACATCTATGGTAAAACTATGATTATTTTTACTAGCGACAATGGTGGAGCCAATTACATTGAGTTAGAAGATATCAATAAACCATTTAGAGGATGGAAAATCAGTTTCTTTGAGGGCGGAATAAGAGTTCCATTTATTGTTAGTTGGCCTGATGAGATAAGTCCAGGGCTAATCTCTAAGAGTGCAGTGCATCATTTTGATATTTTTCCAACAATTGTCTCAGCTGCCAAGACAACGACATCTAATAAAAAAGAATTAGATGGAGTTAATTTATTGCCTTATATAAAAAAAGAGAATTCTGAAGAACCACATGAAACACTTTTTTGGCGATCAGGTAATCACCAATCTGTCCTCCATAAAAAATGGAAGTACATAGTTAGTAAAAAAGAAAATAAAAGCTGGTTATTTGATACTTCTATAGACCCTTTAGAAAAAATTAACTTGATAGAAAGTCATCCCAAAGAAGCTCAGAAAATAGAAAAGCTCTTATTACAATTTAACTCCGAACAAAAAGAGCCTTTATTCCCATCTGCTTTTGAAGCCCCAATTATGATAGATAAATACGATGGGCAAGCTTATGAGGAAGGTGATGAATATATTTACTGGTCCAATTAAATAAACATTCTATATACTAAGTTTCTAAATTTACGGAGAAGAAATGAAAACTCAAATAACTGAACTTTTTGGAATCGAACATCCTATTATCCAAGGTGGAATGCATTACGTGGGCTTCGCCGAACTAGCTGCAGCCGTATCGAATGCGGGCGGACTTGGAATAATTACAGGTCTTACACAAGGAACGCCTGAAAAATTAGAAGCTGAGATAAAAAAATGCCAAGATCTCACAGATAAGCCTTTTGGTGTCAATCTTACTTTTCTTCCATCGCTAACTCCTCCCGACTACCCTGGATTAATTGAAGTCATTATTAAAAGCGGAGTAAAAATTGTTGAGACTGCAGGAAGAAATCCAGCTGTATACATGCCAGCTATGAAAGATGCCGACATTAAGGTTATTCATAAATGTACCTCTGTGAGACATTCTGTTAAAGCACAAGACATAGGGTGTGATGCAGTTTCTGTTGATGGCTTTGAATGTGGAGGACACCCTGGAGAAGATGACATACCAAACTTTATTTTATTACCAAGAGCAGCTGATGAACTGGAAATACCCTTTGTTGCCTCTGGAGGAATGGCTGATGCCAGAAGCCTAGTTGCTGCCATGGCTTTAGGAGCTGAAGGAATGAATATGGGAACTCGCTTTATCGCTACTAAGGATGCTCCTGTGCATCAAAATGTAAAAGAAGCAATTGTGAATGCTAGCGAACTAGATACTAGACTGATCATGCGTTCATTAACTAATACTGAAAGAGTTCTCAATAATCCAGCTGTAGAAAGTTTAATGGCAAAAGAAAAAGCCTTAGGTGATGACTTAACTTTTGAAGACATTGTCGATGAAGTGGCCGGCGTTTACCCCAAAGTAATGATGGAAGGTGAACCAGAGGCCGGAGCGTGGTCTTGCGGTATGGTAGCTGGATTGGTGAACGACATACCAACTGTAGAAGAGTTAATAAATACGATAATGAAGGAAGCTGAAGAAATTATTGCTTCAAAGCTTCAAAAGGCAATATAAAGAAAAAAACTACTTCAACGAGTCCTTGAACCATTCGGGAAGCAAATCAATATCATGCTTCTTTGCAAATTTTGCGATCATAGGAATTGTTATGGGAGCTAAAGGTATAACTGCCATCAGGCCTAAACTTAAATCTTTAAGAATTTCATTAAGTTGTTTGTTGGCCCTTTCGAGGTCCTCTTCGGTCGCTTCACCTTTTAAAAAATCTGAATAGGTTCTTAACATTGCCCTAGATGACTCTGTCTCTTCAGTAAGTTTTTCTTTTAAAAAAACTACAATTTTTTTGACTCTTCCATCAAGCATTAAAGCAGTATACTAAGTTAATTAAAGAAGAAATAAGTTTTGAATAAAGAAGAAAGATTTATTTATATCAACAAAGAGCTTCAGAAACTCTATCCAGAAACTCCCATTCCTCTGGAACATGACTCTGTCTATACGCTTTTAATCGCAGTTTTGTTGTCTGCACAATGTACGGACGTAAGGGTTAACCAAGTTACGCCAAAACTCTTTGCATTAGCTGATAATCCCTTTGATATGGCCTTAATAACCCCTTCGAAGATTAGAAAAATTATTAAACCCTGTGGATTGTCTCCTAAAAAATCAAGAGCCATAGCAGAACTTAGTAAAATCTTATGCAAAGAATATGATGGAAAAGTACCAGAAAGTTTTGAAGCTTTAGAAGCGCTTCCAGGAGTAGGTCATAAAACTGCCTCAGTGGTAATGAGTCAAGGATTTAATCACCCTGCGTTCCCAGTTGATACACATATACATCGATTAGCTCAAAGGTGGAGATTGTCAAAAGGGAAAAATGTTAAACAAACTGAAAAAGATTTAAAGAAAGGCTTTCCAATAGATGACTGGAATAGGCTTCATTTAAGAATTATTTATTACGGAAGAGAACATTGCACTGCCAGAGGTTGTGATGGAAGAATTTGTTTTATTTGTTCTAAAATTAATAAAGGAAGGAAGTCTCCAATTATTACAAATAAGGCCTAAATTAATCCTAAGAAGTGAATTTCATTCTGTATAATTATCTTAAATATCCTTCCAAAAATTATTTAACTATTTATGTTTGATAACAATAAAACACTTAAAGATTTTGACCCTGACCTTTGGTCTTCAATAGATAACGAAAAAACTAGACAAGAAGATCACATAGAACTAATTGCATCAGAAAATTACACCTCTAAAAGAGTTTTAGAAGCACAAGGTTCAGTTTTAACAAATAAATATGCTGAAGGCTATCCTGGGGCTCGATACTATGGGGGTTGCGAAAACGTTGATATTGCAGAATCTCTAGCTATAGAAAGAGCCAAAAAAATTTACGGCGCAGCTTATGCTAACGTTCAACCTCATTCTGGTGCTAGCGCAAATGCTGCAGTCTACCTAGCTCTTTGCGAAGCCGGAGATTCCATACTGGGGATGAGTCTTGACCATGGTGGACATTTAACGCATGGAGCTAAAGTTAACTTTTCTGGAAAGACTTATGAATCATTTCAATACGGACTTGATCCTTCAACCGGCGAAATAGACTATGAAGAAGTTGAAAAATTAGCTAAGCAACATAATCCAAAGATGATAGTTGCAGGATTCTCGGCTTACTCAGGGATAGTAGATTGGGAAAAATTTAGAGAAGTTGCAGACGCAGTAGGAGCATATTTGTTAGTTGATATGGCTCATGTTTCTGGACTCATTGCAGCTGATGAATACCCTTCGCCTATACCATTCGCAGATGTAGTAACAACCACAACCCATAAAACGTTAAGAGGTCCTAGAGGCGGCTTAATTCTTGCTAAAGAAAATGAAGAAATTCATAAAAAACTAAATTCAGGCATATTCCCAGGAACTCAAGGAGGTCCTTTAATGCATGTTATAGCTGCTAAAGCCGTTTGCTTTAAGGAGGCTTTAGAGCCAAGTTTTAAAGATTACCAAAAACAGGTTAAGCTAAACGCTAAAAAAATGGCTGCTACTTTTATGGAACGAGGAATTAATATTGTTTCTAATGGAACTGAAAATCATATGTTCCTTGTTGACCTCATAGAAAAAGGCCTAACTGGCAAGGATGCAGACGCTGCATTAGGTCAAGCAAATATTACAGTAAATAAAAACGCTGTTCCTAATGATCCGCAATCACCTTTTGTCACTAGCGGTCTAAGGATTGGTACTCCTGCATCAACAACAAGGGGATTCAAGGAAGCTGAAGTAGCTGAAGTAACATCTTGGATATGCGACATTCTGGATGATATAAACAACGAGCAGGTAATTAACGAAGTGAAGAACAAAGTGAAAGATATTTGTTCAAGATTTCCTGTCTATTCTTAGTCATGCATTGTCCTTACTGCACTTTCTCTGATACCAAAGTAATTGATTCAAGACTGATTGCTGAAGGTCAGCAAATTAGAAGAAGGCGTGAATGCCCAGAATGCAGTGAAAGATTTACTACTTTTGAGACTGCCGAACTATTAATGCCAAGAGTTATAAAACAAAAAAATAACACCAGGGAACCCTTTAACGAACAAAAACTGAGAGAAGGTCTTTACCGGGCTTTGGAAAAAAGACCTGTGGGTGAGGAAGAAATAGAGACATTAATCGAAGATATAAAGAAAGATATAAGATCTTCTGGAGAAAGAGAAATTCCTTCAAGATTAGTTGGTGAGGCAGTTATGCAAAACCTTAGAAAAATAGACGAGGTTGCGTTCATTAGGTTTGCCTCTGTTTACAGAAGGTTTGAAGACATAACGGAATTCTCTGAAGAAGTTGAAAAATTAACTAACGATTAGTTATGAATTCCAAAAAAGAGCATATGCTGGAAGCTCTAGAATTGGCAAATAGAGGTGCTTTAACTACCAGTCCCAATCCAATGGTAGGTTGCGTAATTACTCATGACAATAAAATAATAGGACGAGGTTGGCATGAAATATCGGGAGAAAATCATGCCGAAATCAATGCAATTGAAGATGTAATTAATAATCTTGGTGATAAAGCTAAAGAAGTACTTAGTGAATCAGAATTATTTGTAAATCTAGAGCCTTGTACAACTTACGGCAAGACTCCTCCTTGCGCGGATTCAATTAAAGAATATGGGATTAAGAAAGTTTACTTCTGTAATGAGGATAAGGCCCAAAAGAGTTTTACAAAAATGCACCCTGAAATTGAAGTAGAAAAAGGTATCCTAGAAAATGAAGGAAGAAAACTAAATAGAGGTTTTTTTTCTAGAATAGAAAGAGGAAGGCCCTATATTAGCTGCAAAGTTGCAAGTTCTTTAGATGGAGGTATAGCTCTTCTATCAGGAGAAAGTAAATGGATTACTTCTTCTAATTCGAGGAAAGACGTCCATAAAATAAGAGCTTATGCAGATGCTATCCTTACCGGAACTGGAACATTATCGAAAGATGACCCACGATTAACTTCAAGAGACTCTGGGTTAAACGAAAGTTTATTTAAACAACCTCTAAGGGTAATAGTAGATAGAAACAATGTTTTAACTGGTAAAGAAGAAATATTTTCTTCTGATGCCCCAACCCTTCTTTTTCTGAATGAAGAAAGTCAACTTAAAGAAAAGGACGGAATAGAAATAGCAAAACTTAAAGCTAGTCCTAACTTATTCCTAGAGGAAGTGGTTAATTACCTTGCTGAAGAAAAACTTATAAATAATCTTATGGTAGAAGCAGGTTCAGGGATAATGAACTCATTGTTACAAGAACGTTTAATAGATGAGCTGGTACTGTACAAAGCTCCCAAGTTACTAGGCGAAAATAGACTTTCCTTCATTAATTTAGATGTGGTGACAAAAAAACTAGGTACAATTGACCTCGAAATTGAAGACATCGAAGAATTAGGACAAGATATTAAATATTCTTTAGTACCTAAATATTAAAAATGGAATTGAATAGCATACAAGAAATAATTACTGACATCGCAGAAGGCAAAATGATTGTCTTAATGGATGATGAAAACCGAGAAAATGAAGGTGATCTGATCTTGGCTGCTGAAAAGGTAAACCCCGAAGCAATTAATTTTATGGCAACGCATGCCAGAGGGCTTATTTGTCTTGCGCTTAATGATGATAGATGCAAAAGATTAGGCCTAGAGCAAATGGTAAAAAACAACGGAACAGAATTAGGCACAGCTTTCACGGGTTCTATAGAAGCTGCAAGTGGGGTAACCACAGGGATATCTGCTGCTGACCGTTCCACTACAATAAAGGCAGCAGTCAACAAGGATGCAGTTCCAGAAGATATTGTGCAACCAGGACATGTATTTCCTATCAAGGCACAAAATGGAGGGGTTTTAACGAGAGCAGGTCACACAGAAGCTGGTACAGATCTAGCTTCATTAGCAGGGCTAGACCCTTCAGCCGTGATAGTAGAAATTATGAATGATGATGGAACTATGGCAAGAAGAGGAGATTTAGAAAAATTTGCTCTGAAACATGGTCTCAAAATTGGAACGATTGCTGATTTAATTCACTATAGAAATATAAGTGAGAGAAGCATTAAGCTAGTTGACCAGGCCAAGGTTGAATCTGAAGAAGGTGAATTTGATTTATTTGCTTATGAAGACACTATAAATGGAAATATTCATATAGCACTAGTTAAAGGAAAATTAGATAGTGACAAAGAGATTATGGTAAGAGTGCAACAAAATAATACCTTGCAAGATGTAATCGGAATAAATCAATTTGGTAGTAGGCTATCCTTTTCTCAAGCAATGAATAAAATAAATAAAGAAGGTAGTGGGGTTCTTCTGCTTTTATCTCATCAAGAGACCCCTAAAGAATTATTGTCCAATGTTTCCTTTCTAAAAGGAGAGAAAAAAGTTAATGAAAATGAAAGCCCTGATTCCAGAATAGTGGGAGTTGGTGCTCAAATATTAAAAGACTTGGGAGTTAAAAAAATAAGACTACTGGGAGCTTCAGCAAAATACCCTCTTACTGGTTTTGATCTTGAAATAACTGAATTTATAAATTAAGCGAATGAAAGGTTTAGACTCTAATCAAATATCTCAAGAATCTAAAAAAAGGGTCTATGCTATAACGTACACAAGTTGGAATAGTGAGATCGTGGAGAGCCTTCTAGATGAAGTAACTAAAGAACTTCTCAGAAATGGGGTAGACGAGAAAAATATTTTAAGCAAAGAAGTTCCTGGAGCGTTCGAATTACCTCTAGCTTCTAAAGTTTATGCTTTGAAAGAAAAGGTAGACGTTGTTATAGCTCTCGGTGCCATTATTAGAGGTGATACACCTCATTTTGACTATATCTCAAAAGCATGTATCGAAGGTTTAATGACTGCTTCTCTTGAGACAAAAAAGCCAATAATCTGTGGCGTCTTAACTACGGATGACATTGCACAAGCACAAAAGAGATCTGATCCAAATCAAATGAATAAAGGTGCTGAATTTGCCGTAACGGCAATGAGTATGGCTGGCCTTGACTAGTTGTGAAATCAAAAAAAAATACATCACCTGTCCGCTCAAGAGATAAAGTTCTTCAAAGTCTCTATGAAATAGAATTGGGAGGATCAACAGCAAAAGAAATCCTTAAAGATAAAGATATTCAAAAACGCTACCCCCATTTCAAAGATTTGCTAACTGGTGTAACTGAGTCTATGCCTAATTTAGATAACTTACTTCAACAACATATGGATAGAGATCTATTAGGATTAGATCCAATTGAGAGAAATGCTCTAAGGTTAGCAATTTACGAAATGCTTCATTCAGATCTAGATAAACCTATCATTATTAACGAAAGCATAAGACTAACTAAGAAGTATGGCGCTGTAGATGGGCACAAATACGTTAACGCTGTTCTTGATAAAGCAATTAAGTCTGATCTGCAGCAGATTTAATAAACACTGGAGAGGACCAGGCTCGTTCCTCTACTTGAGATAAGCAATCACCTTCTCCTTGACCATCTATATCTCCACATAGATTAACTTTTATACATTTACCGGAATCATCTCTATCACAATTGAGATTTGAAGCATTTATTGCGAATGAAGGCTCTTGGATTGCTCTAACATAGTAAATAATCTCTCTATTTGCATCAGTAAAGTTTTCATCTGTAAATTCTACTTCACAACCTTCTGAGGAAACTTCACAGTCAAATACTTTCCAAGGGTCTTCAATTAAATTTTCAATAGGCTCTCCTGAATAGGCTTGTGGTCTAATTCTAACTACTTCTATTCTGGAGATAATCTTCCTTTCATCACTTGGATTAAAGCATTCTCCTTTACAAAGTCTGTCTAAAATTTCTCTATTGAATTCTTCTCCAACATTACATCCAGGTAATTGTTTTTGTGACCCAACCGCCCTAACTCGGAATTTTGGATTAATTTCCATTTTAAATTCACTTCCCATGGGCTTAATTTGCTTAGAAGGGTGATTAATAACATCAAACCATAAAAGAATTCTTTCTCCGCTAGTCGCATAAACCTCTCTATTGTTTAAAGAATCCCAAATGGAGTTTCTGTCTTTAGAAACAGAATGCGTAGCAACTAAACCTCCCGTGTAGAGAAAGGAAGAAATTCTTTCTAGTTGAGGAGGTCCTGTTCTTGTTTTCATTAATTCTTCTAAATTAACTTCTTCAGTTTTAGGAATTCCTGAGAAACTTTCTTCTTCATCAGAGTTAGTTGTTAAAGGACCTGAAGACTTGTACTTAGAATCACTATTTATAATTCTATCTATCTCTTTGTAACCAGATCCTGGTCTTGCTCCATGATTATCACTAGACCCTATAAAACCAAACCTATAGGCCTCAGTTTTATCATCGTCAAAATTTCTTAAAGCTAGAGCGTACTGTATTGAGGATCCGGGTCTATAATCAAAGGCAGGCAGGAAACAGTCTAGGCATTGTCCGCTATCTAACCACTCTTTCGGATTGTATTTAGGTACCGTAAGAATGCCAAAAGGATTAGAGCTTACGTAACTTTCTCTAGCTAACTTTGCTCGAGAATCACATTCACTCGAACTTCCTGCAGATACCCTGCACCTTTCTTTGATTATTTCACCTGCTTGAAAACAATAAGGAACGAAGTCGAGTGAAGGTTGAGGGCAAGAATAAACTTCTTTATCAATATTGAATGATCTCCATGGTCTATATTCTTCCGTGTTGCCGTGACCGGAATATAGTTCAATTAATTTTTGATATTTCTGATCGTGGTTTGAAGAATCGAATTGATTTTCCCAAGAAGCCATAGGTGGTGAAGTGTTTCCCCAAGATGTTCCGTGTGGAATAACTAAAGAATCTATATCCCATTCGTCTAATTTACTAAACAATTCTGATGGTTTTTCCACTCTCTCTAAGCAGTCTTTTGGTAAATCTCTTACAGATACGTCTTTTTCACAAATTTCTATATCTTGAATAACAATATTTCTATGCCGCCAATTGAAATAATCTGACATATTGTTGTAGTCATAAATAAGAGCTCCATAAATATAGACAAACGGCGTGTCCATGAAATTTAAATACGAACTCTCCAATGCTCCTATTGGTCTAGCAGGAAGCTCTCCATCAAGAGGTCTAAGAATTATATTTTTATGTCCGTAATGTTTAGACGGGTCTAAACTAGTTTGAGTCCATTCCCATCCGAGGAAAGGCACAATTTCTTCTGCATCATTATTTTTTGAAATCCTAGAACAACTTTGCAAGGATTCTATGGTATCTTCCCATTCTCTTCTTGTTAAAAATTCAGCGTGGTCTGTGACAGAAAAAAAGTCCAGATTGGCACAAAATCTGCTGAAATTGCATGCATCTGCTACAGGATGAACACCCTCACCTTCTAAGATTGGCAAACTACCTAAGAATGCGTCAAGGGAGTAAGTTGTATGTACGTGTAAATCTCCAAATAATATTCTTTTTTCATCAGAAACTTCTATGTTTTGAGAAGAATGGAATGGAGCGCTCTGATTATCAATATTGCCTGAGTCCGGATGTTTACCGAACCAGTTAAAAAAAAGGCTTATTAGTAAAAATAAAAAAGGACTAATCAATACCAAAAGACCTATAAAAGTTCTTTTTAGATAAAGGTTCATCGATAGTTTAAGTTTCTACTTGTATTTGAGTTAGGGACTTATCTTTTAAATCTTTTGAAAGAATGAAATATTTGTCGTTATTAGTTTTTTTGCTAGTTAGAGTAACCCTAAAGATATCACCGTCATATAAACTTTCTGTTATAACAAAGGTATCTCCCTTCCTTACCTTGTAAATATCCCTTGAATCCACCGCAGCGTATTCCATAAATTCTTCAACGTTAAATGCAAATCTAAGAGCTATGTTAACCCTAGAGGCATCTGCTTTATATTCATAGAGAACTAAAGAACGTGATTTTGTGGATTGAAAAGAATCACCTTCTTTGTAAGTAATCTCTTCAGTAAATAGACTTAAAGGCAGAATTAATATTAAAACGTTAAGAAATTTCATATCACAGTGGGTATTTTCTAATAATAGTATCTTCTCTTTTAGGGCCTGTAGAAATCATAATCACAGGAACATTGCAAAGTTCTTCAATATTTAGAATAAACTCTTTTGCCATATCATTCAATTCATCAAAAGATTGTTTTCCAGCTGTTGGTTCGTCCCATCCTTTATATTCTGTATAAATGGGCTCAACTTCTTCTAAGGTCAAAGTTTCTAATAATTCAGGTTTGCTCATATCACTAGAATAATCTGTACAAACCTTTATGGTCTCTAGGCCATCCAATACATCTATCTTGGTTATACAAAGACCGTCAATGCCATTTAGTTTGACGGTATGAGAAAGCAAAAAAGCATCCAACCAACCACATCTCCTTGGTCTTCCAGTAGTTGCCCCGACCTCTCCTCCTTTCTCTGCTAAAAAAGCACCTACATCATCAAATAATTCAGTTGGAAAAGGCCCTTCTCCAACTCTTGTCGTATAAGCTTTAGCTATTCCAAGAGAATAATCTATGTCTGTTGGACTCATGCCTATTCCAGAAGCTATCCCTCCAACTGAAGAGTTGCTGGATGTTACGTAAGGATAAGTTCCTAAGCTTACGTCTAGCAAAGCACCTTGAGCACCTTCGAATAATATTTTTCTGTTTGCTTCCTGCAAATCCCTTACTTCTTGAATAACATTACCCACATAAGGTTTAAGTTTCTCTCCTTGAATTAAATTTTTTTCAAACAATTCATTTAAATCTATTTCTTCAGAGCCGAAAGAATGTTTAAAAATTGAATTGTAAAAATCTAAGACCTCTTCTAGCTTATCTTTGAGTTTTTTTTCGTCGTATAAGTCAGCCACTCTAATGGAACGTCTACCTACTCTGTCCTCATAGGCCGTACCTATTCCTCTTCCAGTGGTGCCTATTTTGGTGAGTTTCTTTGATCCTTCTCTTAATTGATCTAGCTTAATATGATAAGGCTGTATAAGGCTGCAAGCGGAACTGACTGTTAACCTGTCTTCGATATTTCCTATAACCTCTTGAGCTTCCTCAATTTCTTCAAAAAGTGCATCTAAACTGACGACCACGCCTCTACCAATATAACAATGAATATCGTCATGGCATATTGCTGAAGGCAATAGATGAAAGACTATCTTCTTTCCTTCCACGATTAGTGTATGCCCAGCATTATGACCACCTTGATACCTAATAGCTGCATCAAGATCTTTTGCTAAATGATCCACTACCTTTCCTTTACCTTCGTCACCCCACTGTAGTCCTAATAACGAAATAGTTTTTGTCATTTAATTTTCCTTAATATTTGAAACTGCAATTAAATCTAAATCAAAGCCAATTGCCGGTCTATCCTCATCTTCTGTCTTTCTTAAACCATCATATCTTCCGCCTTTAGCTAAAGCATAACCCGCTGATCCAGAGTAAGCTGAAAATACAATACCGTTATGATATTTAAATCCCTGAACCTCTCCCAAATCAACGTGAACCTTTATAGACTCATCAAACTTTAATTTCTGAATTATTTGCGATAAATGTTCCAAGTAACCAATTACATTAGTTCCTAATGCTTTATAGGCATCCTTTGCTTTGTCAATTATTTCTTCTGAACCGTACATGTCACAAAGGTCTATTAGTAATGGTAGATTTTTGTCATCTGAAGGAATGATATTAGTTATATCAGATTTAGATTTTCTAATTAAAGCCTCTTCTAACTGAGAAAAGGTTGAATCATCTAGATCTTGAAACAAGGCTAAAATAGTAGCAGTAAAACCTGCGTGCCCTAAACTTAGTGTTATATCTTTAAGACCCACTTCTTGAAGACTTTTAATCATAAGGTTGATGCTTTCTAGGTCGGAGTCTATGGAAGAATCTCCAAATATTTCTGCACCAACTTGTATTGTTGTTCTCGATCTAAGAACTTTAGAAGCTCTTCTTTTTACAACGTCTCCTGCATAACATAACCTAATAACATCTTTAGAGGATATTCGATAAGCATCTATCCGAGAGGCTTGTTCCGATATATCAGGTCGAATAGATAATTCTTTTCCAGTTAAATCGTCTTGAAAGCTAAAAGCATAAGAACTTATTTCTTCGTGAGCCTCTCCACCAAGAGTTTCTGACAATTCTAATAGGGGCGGGATAATAAACTCATAATTTGCAGCAACATAAAGGTCTATAAGTTTTCTTCTTAATTTTTCAACCTCTAGTGCTTTAGGTGCGAGCAATTCATCAACGCCATCTGGAAGACTCCAGCGCACCTTAGAATTCATTTATTTATTCTGAGCTTTAGAATCATCAAGATATTTAAAAAAATCACTATCTGGATTAATTAATAAAATATCTGACTTACTTTCAAAAGTAGATTGGTAGGCTTTTAAACTCCTTGTGAAGTCATAAAACTCTGGATCCTTTGAATAAGCATTAGCATATGTTGCCGTTGCTATAGCATCTCCATTACCTTTAATCTCTTCAGCTTCTCTATAAGCATCAGCTAAAATTATGGTTTTATCTTTATCAGCTGTTGCTCTGATCTTTTCTGCAACCTCATTTCCTTGAGCTCTAAGCTCTTTAGCTAACCTTTCCCTTTCAGTTCTCATTCTGTTGAATACTGATTCACTAACTTCAGGCGGCAAATCAATCTTCTTAACCCTTAGATCTATAACTTCCACTCCTAGCTCATCTATAGCAATTAGGTTCAATTGATTCGATAACTTGTCCATAAGTTCATCTCTTTGACCAGATACAACTTCTTTAACTGTTCTGGTACCGAATTCGTTTCTTAGACCTGCATCAACCCTCTGTATAAGCAGTCTTCTTAGCCTTTCTTCATCTCCTCCAGTGGTTGTGTAATATTTAGCAACGTCACTGACCCTCCATTTAACAAAAGAATCCACGGTCAGGGCCTTCTTCTCTGAAGTCAGGTAACTTTGTGGTGCTGCATCTAAAGTTAAAATTCGTGCATCAAACTTTCTTACTGTGTTCACTACAGGAAGCTTAAAGTGAAGGCCTGGCTCAACGTCATATTCAACTATTTCACCGAATCTTAACTTAACGGCTCTTTCGGTTTCTTTTACTACAAAGATTGATTGAGTTAATAAAACAAACCCTAAAAATAATACTCCTAATGAGATTCTTTTTAACATTACCTTCTCTCCTCTTGCCTATTCCTTCTTCTAATTTCTTCTATAACTTGATTAGTTAAGTCTCTAATAGAAGTAGAATTATTAGATGTTTCCGGAATATTTAACTGTTCAACTCCTCTAGCAGATTGTGCAATCTTGTCTAAGGGTAAGTACAAGATGTTATTGCCACCCTCAACATCAACCATGACCTTTGTGCTGTTAGACATAACTCCTTGTATGGACTCTAAATAAAGCCTATTTCTTGTCACATCAGGAGCCTTCTGGTATTCAGCTAACAGAAGACTAAATCTAGCCGCATCACCCTGTGCCTCTGAAATTACCTGCTCTTTATAAGCTTCTGCGTCTTGAAGCATCCTTTGAGCTTGACCTCTAGCTTCAGGAACTAATCCATTTGCGTAAGTCTCTGCCTCATTCCTAGCTCTGACTTCATCTTCTCTAGCTTTAATAACATCATCAAATGCTTCTTGTACTTGATTAGGTGGAGAAGAGTCTTCTATATTTACAATTAGTACCTCTAATCCAGTGCTGTACCTATCTAGGTAATTCTGTAACCTACCTCTAACTTCCTGTGCTATTAATTCACGACCAGTTGTTAAGGCGTCATCCATTATAGATCCTCCAACAACATGTCTAAGTGCACTCTCAGTTGCTTGAGCAAGACTTGCATCAGCATCCCTTATATCCAGAACGTACTTCATAGGATCAGCTATTTGATACTGCACAGAAACTGTAACATCTACGATATTCTCATCCTTAGTCAACATTAGTGCGTCGTGTCTATGTGGCCTTACTCTAACTACGTCTACAATCTCCCAACTATCTACTATGGGAGGATTCCAGCGCAACCCTGGACCTTTTATTTCCTGAAACTTACCTAGCCTTAATACCACTGACCTTTCTGCCTCTTCAACTTGGTAAATACCGAAAGTTACATAACCAAGAACCAAAATAACTAAAGCCGTTGTGAAATTTTTCTTACTGAACCCTCCTGAACCATCTTCAGAAGATCCACCACCGCCAAAAATAGAATTTATTGTTTCTTTAGCTTTTTTAATTACATCATCAATCTCAGGGGGAGCCTCTCTACCCCAAGGATCTTTATTATTATCATTTCCATTCCAAGACATATCTAAATTGCTTCCTTTGTTAATTGATTATTTAAAACTTTAAATCCTTTGATAAGTTTTAACTTCTCGAGCTCATCCTCATTGCTCTTAATTTGTAATTGTATCAGACCTGAATCAGATGTTCTTTCTTCAATTACACTTCCTGATGAATATAGTTTAGCCCTTAACCAACCCAATTCAGGGAAAAGAGTTACCCATTTTTTCTGTTCTCTGCCAAAGAGAAATGAATTAATTGAATTAAATAAACCTTCAAAGCCATCTTCGTTTTCAGCTGAAATCCAAACTTGATCTGATTTAGTTGCAGAAAGTTGATCTAGACTAGATAAATTTGCTTTATCACTCTTATTATTAACTCTAAGGATAGGAATATCTGATAAGCCCAGCTCTTCAAGTAGTTTCATCACTTCCTTAACCTTAAACCTATGGTCCTTATCAGATATATCCACAACATGCAGAAGCAGATCAGCTGTTCTTAAATCATCCAAAGTGGCCTTAAAGGATTCTATTAATTGAGTGGGTAGATCAGAGATAAAGCCAACTGTGTCTGAGAAAAGAATATCCTTCAAATTAGGAATAGAGTTCTTTCTAGTAACAGAATCTAAAGTAGCAAAAGGTTTATCAGCAGCATAGAGCATGTTTTGGGTTAAGCAATTAAATAATGTGGTTTTACCTGCATTGGTGTAGCCAACGAGAGCAACCACTTGATTCTTCCCTTTTTTTCTTGAATATCGATTAACTTCTTTCTGATTATGAGCTTTATCTAACCTTTTTTTGATACTCTTAATTCTCTGTCCAATTAACCTTCTATCCGTTTCAAGCTGAGTTTCTCCTGGCCCTCTAAGACCTATTCCACCCTTTTGTCTTTCAAGGTGGCTCCATCCTCTAACGAGTCTAGTTGAAAGATGTGTTAACTGAGCAAGTTCTACTTGAAGTTTACCTATATGACTTGTCGCTCGAGTAGCAAATATATCTAATATCAAGGATGTTCTATCTAAAACTCGTGCACCGAATTCTTTTTCTAAATTCCTTTCTTGTGAAGGAGATAGGGTGTTGTTAAAGATTACTAAATCAGCACATAACTCTTTAACCAATGCTTTAATTTCTTCTACTTTGCCTGCCTTAACAAAGTAATTAGAAGTTGGTTTATCAATTTTTCCAAATACTTCAGCACCTATGTTAGAACCTGAAGATCTACATAATTCTGTAAATTCTTCTTTAGCATTTAAAGAAAGGTTTTCAGAACCAATTAAATATCTGTCCATGTGGACTATCACAGATACAGGTTCAACATTTAACCTCTCTATCATTAATTAATGGTATCCAAAACTATATCTAAGTTATTTCCTGATTCTTCTTGGAGCCATATTACTCTATTCCAACTCCTGAGCCATGTCATTTGTCTTTTAGCCAGTTGTCTTGTAGCTGTTACAGCTTTAGATATCATCTCATCAAAGGATAAATGGCCCTCTAAATAATCTGAAACTTGTTTATAGCCAACACTTTTCAGTGAAGATTTACCAGAATTCATTTGTTTTTTATTCAACAAGTCTTCCACCTCATTTATCAAACCTTTATCTATCATGTCTTGGAATCGAGTTGCAACTTTATCACGATGAATTTCCTTATCTTTAGGCTTAATAGCAAATTGATGTATATCAAATTGTTTCAAATCTTCATGCATCTCTACCAGACTCTCTTGATGTAAAAGAGATAAAGGTTTATTCGTTAATCTATAAACTTCTATAGCTCGCTTTATTCTTTGAGCATCATTTGGGTGAATATTTTTAGCGGATAAAGAATCAATTTCTTTTAAATAATCATGCATAGCCTTTAGACCTTTCTGTTGATACTCTAACTCAACTTCTTCTCGGATCTCTTCAGTCGATTCAGGTAATTCAGACAGGCCATTAAATAGATTCTTAAAATAAAGCATGGTTCCGCCTACTAAAAGAGGGGTTTTATTAGATGCATTAATTGCTTTAATCTCCTTAATACAGTCTGTTTGGAACTTGCCTGTTGAATAAGACTCATGAGGCTCTATGACGTCTATTAGTTTATGAGGATATTTTTTAAGAACTGTTTTATCTGGTTTCCCGCTGCCTATGTTGAGATGTTTATAGACTTGAACTGAGTCAACGCTGATTATTTCTACATCACTAGAATCATAAAGCTGGAATGCTAGATCTGTCTTGCCTATTCCTGTAGGTCCCATAATGGTAATTAGAGAGTTTTTCTGCACGCTTTTATTCTAGTTGATTATTAAGTAAACATAAAAAAACCGGCCGTAAAAAGCCGGTTTTTTTTAAATGCCTTGATTAAACTAGATCGTAACTTCTTTCCTCATGTTCAGTTACGTCTAACCCTTCATATTCTTCTTCTTCAGTAACTCTTAGTGCCATTAAAGAGCCTAATATCTTCAGAATTACCCATGAAGCTACTGCTGTCCAAAGGCCTATCACAGCTATTCCTTTTAGTTGAATAATAAACTGCTCCATTGGTACCCATGATTCTCCAGCACTTGAACCTAAGAAACCTCCTTGAACTCCTACAAAACTAACCATTATTATTCCAATAATTCCTCCTACTCCATGCACAGGAAATACATCTAGAGAATCATCTATGCCAAATACCCCTTTAACAGCCTGAGTAGCGTAAAAACATATTGAACCAGCCATTAGACCTATCAATAAAGCGCCTTCTGGTCCAACACTTCCAGCTGCAGGAGTTATGGTAGCTAACCCAGCAACCATACCTGTGGCTACACCTACTAATGTTGGTTTTCCTCCTTTGATCCATTCTATTGCCATCCAAGTTAAAGCTCCTGTTGCAGCACTTATATGTGTTACAAGCATTGCCATTCCAGCTAAGCCATCAGCAGCCCAAGAACTTCCAGCATTGAAACCGAACCATCCGACCCAAAGCAGTGCTGCTCCGGTTATAACCATTGTTCTGTTGTGTGGGGGCATAGCCGTAGAAGGGAATCCTTTTCTTGGGCCTAAGACAAGAGCAATCACTAAAGCTCCAACTCCACAAGTAAGGTGAACCACCAAACCTCCAGCAAAATCTTTTACGTCAGCTAAATAGCCTCCACCCCAAATCATATGACAAGCTGGTATATACACAAACGTAAACCAAAGTAATGAGAACAAACACATGGCGCCAAATTTCATTCTTTCTGCAAAAGCTCCAACAACTAGTGCAGGAGTGATGATTGCAAAAGTCATTTGAAAGATAACAAATAAAGAATGAGGCATGGTGGTGCCAGGGGCCAAAGCATCTCTACCTATGCCAGTTAAAAAGAAAGCACTAGTTCCACCAAAAAAGGCATTGCCCTCTGTAAAGGCTAGGCTGTACCCATACACAACCCAAGCAACTGAAACTATGCAGGCAATAGCAAAACATTGCATTAAAACCGAAATAGCGTTTTTACTTCTTACCAGTCCCGCGTAAAAGAGTGACAGACCTGGTAGCGTCATCAATAAGACTAGAGCTGTAGAAGTTAATATCCAAGCTGTGTCTCCAGAATCTAAACCATCAGCAAACATACCAATAGAAAAGAAAGGTAGTATTGTTAATAATAATATTTTTTTAATCATAAGATCCCCTTTAAATTATTTATAATGCGTCTTCGTTTAATTCTCCGGTTCTTATTCTTACAACCTGTTCCATCGTAGAAACAAAGATTTTTCCATCTCCAATTTTTCCAGTATTGGAAACCTTAGAAATGGCGTCGATCACCGCATCTGCGTTATCATCGCTAACCGCTACTTCAATCTTAGTTTTAGGTAAGAAATCAACCACGTATTCAGAACCTCTATAAAGTTCAGTGTGACCTTTCTGCCTTCCAAAACCTTTGACATCAGTAATAGTAAGTCCTGTAACGCCTACATCAGACAAGGCTTCTCTTACTTCATCTAATTTAAATGGTTTTATAATTGCTGTTATTAATTTCATATTTATCTCCAAAATTTAATTAAGTCATCTTAAAAAAACTTCAATAATAAGGACACATATTTATTGGTTCTATATACTTTTATATGCAATTTATATGCCAATTACAAAAAGGTTAAACTATAACCTTTAACTGAATTGTTAATTTATAAGAGGTCTAAAAAAGTGCGCTATCAGATCAAGCGCACCAAGATAATGCCAACCGGGACTTACAGAAGCCCCAATAAGTCTTTTGTGACAATGTCTATAGCCCCCCTATTCTCAATAAAGACATTTTTCGAAGATTGGCCAGTTTTTTGTAAATTGATCTCGTCATTAATTAGCTCTATAAAGTAATTAGCTAATTCATTTTTATTTTCAATAATCTTTAGACCTCCATCATTCTTTAGTTGCTCAGATACTTCAATAAAATTCCTCAAACTAGGGCCTGAACACAATGGTAGTCCTTGAGCAGCTGGTTCAAGAAGATTCTGCCCTCCATGATCAATTAAGCTACCGCCAACAAAAGCTACATCCGAAAGAGAATATAGAAAGTTTAATTCTCCCATCGTGTCACCTAGCAAAACCTGTACATCGCTAGTGACGTCTTCTTTCTTAGATCTAGAAGAAGACTTAAAACCTTTTTCGTTTATCAAAGATTTAACCCTATTGAATCTTTCAAGATGTCTTGGGACAACTACAAGCAATGCGTCGGTTACAGTTTCTAAGATTATTTTAAATGCCTCTAATACTATGACTTCCTCCCCTTCATGAGTGCTAGCAGCTATAAGTGTAGGCCTTCTCTTACCTTCTATAGACCATGAATCTCTTATGGAACCAGAAATATTTTCCAACTCTTCCGGCATGTCTTGATCAAACTTAAGATTCCCACAGAGTTTTATCTCTATATCCGTAGCAATTTCATTAAAACGATAAGCATCAGACTTATACTGAGCCAATATAAGATCTAAAGAATTAATAGCAGGCTGTATTAAGGAGTTAAATCTTAAGTATTTTAATTTGGATTTCTCGGAGAGTCTTGCATTGACTAGAGCAGTAACAATACCTTGTTTCTTACAACAATGAATAATATTAGGCCAGATCTCAGTTTCCAATAATATCAACGCTTTTGGTTTCCAAGTATTAATAAATAGATTAATACAAAATGGAATATCAACAGGGACGTACTGATGTTTTATTTTATTTCCTAGCTTTGAAAGGAGAATGTCTGAGCCGGTGGGAGTCGAGGTTGTGACCAAAAATTCTGAGCCAGGACATTCTTCCATTAATGAACGTAGAAGCGGAATGGAGGCATTAACTTCTCCTACTGAAACAGCATGCACCCAAATAATAGACTTGTCTTTAGTAGGTCTAATATTGGCTACGCCCAATCGTTCGCCCCACCTTTGTAAATATTTCTTATTACCTATTCCACGCCAAGCTAACCTAGCAAAATAAGCAGGAATAAGGGCTATGAACAAGACCGTATAAATAATTCTTGGCATGTGCGTATGCTAACATAGCTATAATTAATAAATTAATTCTCAAGAAATGATTGTTGTCACCGGCAGTAATGGCTTTATAGGCTCAAATCTAATAAGAAATCTTAATACTTTAGGAATTTCAGATATTTTGGCTGTAGACAATCACGACAATAAAGAACTCAAAAAAAACGTAAAAGATTGCCAAATAAAGGAGCAACTGGGCATAAAAGATTTCTTGAAAGGTATAAAGAAAGGACAAATAAACCCTTCCGACTTGAAGACTATTTTTCACCAAGGTGCGTGTTCAGACACCATGGAATGGGATGCAGAATATCTGTTTGAAGTTAACCTGCTTTATTCAAAAGAATTGCTTAATTTCTGCTTGGAGAATTTAATTCCTCTTATATACGCTTCTTCGGCTTCAGTTTATGGATCCGGAACCCAGTTTGAAGAAAAGTTAGAAAATGAATCTCCAATTAACCTGTATGCATACTCTAAATACTTATTTGATCAAAATGTAAGGCAGTACTTAGGTAAAAATAAATCTCAAATAGTAGGTTTAAGATATTTTAATGTTTATGGTCCTAATGAAGCCCACAAAGACGGTATGGCTAGTGTTGCCTACCACCTACATCAACAACTTAAAACAAGTGAACAAGTTAACTTATTCAAGGGTTCGGACGGATTTGGAGACGGAGAACAAAGAAGAGATTTTATACACGTAGATGACGTCGTAAATGTTAATTTATGGTTTATGGACAATCCTGAGGTTTCAGGGATTTTTAATGTTGGGACAGGCAAAAGTCAAACTTTTAATGAAGTTGCAAATGCAGTAATTGAATGGAATCAGAAAGGTCACATAAATTACATAGATTTCCCTGAAAAACTAAAAGGTGCCTATCAAAGCTTTACCGAAGCTGATATTGAGGCATTAAGAAAAGCAGGCTTCACGGAAGACTTCCTAGATGTGAATGCTGGTGTTAAAAAATATTTAGATGCCTTGTCGGGTTGGCCAAAAAATGAATACTGAAAATTCCACTCCGCAAAATCAAGACCCTGAGTTTAAAATTTCTCTCTTACACCCTAAATACTTGGCCACTTGGCTAGGCATGGGATTAATTTATTTATGTAAATTCCTTCCTTATAAAGTTCTAATTTTTATGGGTACTATATTGGGGCAGTTGCTGTACTTAATTAGCCCTCATAGAAAACAAATTGCTAAAGCTAATATGAAACTCTGTTTTCCAGACAAAAATCAAATAGAGATTCATGATTTGGTTAAAGGTCACTTTCAAAATATGGGCATTGGCGTGTTTGAGATTGCAATTGGGTGGTGGTCTTCTGATAAAACTATTGAAAAACTCAAACAAAGCACTAGTAATTTAGATATTTTTGAAAAACTAAATGAAGAAACTGGTGTTTTGATACTGATTAAACATTCAACGCATGTTGAGCTAGATATTCGATTTATGGCTAAAGAATTAGAACTCGGGGGTATGTATAAACCTCAATCAAATGAAGTAATGAATTATTTGATGATTAGAGCAAGAAATAAATACGTAACTGGAGCAATACATAACCACCAAGCTAAACAAGCAATAAAATGGATTAATAATGGTCAAAAGTTTTTATACGCCGCTGATCAAGATTATGGAGAGAAGAATTCACAATTTATCCCATTGTTTGGAGTAGATGCAGCGACAGTTACTTTTCCTGAAAGGTTATCAAAATCAGGTGTAAAGATAGTTATGGCTAATGTAAGTAGAGGACTTGAAGGGTTTAATCTTGAATTTCATGAAATTGCAGATTACAAGGAAAAGGGATCTGTTCTTAAAGAAGTGAATGAGTATTATGAGAAATTCATATTAAAATCTCCTGAAAATTTCTTATGGACACATAGACGATTCAAATCCAGGCCTGAAGGTGAAAAATCTATCTATCCTGAGTGGAAAAGTCGCGATAAAAGAAGAAAGAAAAAGAGACTATCGAGGAAGTAAACTTTTATTTCATTTTTTTGATAATGCTTGTTGTGGACAGCCCAGGAACCAAAGGAATAATTTTAACCTCGCCACCCCAAGAACCTACGTCCTTATAACCAACTACCTCTTTAATCTTATAGTCTCCACCTTTTACCAATACATCAGGCTTAATTGCTTTAATTAACTTTATTGGTGTTTCGTCTGTAAAAGAAACAATCTTATCAACACAGCTAAGTGAAGAGAGCACCTTGGCTCTATGTGTCAGATTATTAATAGGCCTATTTTTACCTTTTAAATTCTTAACAGATGAATCGCTATTCAACCCCACCACCAATACATCTCCCAATTTCTTTGCTTGCTCTAAGTAATGAACATGGCCTGCATGAAGAATATCGAAGCAACCATTTGTAAAAACGACTTTCTTATTGTTCTCTTTAAGTAAAGAAGAATTTTTTTGTACTTCGTTCAGACTAAACAGTAAATCTTCACTTGAAAAATGAGGTTCTATCTCTGATAAAGAAGCAGTGGCAGTTCCTGATTTTCCAACTACTATTCCGGCAGCGACATTAGCTAGTTTTACCGCAGATGAGATATCAAATCCTGTAGATAGAGCCGCTGCAATACTTGCTATAACTGTATCGCCCGCTCCAGATACATCAAAAACCTCTTTGGCTTGAGTTGGGAAGTTAGATCTAATAATTTTACTTTTTTCTTTTTTGAATAAAGTCATGCCTTCAGGGCCTCTAGTCACCAGTAGTGCTCCTAAATTAAGAGACTTCATCAAAGATTGGGCTTTTAAAGTGATTTCTCTCTCGTTTTTTACAGCTCCAACTTCTCCTATAAATTCAGAAAAATTAGGCGTGATGATATCCGCCCCTTTGTATTTAGAGAAATTATTTCCTTTGGGATCGACTAATACTTTTTTATTAAACTTCTTTGCTTTTTTTATTAATGCAGGAATATCCTGAAGAGTACCTTTACCATAATCAGAAATAATTAATAAATTACTAGTATTTAAAGAGATAGATTTATCAAACTTTCTTTTGGCAGATTGCCAGTCCTCTTTTGTAAATTCTTCTTCGTTGTCTACCCTTAATAATTGCTGCTTGGAAGAAAGCAACCTTGTTTTAGTTATTGTTGGTAAATTTGATTTAACTAATTCATTCTTTATCTTGTTATCTTTAAGTAAATTAAAGATTTGCTTCGAAGATGAATCTTTTCCTGATATACCAATGAGACTTACTTTTGAACCTAATGAAGATAAGTTTAAAGCTACATTTGCTGCCCCCCCTAGTCTGATTTCCTCTTTGATAGGTTTCAAAACAGGAACCGGGGCCTCTGGAGAAACTCTTTCTACAGCCCCAGACACATATCTATCTAACATCACGTCACCGAAGACTAAGATCTTAGATTTGCTTAATAATTTTAAGTTCATAACTTAGATTTATTTATTTACTCACGAATTGATTCATTAGGTCAACGGAAGTTTTAAATAATTCCTTACTTTTATGTTTATTTTGTTAGCATTTACCAATGTCTATGGAACTAAAAATAGAACCTAATTCTATAAAGGGGTTTATTGAAGATAAAGAAGGTGAAGCTTTATATCAATACGCCCTAGAATACTCTAAGAAGGGAAACTGTCTTGAGATAGGAAGTTATTGTGGTAAATCCGCTCTATACATTGGGTCTGCAGTTAAAAAAAATTCCAAATTACTTTATTCCATCGATCACCATCAAGGATCTGAAGAACAACAACCTGGTGAAGAGTATCACGATCCTCAATTAATAAATAAAACTGGAGATGGCATTAACACTCTGCCTTTCTTTATAGAAACATTAGATAAATCAGATTTAAAAGAAACGGTTATCCCAATTATTTCTTCGTCTCAAGAAGCATTTGAAAGCTTAGATGGGCCCTTTAGTATGATTTTTATTGACGGAGGTCATAGCAAAGAAGCTGCTTTAACCGACTATAAACTTTGGTCCTCAAAATTAATTAAAGGTGGCCTGTTAGCTATACACGATGTCTTTCCAAATCCTGATGATGGCGGAAGACCGCCTTTCGATATTTATTGTATGGCATTAGAAAGTAATAACTTTGAAAAGGTTAACCTAATTGGTTCTTTGGGCCTTCTAAAAAAAATTAATTAAACTATTAAATTAGCTCTGTTAAAAATAGTTCAGATGCTTCAGTGAATTTGTATATTGAGTCAGCGGCCAAAAGAACTGCTCCTGCAGTCCACGTGGGCTTCTCAATAGGCCAGTACTTTTTATCTGGATATACATAGCCAGTCCAATACAGCCCATCAGTTACATCCCTCCATTGATGTAAACAGTTAAATAAGGATTTTGCCTTATCCTCTAAACCTATTCTCATTAAAGCCATAACCAGTTCGCAACTCTCAGCAATCGTTACCCAAGGTTCCTCCGAAACACACTTACAACCCATTCCTTCAACAATAAACACGTCCCACTTTTTATCTACTCTCTTTATAGAAGTGTCTTTATCCAAAACTCCACATAAGATTGGGTAATACCAGTCCATGCTATATCTAGCTTTGGTTTCCCAAGTACGGTCATATCTTTCAGGTTGATTGATAAGAGAATCCTTTAGTAAATCTTTAGCTTTTTTTATATGATCATTTTCTTCGTTCAATATATTGTATATCTGTATTGCACACTCCAAACTTTTGTAAATAGAACTGCTTCCAGTTATCAAAGAATCATCCAAGACTTTTTTTCCTTCTTCAGAAGCCCAACAAATATCTCCCTGATCGGTTTGCATAGATAAAACAAAATCTACTGATTTAGTAACTACTGGAAAGATCTTCTCTAAAAAATTTTGATCTTTATATATTAGGTAATGATGAAGTGCGCCAGTAGATATATAAGCGACAAAATTAGTTTCTTTCCTTTTCGTAACTGGACTAGATTTTTTGTATTCAGCAAACCAAGAACCATCAGATTCTTGTACCTTAGCTAACCATAAATAAGCTCTTTCGGCTTCTTCTCTTTTACCTCCAATAGATAAGCCCATAGCAGCCTCAATATGGTCCCATGGATCAAGTTTTTTATTTATTTCCCAAGGTATTGATCCATCTTGGCGTTGGACGTCGAGAATATAGGAAATAGATTTGTTATAGAAATTTATGTCTGAAGGGTTCATTATTTATGAGGGCTTCCTAAAATACATAACGACGCTTTTTCCTATCAAGGGCTGAAGAATAAATTCTAAAATCCTAGTTAAAATTGGTTTCTTCATTAAATCCCAGACTAAAAACTGATGGTATTTCTTCACTAAAAAAGATTTGTCTTTATTCTTCCAGAAAAGACACTGTAGCCACCAATACGGAGAATGAAGGCCATGAGCCCAATGAAATGAAAGGTATCTTAATCCCTCAACAGTTGCCAATTTCCTTAATTGACTATGTCTAAATATTCTTACATGCCCTCCTGGCATTTCTTGATATTCTTTACTTAACCCCCAGCAAATTAATTCAGGTAAGAATCTTGGGACACTCAAAGCTAAAACTCCTCCCGGTTTTAAAACTCTTATAAGCTCCTTTATCGAATCTTTGGGTGAATCTACGTGCTCCAAGACTTCACTACATATAACCGAGTCATATGACTCATCTTTAAAGGGTAAAGTATTTATGTCCCCAACACCAAACTGACAAATTTCTTTTTTATTTGAGATATCAAAATCATTTAATCGACCTTTGGCTACTTTTAGGTCTTCATAAGACAAATCGAAACCAAAAGAATTAACGGGCTTCTCAATATAAGCTCCAATAGTATGACGTCCCTCTCCACAACCCATATCTAGAAGGAGATCATCTTCCTTCAAATCTAATTTATTGAACTTAATTGTTTGCACTATTATGTTTTTTTATTATGTCTTCAAAAACTTTAACATAGTTAGAGGCTGATATTTTCCAATCGAATAAATCTTCCATTCTTCTTCTCCCTTTTAAAGATAGCTCTCTTCTTTTTGTGTCGTCTTTAAATAATTTTGTAATTTCCCTTTCTATTTCTTTAACAGAACCTGCGTTAATTCTAACTGCGCTATCACCAATTACATCTTTAAGCCCTCCTGAATCCGTACTTATTAAAGGAGTTCCGCAAGCCATTGCTTCACCTGCACCAAAACCAAAACCTTCATATAAAGATGGAATGACAGCTATTTGAGAGGTGTGATAAATTTCTACTATTTCTTTTTCAGATAAATTAGATTTAAATGAAATTCTGTCATTAAGATTAAGGTCTTCAATTAAGTTCCTAATTTTACTCTCTTTAGGAGACTTGCCGATGACAATTAGATGAGTTTCAGGAAAGTCTTCTAGAACTTTTGGCAAAGCATCTATTAAAAACCTTAAGCCCTTAAGGGGTATGTCAGCACTTGCCGTAGTAACTATCCTATTTTCAACAATCTTCCCATTTGAATCAGGTTTAAATGTATCTATATCTATTCCATTCAGAATAACCTCTATGTCTTGAGGTTTAACTACAAAATCTTCAACGGTGTCCTGCTTCGAAGGCTTGCTCACACATATAATTTTTTTTAATTTAGGTGCAAC